>CANKBJ010000001.1 GCA_947479905.1 Bradyrhizobiaceae bacterium
CAAGCGCCTCGCCGATCTGATGGACGCCCCCTGGCTCGCCGTGACGGTTGAGCGCCCGGGCGGCCATCTCGACGACAGCGCGCGCGCGCGGATCGACGAGGCCATGAAGCTGGCCGAGAGGCTCGGTGGTGAAACCCAGACCTTGACGGGCAGCGATTTGCCGGAGGAAGTGCTGCGCTTCGCCAAATTCGAGAACGTGACGCAGATCGTCATTGGCCGGTCGCAGAGCGGCTTCCTCAATGTTTTGCTACGCCGCTCGTTGCCGAACGAACTGGCCCGGCGCGCGCAGGACATTGCCATTCATCTGGTGACGCGGCATTCGGAAGCCGCGCCGCCGCCGCGGCGCCGTCGCGCCGGATTCGCACTCGCGCCGCTGCCTTTCCTCTATGCGACACTGGCGATCGCCGCCGCCGCGGGTGTCGGCAAACTGCTCACCGCGATGACGCCGATACCCAATTTGTCGATGCTGTTCCTCGTCGGCGTCGTGCTGATGGCGGTGAACTTCGGCATTTGGCCCGCGATCTATGCGTCCGCGCTGTCTTTTCTTGTGTACAATTTTTTCTTCATCGAGCCGGTGCACAGCTTCACGATCGCCGAGCCCTACGAACTTCTGGCGCTGGTCATTTTCCTGATCGTGGCGGTCATCACCTCCGCGCTCGGCGGCCGGGTGCGGGCGCAGGCGACAGTCGCGGCAACACGCATGCGGGCGACGCGGCGGCTTTTTGAGTTTACGAGACGGCTGTCCGGCTTGGCGTCGTTCGAGGCGGTCGCCGAAGGCGCGGCCAGTGAAATCCACGCCAGCCTCGGCCGGGGCGTCGTTGTTTTGCTCGACAGCGGCGGGGATCTGGTCATGACCGCGGCCTGGCCGCCTGAGGATGCGCTCGATGCCGCGCCGATGATGGCGGCGCACTGGGCATTCACGCACGGCGAACCGGCCGGCGCTGACACAGGCACCCTGCCGACCGTACCGTGGTACTTCGTGCCGCTTCGCATCGGCGACAAGAAATTAGGGGTCATCGGTGTCGCCAGACCGGAGGGCAAAGACGCGAAAGAATCCGGTCCGCTTGATTCAGAGGCGCGCGCGCTGCTCGATGCGCTTTCCGAGCAGGCGGCAGCGGCGCTGGAACGCGCGTCACTGTCGAGAGAAATGGTGAGCGCGAAGACGGCGACCGAGACCGAGCGCGTGCGCAATACATTATTGGCGTCGATTTCGCATGATTTCCGGACGCCGCTGTCGTCGATCCTGGGCGCCGCGACCAGCCTGATCGACTATGGCGACCGGCTGGACGACGACGCCAGGAATGACATGCTGTTGCAGATCAAGCAGGAAACCGAAGGCCTCGACGAGATGGTGCGCAACCTGCTTGCCATCACCCGCATCGATTCCGGCGCGCTGGAATTGCGCCGCGACTGGATCGACCTTAGCGACATCGTCAATCGGGTTGTCAGTATCGCCCGCCGCCGCGGCGCCGCGCAGCAGTTCGATGTTGCGCTTCCGGCCGGGCTGCCGCTGGTACGCGCCGACGCCACCCTGGTTGAACAGGCCATCGGCAATGTCATCGGCAACGCCATTGCGCACACACCGCCGCAAACCCATGTGCGGATCGATGCAACGGTCGCGCCGGAATTGGTGGCATTGCGGTTCACCGATGACGGTCCGGGAATTTCGGCGCAGGCTTTGCCGCAGGTGTTCGAGAAATTCATCAAGGCCGATACGCTGGCCGATGGCGGGCAGGGCACCGGCTTGGGGCTGGCCATTGCCAAGGGCATCATGGAGGCGCATGGCGGTTCCATCGCGGCGGAAAGTCCGCATGTGGCCGGGCCCGGCACACGCATCGTTTTGACCTTTCCCCGCCAGGACGTTCCGGCATGAGCAACAAGACACAAGTCCTGGTCGTCGATGACGAGGCCGCCATTTTGCGCTTTCTCAAGCCCGCGCTGGAGGCGAACAATTATGAGATGACAAGCGCCGGCACGGTGGCGGAAGCGACCAAGCGCATTGCCGCCGAGTCGCCGGATATCGTGCTGCTCGATCTCGGCCTGCCCGACGGCGACGGTAAGGACGTCATCAAGCGCACACGGGAATGGTCGGACGTGCCGATCATCGTTCTGTCGGCGCGCGAGCGGGAGACCGAAAAGATCGAGTCCCTCGACCTCGGCGCCGACGATTACATCAACAAGCCGTTCAATGTTGGCGAACTGCTGGCGCGCATGCGCACCGCGTTGCGCCATCGCATGCAGCGCAAGGCGGAAGTGCCGGTGCTACACGTCGGCAATCTCGAGGTCGACGCGGTGCGTCATCGCGCCACACGCGCCGGCACGGAGTTGAAGCTGACGCCGAAGGAATTCGAACTGCTGTCGTTTCTGTCGAAGCACGCCGGTCGCGTGCTGACGCACCGGCAGATTCTCACCGCGGTCTGGGGGCCGGCGCATACCGAGGATACGCAGTATCTGCGCGTCTATGTCGGGCAGCTGCGGCAGAAAATGGAAGAACACGCCGACGACCCGCGCATTATTCTGACCGAGCCGGGGATCGGCTATCGGATCGCCGAAAGCTGACGCCTGATTCGGCGGCTTGAATTGCAGTTGACGAACCAAGTCCTGCCGGCGCGGATTGACCGGCAAATGCTTAACATGTTAAATAATCGTTCGAAGCATTGCTGTCGCTGCGCCAGGAAGAGCGGCTCGCTGCAAAATAACATCCGGCAGGATTTCAAGGAGAAGATGATGCAAGACGAAAGGCTCAAGCGACTGCTCGATCGGACCGAGATATTCGATCTCGTCAGGCTTGAGAGGCATTATCGCGATGTGAAGAATTGGGATGGCTTGTTGGGTAGTTTTCTGCCCGGCGCGATCGTTCGCACAACCTGGTTTGAGGGTACGGCAGCCGAGTTCGTTGAGGCGTCGCGCAAAAAAATGAGCCGGACCGGCGCGATCATCAGCTCGCCGAAGCACTGGATCATGCCGACCGTTCTTCAGATCAACGGCGATCGGGCGCTGATCGAAAGTCAGGCCACGATTTTCGACCGCTTGACGTTCGATAATGTGGAGTTCGACTCCTTTCAGTATTGCCGATTTGTCTCGCGCGTGCAGCGCACGGAGGCGGGCTGGCGGCTAGCCTCGTTCGAAGGAATCTATCAGCGCGATCACATCAGGGCGGTGAATCCGGCGGAAACGCTGCCGGTCGATTGGGACCTCGTCAAAACTTTGCGGCCGTCTTACAAATTTTTGGCTTATACGCAGTTGCGGCGCGGCTATGCGGTTAATCCCGAGTTGCTCGGTGAAGACCGTCCCGATTTGCTTGAAACCTTTTATGCCGGCGAGAAACGTTGGCTCGAAGCGGGGACGTAGCAAGCGTGCGAAATGGTTCACGATCGGATAGCGGCTCACCACAGCCGAAATCCACGTCAAAACAATTGCGTAGTTTTGACCGGTCTTTGCCGATGGCCTTGCTGCGGGCGCGCGAGGCCGTCATGCGGGAATTCAGGGCGGCTCTGCGGCGGCACGGCATGACCGAACAGCAATGGCGGGTGCTGCGGGCGCTGACCGCCAAGGACGAAATTGAAATTCTGGCGCTGGCGGACGTCACGTTTCTATTGCCGCCTTCGCTCTCCCGCATCCTGCGCGACCTTGAAGAGCGCAATCTGATCCTGCGCCGCGCCATTCCTGAAGATTTGCGGAGAGGTCTGGTGTCGGTATCGCCGCGCGGCATGGCGATGATTAAGACGGTCGGGGTGCAATCCGAAGCAATCTATAGCGAGATAACCCGGCGCTTTGGCGCCGAAAAACTGCGTGCGCTGCACGAGCTTCTGGAATTGCTCGAACATTCGTTGGCGGAACCAGCGCCCGCGGCTTCCCCGAAGAAACACGCTACCCATGCGCAAACGCGCGCGCTTGAGCGGAAATAGCGATCATGAGCAGTTTTCAGGACAATCAACGAAAAGCCGCGACGTACCTGGAGCGCTTCGCGCGCGAGGGCGTCAAGAATCAGATCGCCGGAGAGGCGGTCGACGCGGCTTCTGGCGAGACGTTTGAAACCATGTCGCCCATCGATCTCAAGCCGCTCGCCAAAGTCGCGCGCGGCAAGGCCGAGGATATTGATCGCGCCGCCAAAGCGGCCAAGGCGGCGTTTCCGGCCTGGGCGGCGATGAACGGCGACAAGCGCAAGGCGTTGTTGCATAAGGTTGCCGATGCGATTGTCGCGCGCGCGGAGGAAATCGCGCTGGTCGAATGCATGGATACCGGCCAGGCCTATCGCTTCATGTCGAAGGCGGCGCTGCGCGGCGCCGAAAATTTTCGCTTCTTTGCTGACCTGGCGCCGCAGGCACGCGACGGCCGGGCGCTGCGGGCGCCCGATCAATTGAATATCACGACGCGGACGCCGATCGGGCCCGTCGGCATCATTACGCCGTGGAATACGCCTTTCATGCTCTCGACGTGGAAAATAGCGCCGGCGCTAGCCGCGGGATGCACGGTGGTCCACAAGCCGGCTGAACTGTCGCCGCTGACCGCCCGGTTACTGGTGGAAATCGCCCAGGAAGCCGGCCTGCCGAAGGGTGTGTGGAATCTGGTCAATGGTCTCGGCGAAGAGGCCGGCAAGGCATTGACCGAGCACCCGGCGATCAAGGCGATTGGCTTTGTCGGCGAAAGTGGCACCGGTTCGCTGATCATGGCGCAGGGCGCCAGGACATTGAAGCGATTGCATTTCGAACTCGGCGGCAAGAACCCGGTTGTCGTCTTTGCCGACGCGGATCTGGAGCGCGCCGCCGACGCCGCCGTCTTCATGATATATTCGCTGAATGGCGAGCGCTGCACGTCATCGTCGCGGCTTTTGGTCGAAGACAGCATCTACGACGCTTTCACCAAGAAAGTCGCAGAGAAGGCCGCGCGCATCAAAATCGGCCATCCGCTCGACCCCGACACCGTCATTGGTCCGTTGATTCATCCGGTCCATGAAAAAAAGGTGCTGTCTTATTTCGACATTGCCCGCGCCGAGGGAGCGACGATCGCGACCGGCGGCAAAAAGGCCGACAGCGCAGGAGGCGGCTGCTATGTCGAGCCGACATTGTTTACGGACGCCAACCAGTCGATGCGCATAGCGCGCGAGGAAATCTTCGGCCCAGTGCTGACCGCCATTCCGTTCAAGGACGAAGCCGAGGCATTGCAGATCGCCAATGACGTCGAATACGGACTGACCGCATATATCTGGACGTCCGACGTGACCAGGGCCTTGCGTTTCACGGAGAATGTGGAAGCCGGCATGATCTGGGTGAATTCGGAGAATATTCGGCATCTGCCGGCGCCGTTTGGCGGCGTCAAGAATTCCGGCGTCGGCCGTGACGGTGGCGACTGGTCCTTCGACTTCTACATGGAAACAAAAAATATCGCGATTGCGACAGCGCCGCACAATATCCCGAAATTAGGCGGTTAAAGCCAAGCTTCCTCATCGGAGACAGCAGCCATGCCCGTTCCCGCGCCCAATCTCTACCCGCCTTTTAATATCGTCCGCCTGAGTCACGTCGAACTGATGGTGACCAATCTCGGCAAGAGCCGCGCCTTTTATGTCGACACGCTCGGCTTGCAGGTCACCCACGAGGATAAGGACGAAATCCACTTGCGAGCGCTCGAAGAGCGCGGCCACCACTGCATCATTCTGCGTCAAGGCAAGGAGGCACGGGCGGGTCACCTCGGCTTCAAGCTTTTCAGCGAAGACGATCTCGATAGAGCTGAACGGTTCTTTCGTGAAAGGAATTTGCCGGTCGAGTGGGTTGAACGGCCGTTCCAGTCGCGCACCTTGCGGACCTGCGACGTGCAAGGCGTGCCGCTAGAATTCTACGCCCATATGGATCGGTTGCCGCCGATCCATCAGAAATATGCGCTGTACAAGGGCGTCAAGCCGTTACGCATCGATCACTTCAATTGCTTCTCGCCGGATGTCGACGAAGCCGTTGCCTTCTACAACGAGATCGGTTTCCGCGTCACCGAATACACGGAAGACGAGGTTTCCCATCGCCTTTGGGCGGCCTGGACGCATCGCAAGGGCGGCGTACACGACATTGCCTTTACCAATGGGCGCGGTCCGCGCTTGCATCACGTCGCTTTCTGGGTGCCGCATCCGATTGCCATCATCGACCTGCTCGATCTGATGGCGACGACCGGCTACCTTCAGAACATCGAACGCGGGCCGGGCCGGCACGGCATCTCCAACGCCTTCTTTCTTTACCTGCGCGATCCCGATGGTCATCGCATTGAAATCTATTGCTCGGATTACCAGACCGTCGATCCGGATCTTGAGCCGATCAAATGGGATCTCAAGGACCCGCAGCGCCAGACCTTGTGGGGCGCGCCGGCGCCGAAGTCGTGGTTCGAGGAAGGCAGCCTGTTCCGGGGGATTGACGTTAAGGAGCCGGTGCTCGCCGGCCAGCCGATTGTCGCGCCATGAGCGAACATGAGTGATCATGCAAGAAACGACGCGCTTGAAGAAAAGCGAACAGCGGGTCGCGCACATATGGTTCGCTGCCAAGCCGATCGGTGTCGGCCTGCCGGAATATCGGGAAGCAGGCTAGCTCGCGTCGTTCGGTTGCTCTATAATCCATATTCCGCAGCGTATTGGAGGGTGTCATGCGAATATTGGCGGCGATCGGCGCACTTTCGATTATCGCAGCTGTCAGCGCGGCGGTGATCTTTTTTGGCGGCTTCTACAGCGTCGCCGGTACGGCGGAGGAGCCGGCCATCGTGAAATGGGCGCTGATCCAGGTTCGCACTGCATCGATCGAACGCCACGCCAAGGATGCTCCACCGGCCGGCCTTGCCGAACCGGCGAGCGTCCAAGCTGGCGCACGCAAGTTTTTAGAACATGGCTGCGCGACCTGCCATGGCGGGCCGGGTGTCGCCTGGATGAAGTTTTCGGAAGGCTTGCATCCCGATCCACCCGATCTCAAATACGTCGTAAATGATCGCACGCTGGCGCAGCTGTTCTGGGTCATCAAGAACGGCATCAACATGACCGGCATGCCGAGTTTCGCGCTAGCCGGCGCCAAGGACGAAGAGCTCTGGCAGATCGCTGGCTTCCTGAAGAAACTGCCGACTGTGTCTGAGGCGGATTTTAAGACCTGGACCGCCCCGGTACCGGCGGCGCCCGCCGCTGCTCCGGCGGCCCAGCCGGAGTCAAAGCCGTAACAGGCTAGCGGTGCAGGCAGGCATATATCCTGACAAGACGCCGGGCTTCTTGCGGAATGGCGGTGCTGGCAATTTCGCTCGCTCTTGCGGTGGCGCAGGAAAGCCAAAAATAGCCCGCGCCCGGATCGACCACGAGACGACCCGGTTTGAGTCCGGGGGCGACCAGCACCGACAAATACGGCGTCGTGGAATTCCATGCGAGCCGGTTTAGGCCTGAGCCGATCCGCCGCGACGAGACGAATTGCGGATCGCCGAGGAGCGGGTTGGCCTCCGCGCCGGTTGCCAGCGCGCGCACCGCCGATCTGTAGTCCGTCCACGCCCGGACAAATTTGGATGTCTCGACGACGTGGACGAGTAGTATCAGGAGGACCGCGCCAGAGATCATGCGCGCATTCGAATTCCTTTCAAGTACGGCTTTGACGGGCGCCAGGAAGGGAAAGGGAGATTTCCGCAGCGCCTCGCCCGGCATTGCAGACACCACCGCTAGAACACCCAGCACGGGCGTTGCGATCAGCAGGACCGTGCGCAAATTGTATCTCGCTTCGGCGAGGAGAGATCTGTCGAACGCGATCCAATAAACGGCGAGGGCCGCGACGCTGACAATGACGGCATAAGTATAAGTTTTTGCCGGATCGATCCGCCGAAATACGACAACCGCGGCACCAAAGCTCAAAAGCGCCGCGAGCAGGACAAGGAAGGCAGGCTCGCCGAGGTTCCTGATGTCGACAAATCTGAACGCGGCCGCGGCCAGAACGCCGGCAATATAATCGTCGGGCCGCACGGTCAGCTTGACGACGAGCCAGATCGTCATCGCGACGAGAAATGCGGCGGTCGTCCTTATAAAAAGCGGGTGGCGCCAGCCGCGGAGAAATAGCGCGAAAAGGATCGCCCCTGAAAAAACAATGGCGCCCTCGTGTGTGAACACGAGCGCCAGCAGCCCGGCAAATACGGCGACCGCGCCACGCGGCCGGTGCGGGGTGCATAGACAGATTGCGAGTACTGGCCAGAACAGCGTATGTGCCATCCACATTTCCGTCGGCGCGCCGAACACCAGCGGCAGAAGGCAAGCGGTCGAAAGACAGGCATAGCCGAATATGGCGCGGCCGCTCGTGCGATCGGCCGCCAACGTAACAAGCAGGCCGAGCAAGGGCGCGGAGAAAAACAGCAATCCATAGACGAAGATGCCGGCGCGGGCGCTTCCGGTCAGGGCAACTGTCGTCTCGGCCGGAATATACGCATAGACGTAAGTGAACAGGCGGCCCGGAATATTGTGCCAGTGAAACGGCCACGAATCCTGCGCCGCTATGGCGTAAGTGAAGAGCGATCCGTCGCCGAACATCTGTAGATCCGACGAGAGTCCGACCGCGATAAAAAGGATGGAAGTAGCGATCCCGATGTTTACGCAAAGTATGTACAGGCCGCGCCGTGCCGGACATATCTTGTCGGCGGCACTCATGTCGCCGTCCGCCGCTCGGCTGCGATGGTGACCGCGCCGGCAAGGCCGGCGAGGACCGCCCAATAGGCATAGCGAAAATCCGTGGCGACGCCGACAGAGAAGAACGTCAGCAAATACACGACGGCCGATCCGCAGATGCCGAGCGCAAAGGCGCCCGACGGCGTGTTGCGCCTGCGCCAGGAGAACAGACACACGGCCACATCCAGCAGAAGCCACGGACCGGGACGGAACAGGAGCGTGGGCTTGAGGACATCGTGCACCGACTTGAGCGCCATCAGGCGTGGATTATCCGCGAAAATTATCTTCGAGGCGTCGTCGAGGTTGCGCGTCCACATCGTCATGTTTTCGCCGCCGAATAGAAAAGTCCACATGAACACGGCGCGATGCGTCAAATAGGCGCCGGGGTGATCGGCAATTGCGTGTGCCCAAGATTCGGTCAGAATCGGCGAAGCAAAAAATTTGTCTCGCTTTTCGAGGTGCTCCATCACGAACAGGCATGGCTGCTGGGTCCAATAGATGTCCCATGCGAGCGGCTTGTAGCAGCCATTCGTGATGAGACGACTTTCGTCCGCGGTCCAGGCGCCGGGGAACACGTTTTGTTTGGAAAAATGCGAGATGCCGCCGAGATCGAAAACCATGATTGAATGCAGCGGCTGCTGCCGCGTTGCGCCCAGCACGTCATAATAGACGACCTGCACGAGACCAAAGAGGCCAAGAGCCGCGGGCACGTAAAGGAGCGCGGCACGCTTCCAGGCAAAGCATGCAGGCCATAGTATATAGGCCGCAAGGATCGGCGCTGCGGTGAGCGCATTCGGCCGCAGCATCACGCCGAATGCGAGCAAGCCAAAGGCAACGAGCTGCGCCGGCGCACGCACCCTCTGCCGGCAACCGGCAACGGCATAGACAAGGCCGGCCGCCAACAGCCACACCACGCCGAATAGAATGTCACGCCAGATAATGCCGACAAGAATGAAAACGGGTGGCGACATGGCGAGCACCGGCATCAGGGCGGCAAGCCAAAAAGACCTTTGCGCAATCTTCAGAGCGATGACCGCGAAAGCCGACCAATAGAGCGTCACGGTCAGAATCAACAGGCTTCCTGTCCCGGGCGCGATCGGATCGACCAATGACCACACCACAATCATCACCGGCGACTGCCAGTCGCCGAAAAAGCCCTTGGCCATATCTTTGTAGATATAGAGCGCGTCAAAAGTCATGACGCCGGGATAGAAGACATAAAGCGTCAGCGCGAAGCCCGCGGCGGTCATTGCGGCAATCGCCAGTATTGACCGGTTGGCTTCAGCCCAGGCGCGCATAGATGTCTCCGGAATTGGCCTCGGGCGGCAGTTCGCCGAGCCAGCGCGCAATGGCATCCATATCGATCCAGTCGTCATGCGCGAATTTTTGGCTCTCCCCCAATATTGCGTTGAACCGGGCGTAGCCCAGCGCGCCGCAGCGTTCGAGGCACAAATGCGCAACGTCGCGCTGGATCAAGGTAAACTCGAACGACAGTGCTGGCACCGCGCGCCCGAGGCCGGCCAGCGCCTCGGCTTCGAAGCCTTCGACGTCGATCTTGATGAAGGCTGGCATGCCGTGCCGGGCGATCAATGCGTCGATGGTCGTCACCGGGACGCGCACGCGCTTTGGCCATGCCTGGCCGTGCCAGCCCGGCGCGCCGGCCGCCGCCGCGATGAAATCGTTCGAGACGGTCGAGACAGTTGGATTGTCGATATTGACGTTAAGCTCGACGGCCCCCTGTTGACGTCCGATCGCGGTGGCTTCGACGATCACATTCCGGTCGCGGCCATAGAGCAGTCGTAACGTTTTGATCAGCGCCGGCTGCGGCTCGACCGCGATCACCCGCGCTTGCAACCGCCGGAAGGCGGCGACGCGGTCGCCGACATGCGCGCCGATATCGAAGACAAGATCGCCGGGCCGCACGAACTGGCGATACAACCGGTCCAGGGCCGGACCATGCCGCCGGTCGCCATAATAGATCCGTAAGGAGCGGACAATTCCTCGTACTGTTCTGAAGGCATCGAGCATGCTGGTCTTGGGTTAAGTCCGCGCCGGCGGCGCGTTGATCTCGATCGCAGGCAGATGCAGCGGCGCGAGCGCGGCCGTCCCGTTCTTTTCTTCAGGAAGCCGGCAGACGCCGATTTGCGCGAACAGACGCCCGACGAGCGGGGAGGCGGTCGTAACGGCAAACGGTATCGCCAGAATAAGCCCGGCCGTTCCCATCAGCGCGAGCCAGAAGTCGTTTGGCGCTTTCGTGGCGACGACTCCGAGCACCGTGCAGCCGGCAACGGCCTGCGGCCATAGCTGCGTCAAAGCGAGGCGCCACGGCACGGCGTGACTTTGCCGCATCTGACCGCCCCAGGTGACGCCGCGCCGGAATACTAGAAGACGGGTGAGAAAAATGGTGTGGGTGAGAGCAATCAGCGGCGCTAGCAGAAGCATGAACAGCGTCTCGGCCACGATGCTAAGGGTAAACCGGAAGGCGCCGCCGTAAGACCGCCGTGCCGGACGCGTCAGCAAGACATCGATGATTGTTGCGATCTTCGGCGCGAATGTCATCAACATCATGATGGCAAACAATACTGTTCCGGGGCCGGCCTCGACCGGCACATATTGCGCCGCCGGCGTATTGGAGAGAGCGAGCAGAATGGTGCCCATTGCTGTCATGGCCATCCATGCGGGCGAACCGAGATACATCCAAATTGCAAACATCAACTGGAAGCGGCTGACGGGTTTCAATCCGGGCAAACTCAACAGCTGCCAGTACTGCATGTTGCCCTGGCACCAGCGCAGATCGCGGCGGCTGAATTCCATCAGCGTCGGCGGGTTTTCTTCCCAGCTCAATCCTTCCACCGGCAAAACGCGGACCTCGTAGCCGGCCCGGCGCATCAGCACGGCCTCGACCTGATCATGGCTGAGAATGTGACCGCTAAGCGGTCCGTTGCCGGGCAGAACTGGCATATGGCAATGAGCAATGAAGGGTGCGAGGCGGATGATCGCGTTATGGCCCCAATACGGCCCGCAATCGCCCTGCCACCATGTGGCGCCGAGCGTGTATGAGCGCATGCCGAGCCGCATGCCGAACTGGAAAACGCGCGCGAATGCGCTTACCGAAGGAAGACCGAGGATCAAAGTTTGCAAGATGCCCAGTGTCGGATTTGCCTGTGCGATCCGGATGAGACGCATCACGGCGTCCGTCGGCATGAAGCTGTCGGCGTCGAGCGTGACGGCGAATTCGTGGTTGTTGCCCCACCGCTCGCAGAAATCGCGGATATTGCCGGACTTGAAGGCGGTGTTGACGGCGCGCCGCCGGTAGGTGACCGGGATTGTGCCTTGCCATTCGGCGATAAAGGCGTCGAAACAGGAGGTCTCGGCGGCGATGATGCCGGGGTCGCTGCTATCGCTGAGCAGATAGACATGAAACAGGTGTGCGACGCGCGCTTCCACAAGGCCGGTCATCAGCGGCTGGAGATTGCGCGTGACCTGATCCGGACTTTCGTTGCGGATACACATCAGGATTGCCGTCGACGCGGTCACCGGTTCGTCGCCTCGAATGCTGGTCGCGAGCGGGTTCACGGCCGCTGCCGGGTTGCGGGCAAAGCGCATGATCAGGAAGCCGATGGTGGCGTTCCAGAATCCGATCACCGACCAGGGCAGAGTAACGGTGAATAGCAAAAAGAAGGCGATGGCGCCGAAACTGCGCGGCGGGACTGCCGCGGTCGCCAGCCACAAAACCGCGACCATGGTGGCGGCAACCAACACGGCAAACAGCGCCCGGCGGCGCTTCAGGGTAGCCGTTCTGGGTGCTTCCGCGATGGAAGCGAGCGCAGTCACTTGATCGGCCATGGCGTTAAGCGGTCCCCGTGTTTTATATCCCCGTTCAGGATATACCCGTAGCGCGATCACAAAGTCCAAGGCGGGAACAGAAAAGTGTCCGACGGTGTCACCGAAGCACTATGGTACGTTGGCGGCGGGCGCGCCGAAATCCGTACCGAACCGCTTGCCGAACCCGGGCCGGGGGAGGTCCGGGTCCGCGCGCTGTATAGTGCCGTCAGCCGCGGCACGGAGAGGCTGGTGCTGGCCGGCCGCGTTCCGCCGAGCGAATTTGACCGCATGCGCGCCCCGTTCATGGCGGGCAGTTTCCCGTTTCCGGTCAAATATGGCTACGCGATGGTCGGCCGGGTCGAGAGCGGCCCGCCTAGACTTGAGGGCCGCCTCGTCTTCGCACTCCATCCCCATCAAAGCGTCTTCAACATTCCAGCCGAAGCGGTCGTGCCAATACCCGACCGCGTGCCCCCCAGCCGCGCGGTTCTTGCCGCCAATATGGAAACCGCGCTCAACGCCGTGTGGGACGCGCGGCCCGCGGCAGCCGACCGTATCGCGGTTGTCGGCGCGGGCGTGGTCGGTTCGCTGGTGGCCTGGTTGTGCGGCCAGCTCCCTGGCGCCGAGGTCACCTTGGTCGATATTGTGCCGTCGCGCGGGGAATTGGCGGGTGCCCTCGGGGTTAGCTTTTCATTGCCCGATGCTGCGTTGGGCGAATGCGATCTCGTCGTCCATGCCAGCGCGACCGCTGCCGGACTTGCGGTTTCTCTCGGGCTCGCCGGCGAGGAGGCTACTGTGTTGGAAATGAGCTGGTACGGCGCGGACGAGGTTTCGGTCCCGCTTGGCGGGGCATTCCACAGTCGCCGCCTCAGACTTTTGTCCAGCCAGGTCGGCCGGGTCGCACCGTCGCACCGGCCACGTTGGACCTTCGACCGCAGGCTTGCCGCCGCGCTTGATTTGCTTGCGGACAAGCGGCTCGATGCGCTGCTCGCGCCCGCGATCAAATTCCATGAACTTCCGGCGCAGCTACCCGATATACTCGCGCCACGCGGCGGTGTGCTGTGCCAACTCGTTGCTTATCCCGCGGCCGAAACGGCCGCCTGAACCAAAGAGGCTTGCCCTTGTTCGCCGTCGAAGTTCGCGACCACATCATGATTGCTCATTCTTTCCACGGGGCGGTATTTGGCCCGGCGCAAGCGTTGCACGGCGCGACCTTTGTCATCGATGCGGCCTTTATGTCGGACGAACTCGACGCCAATGGCATCGTCATCGATATCGGCCGGGCGCACGAGGCGCTCAAGGCTACGCTCGCGCCGCTTAACTATGGCAACCTCGATACGCTGCCGGAATTCAAGGGCGTCAACACCACCACCGAATTTCTCACCAAATATATTCACGACCGGCTGGCGGATGCCGCGCGCGCGGGTTCGCTCGGCCGCGACGGCCGCGAACTCAAGGCGATCCGCGTCACGCTGTCGGAGTCGCACGTGGCGCGCGCCTGGTACGAGGCGGCATTGTGGTAGGAAGGGTCGCGTTCGCGGTACCGGGCGATCTTGCGACTCTGACCGGCGGCTATGCCTACGATCGGCGCATGATCGCGGAGCTTGAGCAGCTTGGTTGGAAGATTGATCTCGTCAATCTCGGCGATGGCTTTCCACGCCCCAGCCAGGAGCAACGCGATACGGCCCAGGAAAGGCTGACCGCTATACCGGCGGGGCGTCCGATCGTCATCGATGGGCTCGCATTCGGTGTGCTTCCCGAATTGGCATCGCAGCTTTGTCGGCATCATCCATTGGTTGCGCTCGTGCATCATCCGCTGGTGATGGAGACGGGATTGACCGCGGCGCAAGCCGACGACATGCGCGCCAGCGAATGCACCGCGCTGAAGGCTGCAAGCCGTGTCGTTGTGACGAGTGCGACCACAGCCCGGCTCCTTATTGCCGATTACGGTGTGCCGGAGGATCGTATCGTCGTTGCATGCCCGGGAACCGATACGGTCGCGGCGGCGCACGGAAGCAACGACGGCATCGTGCGTTTATTGGCCGTCGGCGCGATCGTGCCCCGCAAGGGGTTTGACGTTCTGATCGGCGCGCTGGCGACACTGACCGACTTGCCTTGGCATTTGACAATCGCCGGCGACCGCGGCCGCGACCCCGAAGCGGCCGCGCAACTTGATGCGGATATAATGCGTTACGGACTTGGCGGCCGGATTGCCGTGCGAGGCTCCGTATCGCACGAACATCTCGCCGAACTCTACGCCGGCGCCGATTTGTTTACGCTGGCTTCGCGTTACGAAGGCTACGGCATGGTCTTTTCCGAAGCGATCGCCCGCGGTCTGCCGATCATCGCGACGACAGCGGGTGCTATACCGGAAACGGTCTCGGCGGGGGCAGGGATACTCGTCGCACCCGACGATGCCGCCGCGTTCGCGGCAGCCTTGCGCCGGGCCATCGAAAACCCGGAAGAAAGACGCCGCATGGCGGTATCCGCACGCGCGGCGGCGCTTTCGCTTCCGAACTGGAAGGATTCTGCGAAGCTGTTTGCGCGAGCGCTTGAGGCCGCCATATGACCGCCTTTTCCGCCGATTGGCTCGATCTGCGCGAGCCGCATGACTTGCGCGCACGCAATGAGACGGTGCTCGATGCAGTCGTTGCGTCGCAGGCCGGCAATAACGCGATCAGGATCGTCGATCTCGCCTGCGGCACCGGTTCGACTTTGCGGGCACTGGCGCCGCGGTTTTCGGCACCGCAGAATTGGCGATTGGCTGATAACGATCTCAGTCTGTTGGCGCGCGCGGCTGCCGCCGCTCGACCCGCGGGGGGCATCGTCACGGCGATCCCGCTCGATCTCAACCGCGATCTTGAAGCCGCGCTCGACGGGCCGATCGATCTGGTTACGACGTCGGCGTTGCTCGATCTTGTCTCGGAGTCTTGGTTAGATCGGCTGGCGGTCGAAACTCTTTCGCGATCGATCCCGATCTACGCGGCCTTGAGTTATGACGGGCGAATTGAAGTCAGCCCGCGCCATTCGTTCGATGCGGCGATCATAGCAGCAGTCAATGCACATCAACGCGGCGACAAGGGGTTCGGGCCCGCGCTCGGGCCGATGGCAGCGAGCGCTGCTATCGCGCGATTTGAATCCCTGGGTTGCTCGGTCGTGCATGGAACGGCCGATTGGGTCGTCGGCCCGCTCGATCGGGAGTTTCAACTGGAAATCTTCGCCGGCTGGGCGAGTGCGGCGCGCGACATGCCGGACGTATCTCTGGCCGATACGGTCGAATGGCTGACGTTCCGGCGCGATGAGGCGATTGCCGGGCGCTCCTCGTTACGCATCGGTCACGTCGATTTTTTCGCGCGGCCGATGGGCAGCCGCTGAGCCGACAGATCGCAGTCGAGCAAGATCTCGTCGTCGAGACGAAAGGTCCGCATCGGCGCGCGTAACGACTGATCGGCCCGCTCGACCGGCGGCAGGACGAAGCTCGGTCGCCCGCTGCCGAGGATAATCGGCGCAACAATGACGTGCAGCCGGTCGAGGCAACCGGCCGAAAGGAAACGCGACACCGTATCGGCGCCGCCCTCGATAAGGATGCGGTGGAATCCGCGTTCGGCTAGCGCTGCGAGGATCGCGGCTGGAGCGATGCGGCCGCCGGGAGCTGGCAAGGCTACGACTTCCACGCCGGCGGTTCGCGCCGATGTCGTTTCTTGCGCCGTGATCAGAAGGCGGCGAATGCCATCGTTGCCGAACACCTTGGCGCTCGCCGGGAGCCGCCCGTTCGGGTCTAGCACGACGCGCGCCGGATGCGGCCCGGCGACCCGCCGTACCGTCAGCAGCGGGTCATCGGCGAGCGCCGTTCCGACGCCGATGACGACCGCATCGACCAGCGATCGCAACCTGTGGAGATGCGCGAGCCCTGCCGGCCCGTTGATGTATTTCGAGTGTCCGGTTTCGGTCGCGATACGCCCGTCGAGCGTTTGACCGATCTGCGCGATGACAACCAGGCTGTCGACGGTCCCGGTCCGTAGCGGCTGGAATACCTCCGCCCAGGGCGAGGGCAGGTTCTGACCCGGGTCCCGAAAGGTTTGCACGAAGTTGCCCCAGGCATCGCCGTCGCCATCCGGGCAGGCCTCCGCCGTCAGTCTATACGTCGGCTCAAACGGCATAGGCCCACCTAATCATATCAATCGCTTTTCAGGATACGCTGGCACAAAATAATCGAGATTTCGACCGGAATGGTCATTGGGGCCGCGGTGTTCTACCATGAGTGCCTGTGGCAGGGCGTTGTCGGAAATCATGCCGGGAAGTTGACGAAATGAGCGCGACTGGTGGGGACCCGACTTCCGCATTTTTTGGGTTGAACGGGCAAAGCGGCGCCGATCGAGCGGTTGGCGAATTCTTTGCCCGACGGCCGGTGCTGATCGCAGGTGAGGGGAAGCGTCTGCTTGCTTTGCCGGTCGAAGGGCTCGACTCGCCACGGCTGGCCGAATTTGCCGCGCTCTGCGCTCCGAGCGCTCCACGCGTGGTCATCACGGCGCGCCGGGCGCAGGCGATCGGTCTAAAGGCAACGACGCCGGTAATCTTGCATTCGGGCGCGGACCTCGACGTGGCTATGATTCTCAGACTTGTGGCCGACGCCGAAACCAATCATCCCGCTGGCGCAACCGCGGCAGGTCCGCTGGCCTCGGCCGCGATCGAGCTTGCGAAATTGTCACAAGGTCTGCCTGCCGTTTTGATCGCTGAAATTGTCGCGGGACGAACGCTCGATCACCGCATCGTCACCGTCGACGCGGAGGCGATCGGACGGCTGCTCGACGACATCATTGAGTCGCTTGCCATTGCCAGCAAAGCCTCTGTGCCGCTTAATTCCGGCGCCCGCGCCGACTTCGTCGTGTTCCGTGATGCGATGGGAGGCAGCCAGGTTGCGATCATTGTCGGAAAGCCCGATTTCTCCGAGCCTGTTTTGGTGCGCCTGCATTCCGCCTGTCTTACCGGTGACGTCTTCGGTTCAAGGCGTTGCGATTGCGGCGATCAGCTTAATCTCGCACTGAAGTATCTTGAAGAAATGGGCGGCGGCGTCGTTCTCTATTTGGCGCAGGAGGGGCGTGGCCTTGGCCTCGCCAACAAGATGCGGACCTATCAGATGCAGGACGATGGACTCGACACGGTCGATGCCAACACAACACTTGGCTTTGATGATGACGAGCGGGACTACCGCATCGCCGCCCGCATGCTACAGATGCTCAGTTGCGATCGCGTGGTTCTGTTGACGAATAATCCGACCAAGCTCGAGGGTCTCGCCAGGTCCGGAATCGGAATCACCGGGCGAATGCCGCTTGAGGCGCCCGTCAACGCCGACAATCGCCGCTACTTGACGGCGAAGGCCGCTCGCGCCGGACACCGTCTCAACCACCTTGCAAATTCGCTAACCGAACCGTCCGATACCGAACGCGATGTGACGACGCTGGCGCCATGATATCGACAGGTTCGGTGCGCTCGTGGCAGGGGCTACGGATGCATTTCGGTCAAGCTAAAGAACGGTAACAATCATGTCAGACGTCGGTCCGAGTCGATTGATCGGTGAACTGACCTTCCTGGAAATTTCAAAGTTTCTGAGCGAGGGATCGATCCTGTGCATCCCGATCGGATCGATCGAGCAGCATGGGCCGCACTTGCCGCTCAATACCGACGTCGTATTGGCGGAGGGAATTACGCGCCTTATCGTTTCCCGGTGGGGTCAAGCTTTTGATCTTTGGCAGCTTCCAACGGTGTCGATCAGTCTTGCCCGCGAACATGAATGGGCGCCCGGCACGATGTCGTTATCGATCCAGACCTTGACGGCCCTCATGCGTGACCTTGCGCGTGAAATCGCCCGCTCGCTCCCGGCGCGTAATCTGATGATCGTCAACGGCCATGGCGGCAACAGGGGGATACTGGAGGCCCTCGTTCAGGATATGCGTTCCGACTTTGGTCTTAATGCCTGCGTCCTGCATCCCGCCGAATTTGCGCCGGTCGACGAACATGCCGCGGTGCCGGAAATTCACGGAGGCAAGAACGAGACATCGATGATGTTGGCGATTGCACCGCATTTGGTTCGACAGGATCGCGTTGCCCAGCTGAAGAATCCGCCCGATGGCGAGGCCGTCGCCATGGCGATCCTGCAGAAGGGGGTGACGTGGCCCTGGACGACCGACGATCGGCGGCTCGCCGACATCGGCGTCATCGGAGACGCCCAGGCCGCTTCGGCGGCGTTCGGGCAACGTATCGTCGATCATGTCGTTGAGACCGCCGGCGGGGTTCTCAAACAACTACTGGACAATCAGCGAGTGCCGGGCCACTAGATATTCCGCATGCGCGAAGCGCGGCGGACGCGATGACAGCATTCTACCGGGGGGTAGGAAGAAATTGACGGACGGCACGCCGGGACAAGTCACGAGGTTTGCCTCCGGCAAGCGGCATCTGGACGCTTGGTCCGCGACTGGCGCCGATTGGGTCGGCCGATTTGCGCCCGGCGGAGCGATTTCCCTTCGCCATATGGTGGCGCTCTGGACCGTCACCGCCGTTCATGTGGCGGCCTTGATCATCATGGCCGATACCGAAGGCGATCTTGTCGCCAAGACAGCATTCCTGCTCGCCTGGATACTGCTCAACCTGTTTTGGCTCGCGCTGTTGCGGCGTCCGGTGGTGGCGGCGATCATCTCGTTCGAACTCGTCATCGCGCTTATTTTGCTGTCCCGATTCAAGTACGACATGCTCTGGATGACCGCCGATTTCGTCGACTTGATGATCATCGACAAGGACACCTCTGAATTTCTGTTGAAAGCGATTCCGTCGCTGAAGGTCTGGATTGCGTTAGGCGCCGCGCTGACGATCGCGCTGGTAATCGCGGCCTGGAAGCTCGACCCGCTTCGCCTGCGTATACGCAATTGCGTTGTTGGCGGTTCGGCGGGCATGAGCGGGCTCGTTGTGCTGTCGCTGGCTTTTCCGACTGGTCTCACCGAGGACTTCAACGGCGAACGATATATTTCAAAAATAGCGCGCACGGGCGTCGAGTCCATGCACGAACTCATTACGCACGGCTATTTGGAATCGGATGCCGTTGCGACGGAAAGTCTGAAGGCGATGCCGTTCGCGGCCTGCAATCCGGCGGCCAAGCTGCCGCACATTATTCTGCTGCACGATGAATCGAACTTTGACATCACCGCGGTCCCTGGCATGAAAGTGCCGGCCGGCTATCATCGTCATTTTCAGTCACTGGACGGCAAAGCACGCAAGCTTGTTGTGGAAGGTGCCGGTGGCCCAAGCTGGTTTACCGAATACAACGTGCTTACCGGCCTGGCGTCCCGTTCCTATGGCCGCTTCGCCACTTCGGTGACGCGGATTGCTGCCGGTCGCGTCGGCCGCGGGCTGCCGCTATCCTTGAGCCGTTGCGGCTACAAAACCTTCACGCTTTATCCGTTCTACGGCGCATTTCTTGGCTCGCGTTCCTTCCAGACGACGGCGGGGGTCGAGCGTTATCTTGACATGAGCGATCTCGGCACGCGCAATTTTGAGGCTGACAGTTTTTATTTCAACCAGGCCGCCGACATCATTGGCCGCGAACGCTCGAACGGCCCACTCTTTCTGTATGTTTACACCGTTGCCAATCATTTTCCGTGGGATACGCGGCTGCGTCCCGAGTTGACGCCGGATTGGCGCGATCTTGGCAATGCGCCGGATTCTGAAGAATATATCCGCCGTCAGGGGATGACGGCGCACGACTATGGCGCGTTTCTGGAACGGCTGGCGCGCGAGAATCCGCGCGAATCATTCCTTATTGTGCGGTACGGCGATCATCTGCCGCATTTCGGACTGCGCATCGTGGATTCGACCATAAGCGAAGTGGAGCTTGCGCGACGTCTCAATGCGCAGGACCCGCGCTACTACACGACTTACTATGCGATCGACTCCGTGAATTTTACGCCTGCCGATTTGTCCGCCGCGCTCGACACGCTTGACGCGCCCTACCTGCCGCTCATCGTTCAGGAGGCGGCTGGCGTTCCGCTTGACCAGAGCTTCACCGAACAGAAGAAAATATTGAAACGGTGCCATGGCCTGTTCTATCGCTGTGCGGGCGGCGCGGAAGCCCGGCGTTTCAACCGGCTGCTCATCGATGCTGGCCTGATTAAGGGGCTGTAGGCGACACAGGTTGAGCGGAATAGCGGCACATAGAAAGCAGCGGCTGCACTCGGAAAAAAGCGTGTCAGTCCAAAGCGGTCATCAAAGCTCAATGATACTTAGCAGATGACGAACGGCGTCCGTTTGGCTGCCGTCATTCGTGATGGTGTGGTTGGCGCGGAATACTGCGAAGGCGTCGCTGCGCTTTAGCCGCTGCTCAAGCGATCCGTCGCTGCCGCGGGCGCGGACCGCCAGTCGCGCGGCGAGAATCGCCACCGGCGCCGTGACAAGAACCACATCGACATGTGTGTATCGCGCGCGCAATTCAGCGACGATGCCGCGCGAGACGTTGCAGATGACAGTACGGCCGGCGCGGATGTCGTCGTCGATCTGAGCCGGCAAGCCGTATTTCAAGCCATGCGCCTGCCACCAAAAGGCGAGGCCGCCGTTCTGCACCACGCGATAGAAAGTGGCGTCGTCAAGCGTGTCGTGGTCTTCGGCGGATGACGCCTTGCGTGTGACGATGCGGCGCGGAAACACGATGCCCGGATTTCCGGCGCAAGCCACTTTCGCTCCGTCGATGATCGTATCCTTGCCGGCGCCGCTCGGGCCGACAACCAGAATGAGTCGGCCGGGGCCGATCATGCGACGCGCCGGCCGCCACTCCAGACGCCGCGCACGGCGACGGCCTCGCCTGCCTGGTGCACCTGAATGAGGTCGGCGCGCTTGCCGACGGCGATTTCGCCGCGATCGGTGAGGCCGACCGCCTCTGCGGCGGTTTTGCTGACGGTGCGCACCGCCGCCGGCAAATCGTATTTATCGGATTCAAACGGCAGCCGCAGCGCCGCCATCAGCAAACTCGACGGAACGTAATCGGAAGACATCAGATCGAGCATGCCTGCGCGCGCCAGTTCGGCGGTCGCGACATTGCCGGAATGCGAGCCGCCACGAATGAGATTGGGCGCGCCCATCATCACCTTGATGCCGGCGGCATGCAATGCCGCGGCGGCGCCGACCGTGGTCGGAAACTCGGCAATGGCGACGTTGTCGCGGACGGCTTCCTCGACATGCTCGGCCGTGGTGTCGTCATGGCTGGCCAGCGGCGTGCCGTGTTTTGCCGCCAGCTCGACCAGACCGACATAATTGCCGGCGGCGTATTGCGCGTGATGCGCGATGCGGCGCGCGAACATTTCATCCAGCTCGGCATCGTTGCTACCGCTCTTGCCGCGGTAATACTGGCGCAGCTTCTCAGGGTCGCGGAACTGGCGTTGGCCCGGCGTGTGATCCATCAACGACAACAGCCGCACTTCGGGACGGCCGATCAGAGCGGCGGCGTCCTCGACGACTTTCGGCATCGGCACCTCGCAGCGCAGATGCAGGAAATGCTCGATGCGCAGCAGACCGGCCTTACGGGCGGTGTCGATCGCCGATGACAGCGCGGCGGCCTGGCCGTCGATTTCCTCGGCGCCTTCCTCGCGCCAGACCCGCAGCGAATCGAGCACCGTGGTGATGCCACTGGTGGCGATCTGCGCGTCATAGGACAAAACGGCGGCGACGGTGTCCCACTGTACCTTGGGGCGCGGCGTGACATGCGCCTCGATATGGTCGGTGTGCAGTTCGACCAGACCCGGCAGCAAAAGGTCGCCGCCGAAGTCATACCCACGTTCCGGCGCGCGGCCTTCGCCGACTTCGGCGATGGTGCCGTTGTCGACGACGACATAGCCGCTTTCGATCACGGTGTCGGCAAGCACGATGCGGGCGTTCTCGATAATCATGGTGTTCGTCATGCGTGCCTCAAGCCGCCGTTGCAAAAAGGGTCACATCGACGGCGATGTCGGCAATGTCCGCCCGCACGGCGTCGTCATGCACGATGGCGACGATGGCCGCGCCCTGAGCTTTGCGCTCGCGGATGATATCGACGACGACGGCGCGGTTGTTGGCGTCGAGCGAGGCGGTCGGTTCGTCGAGCAGCAGGATCGGATGCTCCGGCAAAAGCCCGCGCGCCAGATTGATGCGTTGCTGCTCACCGCCGGAGAATGTCGATGGCGGGAGGCTCCACAACCGGTCCGGCACGTTGAAGCGCTTGAGCATGGCGGCGGCGCGCGCCGTGGCTTCGTCGCGGGCCACGCCTTTGCTCATCAACGGCTCGGCGACGATATCGAGCGCCGAGACGCGCGGCACCGCGCGCAGGAACTGGGTGACATAGCCGAGCGCGCGCTGCCGCACCGACAGAATTTCGCGCGGCGCGGCCGACGCAATATCGACGGTGCTGCCGCCGGCCGAGACGAGAATGTGTCCGTGGTCGCAGCGGTAATTGCCATAGATCAGCTTGAGCACCGACGACTTGCCGGCGCCGGACGGCCCCGTGAGAACGAGGCATTGCCCGGGCGCGGCAGCAAACGTGACATTGCGCAGTACCGGCAGGCGCAGGCCGCCTTGCAGGTGCATGGTGAAGGTCTTGGTCACGTCGGTGAGCGTCAGCGCGTTCATGGCTATCTTCATGCCGGCAGGATCGAGGAGACGAGCAACTGGGTGTAAGGTTGGTTTGGATCGTCGAGTACCTGGTCGGTGAGGCCGGCCTCGATCACTTCGCCGCCTTTCATCACCATGATGCGGTCCGACAAAAGCCGCGCCACGGCGAGATCGTGCGTCACAACGATCGCTGCGATGCGCATCTCTGAAACAATTCGCCGCAACAGGTCGAGCAGGCGCGCCTGCACCGAGACGTCGAGGCCGCCGGTCGGCTCGTCCATGAAAATAAGCCGCGGCGCGGTGACCAGATTGCGAGCAATCTGAAGACGTTGCCGCATGCCGCCGGAATAGGTGCGCGGCGTGTCGTCGATGCGGCTTTGCGGAATTTCGACGCGGCCGAGCCAATCGGCGGCGGTCGTCCGAATGCTGGCGTAATTGCGGTTTCCGACCGCCATCAGGCGTTCGCCGACATTGCCGCCGGCGGAGACGCCCATGCGCAGGCCGAGTTGCGGGTCCTGATGCACATAGCCCCAGTCGGTGCGCAGCAAAAAGCGCCGCGCCGGCTCGCTCATGGTCCACAGGTCCTGCACGGAGCCATCGCGCATGCGGTACAGGACGCGGCCGGCGGAAGGCTCGATCTGGGTGGACAGCATCTGCAACAGGGTGGTCTTGCCGGAGCCGGACTCGCCGACCACGGCCATGACCTCGCCTTCGTAGAGTTCGAGCGACGCATCGCGGCAGCCGAGCTGGCGGCCGTAATGCTTGGTCAGGCCTTCGGCGATGAGCAGCGGTTCGTCGTTCACGCCGTCACCCCGTCGAGCATAATGCGGAAGGAGAAGCCATGCCGCTCGAAGCCGAGCGATTCGTAGAAGCTGTGCGCGCGCTCGCGCTTGGCGTTCGACGACAGCACGATCTTGTAGCAATGCTTTTCGGTGGCGCGCGCCATGGCGAAACGCATCATGGCGCGGCCGACGCCGCGGCCATGCAAAACGGGGCCGACCGCGACATCCTCGACAATGGCCGACGGCGCGCCGAGATGGCCGAGATTGTCCATGATGAGCAACGCGAAGGTGCCGACGATGCGGCCGTCCTGCTCGGCGACATAGAGCGTGTAGTCCGGATAGCGGGCGAAGCGCGCGAAGAGGCGCTCGGCGTCGTAGAGCGGCAGGATCGCGCCATCGTCGAGATCGGGCTGCGCGTAGAGCGCCAGCACGCCGGGCAGGTCGTCGCGCTCGGCGTCGCGGATGACGAGGCTGCCGGCCTCGGCGGATTCAGTCATGGTCTTAGTCATATCTTCAGTCATGGACGGCCTCGGCGGGCGGACTGGCGGCAACCGGGCCATGGCCTAGTGCGCGGCGGTGCTCGCAGTAATCGGTGTCGGAGCAGACGAACATGCGGTTTCCCGCGTCGTCGGTGATGACTTCGTCGAGATAGCTCTCGGTCGCGGCACACAGTTCGCAACTGGCGTCGTGCCGATAGGGCTCGAACGGATGGTCGTCGAAATCGCGCGAGGTCACGCGCGTATAGGGCGGAATGGCGTAGATTCGCTTTTCGCGGCCGGCGCCGAACAATTGCAGGGCCGCGCAATCGGAAAGCTTCGGGTTGTCGAATTTCGGAATCGGAGACGGGTCCATGACATAGCGGCCATCGACCTGCACCGGATAGGCGTAGGCCGTGGCGATGTGGCCGTGCCGGGCGATATCTTCGTATAGCTTCACATGCATCAGGCCGTATTCCGACAAAGCATGCATACGCCGCGTTTCTGTCTCGCGCGGTTCGAGAAAGCGCAGCGGCTCCGGGATCGGCACCTGATAGACCAGCACCTGGTTTTCGTTCAGCGCGGCTTCCGGCACGCGGTGCCGCGTCTGGATGACGGTTGCTTCACCAGTCGCCGTGGTGGTGCGCACGCCCGCTGTGCGGGTGAAGAACTTGCGGATCGACACGGCATTGGTAGTGTCGTCGGAGCCTTGATCGATCACCTTGAGCACGTCCCGCGGCCCGAGAATCGCGGCGGTGACCTGCACGCCGCCGGTGCCCCAGCCGTAAGGCATCGGCATTTCGCGGCTGGCGAAGGGCACCTGATAGCCGGGGATGGCGATGGCTTTCAGGATGGCGCGGCGGATCATGCGCTTGGTCTGTTCGTCGAGATAGGCGAAGTTGTAGACGGGCGCGGTCATTCGGCGGCGTCCTGTAACTGTGCCTCGGTTTGCGCGTCGCGCTCGAAGAATTCGGCTTGCAGCTTGCGCAGCAGGCCCAGCTCGGCCTGGAAGTCGACATAGTGCGGCAGCTTCAGATGCTCGACGAAGCCGGTGGCCTGCACATTGTCGGAGTGGCTGAGCACGAACTCCTCGTCCTGCGCCGGCGAGCCTGCTTCCTCGCCCAGTTCTTTGGCCCGCAACGCGCGGTCGACCAAGGCCATCGCCATCGACTTGCGCTCGCTCTGGCCGAACGAAATGCCGTAACCGCGGGTGAAGCGCGGGGCTTGCGTGGCCGAGCCGGTGAACTGGTTGACCATCTGGCATTCGGTGATGGCAACGACGCCGAGCGGCACGGCAAAGCCGGCATCCTCAGCGAAGAACTCGATCTCGACCTCGCCGTAGCGAATCTCGCCGGCGAAGGGATGATTGCGGCCGAAGCCGCGCTGCGTCGAATAGGCCAGCGCCAACAGGAAGCCTTCGTCGCCGCGCGCCAGATTTTGCAGGCGCAGATCGCGGCCGGCGGGAAACGACAAAGGCTCGCGGGTGAGGTCGCCGACTTCGCCTGTTGCTTGCGCGTCGCCTTCGATCAGGCCGCCGCCGGCCAGCAAATCCGCGACTGAGCGGAAGGTGGCCGCATCGGCCGGCGCGGTCGCGGCCGGGGCGATGTCGCTATCCGCTGTCAACGTATGGTCAAGCAGCCGATGGGTGTAGTCGAAAGTGGGGCCCAGCACCTGGCCGCCGGGCAGATCCTTGAAGGTCGCGGAAATTCGGCGGCGGATATCCATGGCGCCGGTGTCGATCGGCTCCGATGCGCCGAACCTCGGCAGTGTGGTGCGATAGGCCCGCAGCAGGAAGATCGCCTCGATCATGTCGCCGCGCGCCTGCTTGATGGCGAGCGCCGCCAGTTCGCGGTCGTACAGCGAGCCTTCGCACATCACCCGGTCGACGGCCAAAGCCAGCTGATTGTCGATCTGCTCAAGCGATAGTTCCGGTACGTTGCGGTCGCCGCGTCTCTTGTCGGCGAGCAAAGCGTGGGCATTGTCGATGGCGCGTTCGCCGCCTTTGACCGCGACATACATGGCTTTAGTTCTCCACCACGCGAACCGAGCGCGGCAGCGCTGCGATCTCGTGACCGGCGACGAAAACGAGATCGATGCCACGCGGATACATTTCGCGGTTGTCGCGCAGGCGCTGGGCGAAATCGGCGGGCAATGGTTCGGCGGCGAAATCGCGCGTCGTCTCGATGCCGGGGCCTTGCAGCGTCAGCTTAGTGCCAGTGAAGCGTTCGACCTGGACGATGACCGTCGTCGAGCGGTCGGGATACTCCTCGCTGCCTTGCGCGAACTGCATGAAATCGGGCAGGGCCGAGGCATCGGCGACAAGCGCGAATGCCGCCTTGCTAGGCGCTGCGACAATCGGCGCGCCGGTGTGAAAACGAATCCAGTCGGTAATGGCCGGGGCGGCGGCAAAGACTGGATCGAGCCAGATCGGCGATTCGTAATCGGCGAGGCTGCGCACCAACGCCGCGGTCGCAGCCTGCATCGGCGCCGGAGCGCCGATGCCGTCGAGCGTGCGTCTTTCGCCGGGCCGCGACAGGCACTCCATCAGCGCGCGAAACGCCGCCTGGCTGGCGAAGGCCGGCTCCACACTCCGCTCGTTCATTTGGGGAGTGGGGCTCATCGTTCGTCCTCGCCGCGCACCAAGGTGAAGAAATCGACGCGGGTCGCGGCGGTCTGCGCCTGCGCCAGCGCGCGGCGCTCCTGCTGTTGCTGCCGCAGCGGCGAAATGATGTGGTCTTCGACCGGTTGCCGTTTGGCGTCGTTCTGCCACAGCGCGTCGCACAAAGCGGCGAGGCGGGCCCTTTCCGGATCGCGGCCGAAGACATAACCGAAACCGGTTTCGCCAGAATCAAGTCGCACGGCGGCGCGCGTGACGGTGGCCTCGCCGACGTTGAACGGCGCGCCGCCGCCGCCGATGCGGCCGCGCAACATCACCAGGCCGATTTCGGCAGGCCGCGCATCGGTGAACGCAACATCAGTACCGATTTGAGAAAGGCCGCGCGCAATATCGGCGCGCGCGGCTTTCGCCAGCACGGCCATCGCCGCGCGGCGTCGCGCATGCGATTGCGTGGCGACACTGCCGTCGCGATCGTTGCTATTGTTCATCGACATGACGCTTGCGCCGGGTTGTCTAGTTCAATAGACAAGTCATAGATCGCGTCCGATGACGCTTTGATGACAGGGCGAAGATGCTCACACGAACCCCGCGCGGTTCCGGCAAGAACAGTCTGCTCGCACGCGGCGTCATGCTGTGGCGCTGCATCGCCGACGACTATGAGCAGACGATTTTGATCGGCAAATACGACAACGGCACGAAACTGCCGGCGGAATCGGAAGTCGCGGCGCGCTACGGCGTCAACCGCCATACGGTGCGGCGCGCGATGGCGGAACTCGGCATGCGCGGGCTGGTGCGCACCGAGCGCGGCATTGGCACTTTCGTGCATACAGACAAGATGGATTATCCGATCGGCCAGCGCACGCGGTTTTCGGAAATCGTCGCTGCCGCCGGCCATGAAGCGGAAGGCCGCTTGCAGGGCCATCGGCATGAGCCGGCCAGTGCCGAAATCGCCGCGCATCTCGGCCTCAAGCCGGGTACCGATGTGGTGCGGCTTGAAATTCTGCGCGCCGCCGACCGTGTGCCCATTTCGGTGGCAACGACATGGCTGCCGGCGGCGCGCTATCCTGACGCCGGCAAGGTGTTTCGCCGCCTGCGGTCAATGACGCGCACGCTCGATCATTACGGCATTACGGGCTATGCGCGGAAATGGACGCGCATCAGCGCCGGGTTCGCCGACGCGGTCGATGCCGGGCGGCTGCGGCTGTCGGTGCAGCGGCCGATTCTCGTGGTCGAAAGCCTCGACGTCGCCAGCGATGGCGAGCCAGTGCTGACCACGCGCGGCCGATTCGCCGCCGACCGCGTCGCGCTGACTGTGGAGAGCTGACGGGCAAAGGCCGTCACTGTCATCCGGCTGTCGTCAACATGTCGTCTTGATGACGCCATGCCAATCAAGATCTTGCCAACCAAGCTCTCGCTCACGCCCTTGATCGACCCGACCGCTTCGCTGTCGTCCGTGACGCTCGGCGCCTACACCGAAGTCGGCGCGCGCACGACGCTGCTGGAAGTCGCGCTCGGCGATTATTCTTACGTCGTCAATGACAGCGACATTGCCTACGCGACCATCGGCAAATTCACCTCGATCGCGGCGATGACCCGGATTAACCCGGGCAATCACCCGATGCAGCGCGCCAGCCAGTCGCACTTCACCTATCGCGCCAGCGCCTATTTCGACGGCGCGCAGGACGACGAAGACTTCTTCGCCTGGCGGCGCTCGCATCATGTCAGCATCGGCCACGATGTCTGGATCGGCCACGGCGCCATCGTGCTGCCGGGCCGCAACATCGGCGACGGCGCGGTGATCGGCGCGGGCGCGGTCGTAACCAAGGATGTTCCGGCCTACGCCATCGCCGTCGGCAATCCGGCGCGCGTGCTGCGGCCGCGCTTTGCGCCCAAAATCGCTGCGCGGCTTGAGGCCCTGGCCTGGTGGGATTGGCCGCATGAACAATTGCGCGAGGCGCTCGGCGATTTCCGGGCGCTGCCGATCGAGCAGTTTCTCGACACCTATGAGACGGCGGCGCGCGAGCCGGTGCCGCATCTCATCGCCGCCGCGCATTGAGGCTCGACGATGCGCATTCAAGGCGGACAGACACTTATTGACGGGCAATTGGTCGAAGCCGATGTCCGCATCGATGAAGCCGTAGGCGTCATTGATACCGTTGGTGCCGACGGCGGCAATGGCCGCGCTTTCGACGCGCGCGGACTTTATGTCTTGCCCGGCATTGTCGATATTCATGGCGACGCTTTCGAACGGCAATTGATGCCGCGGCCGGGCGTCGGCTTTCCCATCGACGTGGCGCTGGCCGATAGCGACCGGCAAGCGGTCGCCAACGGCATCACCACGATTTTTCACGGCGTCACCTGGTCGTGGGAGCCGGGTCTGCGCGGCGCTGACAATGCCCGCGCTCTGGTGACGGAAATCGAGCAATTGCGGCCTGACCTTGGCGCGGACACGCATTGTCACCTGCGCCTGGAGACCTTCAATCTCGACGCCGAGGCCGAGGTGACAGACTGGCTCAGCGACCGCCGTATCGGCATGCTCGGCTTCAACGATCACATGCCGAGCGCGGAGGCGCCGCCGCGCACGCGCAAGGTGGCGGAGATGGCGGCGCGCGCTGGCCTTGCGGTCGAGGCGTTCAATGCTCTGGTCGAGCGGTTGCGGGCGCGTGCCAACGAAGTGCCGGGCGCGATTGCGCGGCTGGCGGCGGCGGCGAACGCCGCCAATGTCGCAACTTTATCGCATGACGACATGTCGCCGGAGCAGCGGCGCTGGTTTCGCGATCTCGATTGCCGCTTGGCGGAATTTCCGACCACTTTGGAGACGGCGGCGGACGCGATTGCGTCGGGCGACGACGTGGTGATGGGCGCGCCCAATGTGGTGCGCGGCGGTAGTCATATCGGCTGGATCGGCGCCGCGGACATGATCGCGCGCGGCAACTGCACCATTCTGGCGTCGGACTATTATTATCCGGCGCTGTTGCTGGCGGCGTTTCGCCTCGCCGCCGATAATGTTGCGCCGCTCTCCGCCGCCTGGGCCTATGTCTCGGAAAATCCGGCGCGCGCCGCCGGCCTGCACGATCGTGGCACACTCAGTTCCGGCAAGCGCGCCGATATCATCCTCGTCGATGCCACCGATGCATCGCGGCCCAGGACAGTCGCGGCGATCTCAAAGGGCCGTATCGTGCATCTTTCGGACACCGCGAGACTGAACTGAGCATCAACTCATGAACGCGCTGCCGCGCTATGCCATCTACTTCGTTCCCGCCGCCGACAGCGCCCTGTACCGCTTCGGGGCGGCGGTGCTCGGCTACGATGCCTATAGCGGCGAGCCGCGCAGCATCGACGGCGCCGCGGATGACTGGAACGACATCACGCAGGCGCCGGGCGTCTATGGTTTCCACGCCACGCTCAAGCCGCCTTTTGCTCTCGCCGATGGGCAAGACGAAGCGAGCCTGACGGAAGCCGTCGCCCGTTTCGCCGCCGATCGTGGCGCCGTCACGCTTGGCGCATTGCAGGTGAGCGAGCTGGGTTCTTTCGTCGCGCTGGTGCCGTCATTGCCACGCCCGGAGATCCATGCGTTGGCGGAGGCCTGCCTGCGCGACTTCGACCGCTTCCGCGCGCCGATGAGTGAGCAGGAGCGCCAGCGCCGCCTCACGCCGGGCCTGACCGACCGGCAGATCGTCAACCTGGCGCGCTGGGGATATCCTTATGTCTGCGAGGATTTCCGGTTCCACATGACATTGACCGGCGCGCTTTCGCTGCAGAAGCGCAGCCGCGCGCTGCGCTTCCTTTGCGAAAAATATGAGCAGGTGCCTGGCGTCGCGTCAGTGAAGCTCGATCGGCTTGTCATTGCCCGGCAGAACGAGACCGCGACGCCGTTCCGGAATATCGCCGCCGCGCCTTTGGGCCAGTCGCCGTACCGGCCTTTTGCCTATTCCTGCTGATTGCCTTGATTTTCGCTGTTGTGGAGAGCGCGGCAAAGGCCGCGCGGCTTCATCCCACTGTCACACGCGGTTGTTAGCGATTGTGACAGAAGAGGGAGTGTGCCGCTTGTCAGGGCCGATGATGATCGATGCCAGAGGCATCTCGAAATCGTATCAGCGCGGGGTGCCGGTGCTGGACGACGTGACGTTGTCGTTGCGCCGCGGCGAGATGGTGGCGCTGATCGGCGCCTCCGGCTCGGGCAAATCGACCCTGATCCGCACCATCGCCGGGCTGACGCCGATCGACGGCAGCAGTAGTGGCAAAGGCGGCACCATCGAGATGATGGGCAAGCCGATCCAGCGCAACGGCCGTCTCAATACCAGCCGCGCTCTACGCGCGCGCATCGGCGTTATTTTTCAGCAGTTCAATCTGGTGCCGCGGCTGTCGCTGCTGACCAATGTCTGCTTCGGCCTGCTCGGCCGCCTGCCGATCGTGCGCGGCACGCTCGGCCAGTTCAATGACGCCGACAAGCGCGTCGCCATGCAGGCCTTGGCGCGCGTCGGCATCGCTGAACACGCACTCAAGCGCGCCAACGAACTCTCCGGCGGCCAGCAGCAGCGCGCAGCGATTGCGCGTTCGCTGGTGCAGGGCGCCGAACTCCTGATCGCCGACGAGCCGATCGCCTCGCTCGATCCGGCCTCGTCGCGCAGGGTCATGGATTTGCTGGCCGACATGAACAGGAAAGACGGCCTCACCGTTTTCGTATCGTTGCATCAGGTCGAGTACGCCTTGAAGTATTGCCCGCGCACGATCGCGCTCAAGGCCGGCAAGGTTGCCTATGACGGGCCGTCGAGCGCGTTGACACCGGCTTTCCTCAATCAGCTTTACGGCGCCGAGTCGGAGGAATTGTTCTTGTCGCCGTTCGAACAGCCGTCACACGACGCGCCTAAGAATGGCGCCGGCGAACTGCCGGCCGCGGTGGCCGCGGTCCAGCATGCGATCGAGATCGAGCGGATATCCGCCTGAAGACGTGGGCCGCCGCTCGCGTGCGACATCGACAAGAAACTTATAACGCAGTCAAAAACAGGAGATGCGAAATGCGGAAGCTTGCACTGATCGGCGCGGCCTTGGCCGTGGCGGCCGGTCTCACCGGGACGGCCCGTGCCCAGACCACTGAACTCAATTTTGGCATCATCGCCACCGAGGCGAGCACCAACCTCAAGACCGTCTGGGAGCCCTTCCTGGCCGCCATGGCCAAGGGCACCGGCTACAAGATCAACGGTTTCTATGCCTCCGACTATGCCGGCGTGATCGAGGCCATGCGCTTCAAGAAGGTTCAGCTCGCCTGGTATGGCAACAAGTCGGCGATGGAGGCGTCCAACCGCGCCAACGGCGAAATATTCCTGCAATCGGTCGATGCCGACGGCAATCCCGGCTACTGGTCGCACTTGATCGTACACAAAGACTCGCCGATCAAAACCCTCGAAGACGTCCTCAAGTGTGACAAGTCGCTCGATTTCGGCATCGGCGACCCGAACTCGACTTCGGGATTCCTGGTTCCGACCAGCTTTATCTTTGCCGCCAAGAACGTCGACCCGAAGACCTGCTTCAAGACGCTGCGCAACGCTTCGCATGAAGCCAACGGCATGGCGGTTGCCAACAAGCAGGTCGATGTCGGCACCAACAACAGCGAAAATCTTCGTCGCCTGGAAGTGACCGCGCCCGAAGCGCGCAAGAACATCCGCGTCATCTGGACCTCGCCGCTTATTCCGAGCGATCCGCTGGTCTGGCGCAAGGATCTTCCGTCCGATGCCAAGTCGAAACTGTATACCTGGCTGATGAGCTATGGCCGCATCGGCACACCCGACGAAGTCGCTGCCGCGCGCAAGGTTCTGGCCGGTCTGCAATGGGCGCCGTTTAATCCCTCGAACGACGATCAACTGCTCCCGATCCGCGTCCTTGAAGCCAACAAGTCGATCATGAAAATCAAGGGCGACGCCAAGCTGTCGGCCGAAGAAAAGACCGCGCAGATTGCGCCGCTCGAGGCCGAGATCAAGAATCATCAAGCCGACGCCGACAAGGCCGAGCAGGGCGCCTTCAAGAAGAAGGTGACCGCGTTCATCGAAGCCGACAAGAAGGGCGATCAGGCTGCCCTCAAGAAGATGATCGGCGAGTTCGCGGCGAACGCCTCGAACACCCCGACCAACTAGCGCTTTTCGAGGGGCGCCGGTGTCAAAGCCGGCGCCCTTCGTATGCTATCAGTCATGACAGACATTCCCTTTCAGAAGCCGGCGTCTCCGATGGTGGACGATCCGATCCCGCGGCAGCCTTTGGCGTCGCGCATTCGCGGCTGGCTGGGCTGGCTGCTGGTTATCGCGCTGCTGGCCTGGAGCTGGGCGCCGTCCGAAATGTTCCGCGTATCGGCACTGTTCACCGACTGGCGCAACATGGCCGAGTTCGGCAGCGCCTTTCTCCACCCGAATTTTCGCGACTGGGAGACCTATCTCAGCGACATGGTGGTAACGATCCAGATCGCGGTCTGGGGCACGGCTCTGGCTGTTGTGTTCGGCGTGCCGTTCGCCATTCTGTCGTCGGCCAATATTTGCCCGGTCTGGATCGTTCAGCCGGTGCGCCGCCTGATGGACTCGTGCCGCGCCATCAATGAAATCGTCTTCGCGCTGCTGTTCGTCGTCGCCGTCGGCCTCGGCCCTTTCGCCGGCGTCATGGCGCTGTTCATTCACAATCTCGGCGTGTTCTCCAAGCTGTTCTCCGAAGTCGTCGAGTCGGTCGATCCGCGGCCGGTGGAAGGCATTCGCGTCACCGGCGCGGTGCGCGTGCAGGAAGTGATCTTCGGCGTCATTCCGCAGGTGATGCCGCTGTGGAGTTCGTTCACTTTGTACCGGCTGGAGACCAATGTGCGCTCGGCGACCACGCTCGGCATCGTCGGCGCCGGCGGCATCGGCCAGACGCTGTACGAAAGCATCCGCAGCTTTCAGTATGGCGAGACCGCCGCGCAGATCATCATCGTCGTCGTCACCGTCATGGTGCTGGATGTGATCAGCGCCCGAATCCGCAAGGCGCTGGTCTGAATTTGAACGACCGGCGAGAGCTTATATGCATTCGGCTCGATCGTTTTCAGTTGCGATCGGTCTCCAGCAATTACACCTGCGAAGAATAGCCGCCATCCACTGCGATGACCGCGCCATTGATGAAGCCGGACGCCGCGCTGGCCAGGAAAACAGCCGCGCCGGCGAAGTCGGCCGGCGTGCCCCAGCGACCAGTCGGGGTGCGCGCCAGCACCCGCTCGTTCAGGCCGGGTACTTGCGAGCGCGCACTTTGCGTGAAGTCGGTATCGATCCAGCCCGGCAGCAGAGCGTTGACCTGGATATTGTCCTTGGCCCACGCGGTCGCCAGCGCCTTGGTCATCTGCACTATGCCGCCCTTGCTCGCCGCGTAGGCGACGGCGAAGGATGCGCCGAAGATCGACATCATCGATCCGATATTGATGATCTTGCCGCCACCAGCCGCCAGCATGTGCGGATAGGCCGCTTGAACGCAAAAGAACGCACCCGATAAGTTGACGTCGATGACGCGTTTCCACTCGGCCGCAGTGTAGTCCTGCGGCTGCTTGCGAATGGCGATGCCGGCGTTGTTGACGAGAATATCCAGACGGCCGAGTCGTTCGGCTGCCTCTGCAACCATTGCCCGGCAGGAGGCCTCGTCCTCCACATCGGCCTCGATCGCCACCGCGCGAGCGCCGAGCGCCGCGAGTTTCTTCACCGCCTCGGCATTTTTATCGGGCCGGCGGCCGGCGACGACGATGGCTGCGCCAGCCTCGGCGAGACCTTGCGCAATACCAAAGCCGATGCCGGCATTGCCGCCCGTAACAACGGCCACACGGCCGTTGAGGTCGAAGAGCTTTGTCATTGGTTCAGTCCAGGTGTTTCAGTGACTGCGCGCAGCCGATACGCCGAGATGACTGTCGAGGATGCCGGCATTACGCGATAGTTCGTCCGGCGTGCCGTGGAAGACGAACTGTCCGGAGGAAATCACGTAGATGCTGTCGGCCACCGCCATCGCCAGCGCCAGATTCTGTTCAACCAGCAGAATCGAATGGCCATGTGCGCGCAGGCCATGCATGATTTCCTCGACCTTCTGCACCAGCTTCGGCGACAGCCCTTCGGACGGTTCATCCATCAGGATCAGCGCTGGGTTGGCCATCAAGGCGCGTCCGATCGCCAGCATCTGCTGTTCGCCGCCGCTCAGCGCACCGCCGGTGTTATCCATGCGTTCGGCGAGTTGCGGAAACTCGGCGAGCACGCCGGCAAGATCCCAGTGTTTGCGCGAGTCATGCCGCGCACGCTGGCGGCCGGCTAGGGCACTCGTTGGCAGCGTCAGGTTTTCCCGCACAGTCAGCGATTTGAAGATGCGGCGTCCCTGCGGAACGATGGCAATTCCGGATTGCGCAATGGCGTAAGGCGGCTTGCCGATCAGCGATTGCCCGGCGAAGGTGACCTCGCCGCGCCGCGGCGGCGTCAGGCCGGCAATGGACCGGATCAGCGTGGTCTTTCCCATGCCGTTGCGGCCAAGAATGACGACAATGCGGCCAGCCGCCAGTTCGAGGCTCAAGCCGTTCAAGACGTAGCTGTCGCCATAATAGGTGTGGATCTCGCGGACCGCGAGCAGCGCTTCAGACGTGGCCAAAATAGACCTCCCGTACCTGCGCGTTGCTCTGCACTTCGTCGGGCGTGCCGTCGAGGATCACTCTGCCGTGGTGCAGCACGGTCACCCGGTCGGCGAGCGCCAGCGCGATATCGATGTCGTGTTCGATCATGATCAACGTGATGTCGCGCGGTAGCGCCGACACCGTCTGGAACAACTTCTGCCGCTCGCTCGGCGAAAGCCCGGCGCAGGGTTCATCCAGCAGAAGCACTTTCGGATGAGAGCTTAACGCAAGTGCCAGCTCGAGTTGCCGCCGCTCGCCGTAAGACAGGAACTTGACCGGCTCGTCGGCCCGGTCGGCGAGCCCGACTTTGGCGAGCCCGGCGAGAACCCTGTCGTGCAGGCCGGGGAATGCGCCGGTAGATCGGTACACAATCCACTTTCGGCGGTCGGTGCCGAGAACGGCAAGCAGGAGGTTTTCCAGCACGGTCAGGTCGGTGCAGACGTTCGATATCTGGAACGTCCGTCCCATGCCGAGCGCGGTTCGGCGATTTTCGGGCATTTGTGAAATATCGGTCCCGAACATTAGCACCCGGCCGGAGGTGGGACGATGCGTGCCGGCGATGCAATTAAACAAGGTCGTCTTGCCGGCGCCGTTCGGCCCGATCAGGACGCGGCGCTCGCCTGGCGGTATCGCAATCGATACCTCGTCGACGGCGCGCAGTCCGCCGAATGCCTTGGCCAGCCGATCGACCTGGATCGCCGCGGTCATACGCCTTCTCCACGGTCGCCGGATTTCCAGCGCGCGATCAGCCCCATGATCCCCTTGGGGGCCCATAGCACCGTGACGATGAAGACGATGCCGAGCATGCCGGTATAGTAGTGGAAGAAGCCGCTGACCCAGTTTCGCAAGATGAGAACGATGCCGGCGCCGATAAACGGTCCCAGGATCGTACCGCTGCCGCCGATGATGGCCATGAGCACCGCTTCGACCGAGACCGGGAACGAGCCGGCGACCGGATTGATGAAGCGGTTATGATAGACATAGAGCACGCCGGCGATGCTGGCGAAAACGCCGGCCAGCACGAACGCCATATAAAGATGCCGGCCGATGTCGTAGCCGAGGCTGCGCATCCGGGTTTCGCTGGACTTGATTCCGCGCAGACTGAGCCCGAACGGCGATGCCGTCAGGATGCGATAGGCCCATACGCACAGCAGCACGACGACCAGGACGACGTAGTAATACTGGGTCGTTCCGGTCACCCGCAGCGGACCGATAGCGGGAAGCGGTACGTTGGTCACGCCATTATCGCCGCCGGTGAAAGAGGCCCATCGATAGGCCACGCCCCAGACGATGTAGCCGAAGGCCAGCGTAATGAGGATGAAGTAAACGCCGCGCGTGCGCACGGCAAAGGCAAATACCAATGCCAGGAGGGTGCCGGCCAGCACACCCGCCGGCGCTGCGATCAAGGTTCCCACGCCGTGCCGTACTTGCAGGATCGCCGTCGTGTAAGCCGCGACCGCGAAAAAGGACGCCTGACATAGCGAGAACAAGCCGGCGCTGCCGAGCAAGAGATCCGCCGACAACGCTAGCAGTGCGAAAATCATGATCTGCGTCAGCAGCGTCGTCCAGAACTCTCCGGCAAACGCCGGCACCGCGAGAACGACGGCGAGGGCAATGATGGCAAGCAGAAGGCGCATCATGGACTAGTGCTCCTTGCCGAAGATTCCGGTCACCCGGAACAGCAGCAGCACCGCCATCGGCCCGAACAGCACGAAGTAGGAGAATTCCGGCAGCAGCCAGCGGCCATAGGCGTCGAGAAGGCCGACGATCACACTGCCGAGAATGGCGCCTTCGAGACTGCCAAGGCCGCCGATGATCACGACTACCAGCGCGAGGACGAGAATGTCCCACTCGGCGCCCGGATTGAGCGTCAGGAAGGCGCCGCCGACCACGCCGGCGACGCCGGCGAAGAACGAGGCGAGTGCCGACACCAGCACGAACAGGCGGTCGACATTGATGCCGGTGGCGTTGACCATTTCGCGGTCGTCAACGCCGGCTCGCACGACGGCGCCGATCTGGGTCTTGTGATAGAGCAGCCAGAGCGAAATCGCCGCGAAAATACCGAACAGGATGAGTGCGAAGCGGTATTTCGGATAATAGAGCTCGCCGGGCAGAACGATCGAGCCGCGCAGATAGGCAGAGGTCGGAATTTTCAAGTTGTCGCCGCCCCAGATCGCCAGACACACCTCGCCGATGACGAAGGCGACGCCGACGGTGAGAAGGACTTGCGCCAGATGGTTGCTGCCGATCGGCCGGATCAGGAAACGGTCGACCCCGTAGCCCAGCACGACGACGGCAAGACCACCACCGACAATGGCGAGCTCGAAGCTGCCAGTTGCGCGCGCGATCGTCAGCCCGATATAGCCGCCCAGCAGGTAATAGGCGCCGTAGGCCATGTTGACTACGCGCATCAGGCCGAAGGTCAGCGTAAAGCCGCTTGAAAGCAGGAACAGCAACGCGCCAAGCGAAATGCCGTTTATGGCCTGAAGAATGACGCTGCGCATAGCCAATCGATATTTATATATGGAAGGGGAGACGAGCGGCGGCGCGCGGCCGCCGCTCGCAGCGCGACAGGAGGCGGATCAGCGCTTGTACGGTCCGCGCGCCATGAACTCCTCGGGCGTCCACGTCCAGAATTGCGACACCGCCTCGTATGTCTTTACCGGTGTCGGTACCAGAACGTCGCCCAGGACCGGATGCTTCACCTTCGCGATCTTGGAAATGTATACATTCTGGACCGGGTTGTCGTAGGCGTCGAGTTTGAGCGGCCCGCGCGGCGCCTTGACCTGCACCGTGCGCATCGCCTTCAGGAAGGCGTCGCGGTCTTCCACTTTGCCGCCGATCGAGTCGATCGCGGTCTTGACCCAGAGCGCGGCGGTATAGGCCGATTCCGAAAACCAGGACGGCAGACGCTTGTATTTGGCGACATAGGCGTCGACGAAGGCCTTGTTCTCCGGCGTGTCGATACCCGCCGCATAATGCAGTGAGTTGGCGATCATGCCGACCGCGCGATCGTCGACCTGAGATAGCATGTCTTCCTGCAGCCAGTAGCCGCCGTAGATCTTGAGCTTCTTGTCCATTCCAAAATTGTACCAGTCTTCGAACAGGCGGATGCGATCGGCGCCGACAACGACCGCCACGACGCCATCGGTATCGGCCGGAATGGTGCTGATGGTGGTGCCGTAATCCTTGGTGCCGATCGGATTCCAGATCAGCTTGGCGACTTTGCCGCCGAGCGCGGTGAAGGTCTTGATCGCGCCGAGCGTGACCTCGTGGCCGAACGTGTAGTCGGCGCCGATAAAGGTCGCGTTGCGCAGGCCGAGTTCCTTGTACAGATATTCGCCGAACGGATGGCCGATCTGGCTCGATGAGACGGCGGTGCGCACCACGGTCGGCGTGCGATCCCATTTGGTGACGTTGTCGGCGCCGGCCGCGTCCATGACCAGCGGCACGCCGGTCTCCTTGCTGACTTGCGCGACCGCCGGGCCTTCATGTCCGCACAGCGGGCCGACCAGGATGTTGACCTTCTCCTGCAGCACCAGACGGCGCGCCTGGGCGAGGGCCTGGTCGGGATTGCAGGTGGTGTCGCCGATCACGACTTCGATCTTGCGGCCGCCGGCGGTGTTGTTGGCCTGTTCCCAGAACAGGCGGAAGCCGTTCACCATATCGGCGCCCGGCGAGGCCAGCGGACCGGTAACCGGGGGCAGTAGGCCGATCTTGATCGGCGGTTGCTGCTGCGCTTGCGCCGCCGTTGCACCCAAGAGGCCGATGCCGGCCGCGAGAGCAAGTGCCGTCAAGCCTGCCGTCATGATCGGGCGTCTATCAACCGTGGACATGTCTTCCCCCTTTATGGTTGTTTGTGCTTCTTATCGAACCGCATTTCACCCGCCGACGTCGTTGCGTCGAAAGTTCAAGCGGCGTTCTTGAAAACAGCTTCCATCGTTTGTTACGATGTGATCACATATCATTGATTTCACCGGTGGCCACCGCCGCTGTCAAGTAGGCAAATGCAGAACCTCGGCATAAACCTCCATCACTCCGCGCTGTCCCGGCTCAATCCTGTCGAGAGTGGCACGCTCGGCAAGCGGGTCTACGACGAATTGCGTAATTTCCTGATGGTAGGCGGCGTGCAGCCGGGCGAGAAGATCACGCTGCGGCAACTCACCAGTGCTTGCGGCACCAGTCTCATGCCGGTGCGCGAAGCCGTGCAGCGCTTGGCGGCTGAAGGCGCGCTGGAAGTGCTGCCCAATCGGGCCATCCGCGTGCCGGTGATGACGAAGGCGCGGGTGAAGGAAATTCTGAAAGTTCGCCTCATGCTAGAGGGCATGGCCGTCGAAGAGGCCGCCGCCCGCATCCAGGTTTCCGTCATCGAGCAACTCGAGGAGCTGAACGAAACTTTCTCCAAGGAGATGCGCCGCCGCGACGATTCGTCGCGTCTGTTTCAGGTCAACAAGGAATTCCATTTCACGATCTATCGCGCCGCGGAAATGCCGGTGCTGCTCGGCATCATCGAGAACATGTGGCTGCAGATCGGTCCGTTCCTGCACTTTTCCCTGGGCGTGCGCGGCCGCGAAGCAACCAGTCAATTCGCGCCGGACTCGCACAAGCGGATGATCCGCGCGATGCGGCAGCGCAATGCCGTGATGGGCCGCAAGGCCTTGGCGAGCGATCTGGGTGGCGCGGTCGAGCTCATGCTAAGGCTCGGCAACCTTCCCGACTAATCATACGGACAAGACGACGATGGACAGCACACCAACACGGTTTGGCAGCGATAGCGGCGCCTTGCGTAGCGAGGACCAGCCGCTGCTCACAGGACGCGCGCGCTTCACCGACGATCTCAGCGCGCCGAATCAGGCCTATGCGGTGTTCGTGCGCGCGCCGGTCGCCCACGCCACCATCCGTAAAGTCGGGGTGGCGTCCGCGCGCGCGATGGCGGGCGTACTCGCCGTGCATACCGGCGCCGATCTGATCGCCGATGGTCTAGGCGCTATCCCGCCGATTGCAAGCGCCGCCGGCCGCGACGGCAAGCCGATGTTTGCTGCTGGCATCCCGGTGCTGGCGGTCGATAAGATCCGCTATATCGGTGAGCCGGTGGCGATCGTGGTCGCGGAGACTTTGGCGCAGGCGCAGGACGCCGCCGAAGCCGTCACCATCGACTATGACGATTTGACCGTGGCCTCCGACATCGAGCGGGCCATGGATGCCGCGGCCGCCACGCTGCATGCGCAGGCGCCCGGCAATATCGCGCTTGACTGGACCGATGGCGACGCGAAGGCCGTCGACGCCGCCTTCGCGCAGGCGGCGCATATCGAGCGCGTCCGCCTCGCCGATACACGGCTCGCGCCGGTCTCGATGGAGCCGCGCTGCGGCATCGGTCTGTGGGACGCGGCGGCCGGGCGTTACACGCTGATCGCCAGCACGCAAGGCGTCGCGGTCGTGCGCAAGCTGCTGGCCGAAGGCGTCTTCAAGGTGCCGCTCTCGACCATTCGCGTTCTCACGCACGACGTCGGTGGCGGTTTCGGCATGAAGGCGCAGACCTATCCCGAATATGCCGCGATCCTTTATGCCGCGCGCAAGGTCGCGCGACCGGTCAAATGGTGCAACAGCCGGGTCGAGAGCTTTCTGTCGGATTCGCACGGGCGCGACGGCATACTCGAAGGCGAACTCGCATTCGATGCGCGCGGCAAAATTCTCGGCCTGCGCGTGAGAAATTTGGTCGGCATCGGCGCCTATACGACGCAATACGCGGCGATCTTCGCCACCGCCAATACCAAGAACTGCCTGTCCAGCGTCTATCGCATTCCGGCGATCCAGATCGACGTGAAGATGGTGTTTACCAATGCCGCGCCGCTCGGGCCCTATCGTGGCGCGGGCCGCCCGGAAGCAATTTACGTAATCGAGCGCCTGATCGAAGGCGCCGCGCGAAAATTGAAAATCGACCGGATTTCATTGCGCCGCCGCAATCTCATCCCGTCAAAAGCCATGCCGTATACGACGCCGAACGGCCCCATCTACGACAGCGGCGAATTCGAAACGATCCTGGACAAGGCGCTCGCCGCCGCCGATTGGGCGGGCTTTGCCGGGCGGCGTAAAATATCGCGCAAGGCCGGCAAACTGCGCGGCATCGGCATGTGCTGCTTCCTCGAAGTCGCCGGCGGCATCCTCAACGAGAAGGCCGATCTGAGATTCGAAGCGGACGGCACGGCGGCAATCCGGCTCGGCGTCCAGGCCATGGGGCAGGGGCATCTCTCGACCTTGCCTTTGATCGTCGCCGGAAAGCTCGGCATCGACGTCGCCAAGGTCAAGCTGATCGAAGGCGACAGCGACGAAGTGCCGGATGGAACGCCGTCGGTGGCGTCGCGCTCGCTGATGATGGCGGGCAGCGCATCGGCCGTTGCGTGCGACCAGTCGATCGAAAAGGGCCGGCGGCTGGCGTCGCATCTGCTCGAGGTCGCCCCCGCCGATGTCGAATTTTCCGGCGGCACATTTTCCGTTGCCGGCACCGATCTGCGCATTCCGATTCTGGAGTTGGCGAGGCGCGTGCGCGAAAGCCGCGATTTGCCTGAGGATATGCAGGGCGGCATGGACACGATGGCGGATTTCGCATCGCCGCAAATGTCGTTTCCGAACGGATGTCATGTTTGCGAGGTCGAGATCGATCCGGAAACCGGGCTCGTCGCTGTGGTTGGCTATAGCGCTGTGGACGATGTCGGCACGATCGTTCACGAGACCATCGTCGACGGTCAGACCCATGGCGGCGTGGCGCAGGGCCTCGGGCAGGTGCTCGGCGAGCACGTCCGCTATGGCGAGGACGGGCAGTTGTTGAATGCATCGTTCATGGACTACGCAATGCCGCGCGCCCATAGTATGCCGAAAATCAGCACGGCGCATCACAGTGTTGCGTGCCGGAACAATCCGCTTGGGGTGAAAGGCGCCGGCGAATCCGGCGTTGCCGGCGCCTTGCCCTCGGCCATGAACGCGATCGTTGATGCGCTCACGGAACGAGGCATCGATCATTTCGATCTTCCAGCCTCACCGGAACGGGTGTGGCAAGCGTTGCGGCTGGCCACGGGCCGCGCTTAATGCAGCGAGAGTGGCCGCGTTTTGCCGGCTTTCGACGGAGCGACCATCGCACCGCTTCCAAGGCCGGCCAGAAAGCGGTCTATTACCGCATCGACGAAAAGTTCGCGATCCTCGATCACCGGTATGCCGAAGACGTATTTGCGCATCAGATAGTAGATAAAGGTGGAATGTGGATGCCAAACGATCTCGTGCAGCGCATCGGATCGTGACGGCAGCGCCCCGGCCGGGCCGAGTATCTTCAATTCGCGCACCATGATTTTCAGCAGGCCTTCGACGCGGGTCAAGACGTAACGCCGGGTCAGATCGTAGCCGGCCAGGCCGGAAAATAGCGACACGCGGATCCATTCGTACTGGTCGATAGCCGTGAGATAAGAGCGGTAGAAGGCGGCAAGTCGGTCCCTGACAACGATCGTCATGGTGGAACACTTGGTGCATGTGATCACTCGGCTTTGCGACCACGTCTATGTGCTGAATTTCGGCCGCGAGCTGTTTCAGGACAATCCTGACGACGTTGTGCGGCACCCCGAGGTCATCGAGGGGCGCCGAGGGTCTTGTTTTCGCCGACCCCATTGCCTTCGCCGACCCCATTGCCGCCGAGCAGGCCGATGCGTTCGCCGCGCCCGATCGGGAAGGAGTCGCCCCAGATGGCGCGCAGCGTGAGCATCTTCCGATAAGCGCCATCAATGTCTCCGATGGCTGTGAATGTTTTGACCTTGCCGGTGCTTGGCCAAAGGCGGTATGGAGAATGATTGGAGGACGGTGATGAAGCACGAACCCACGGTGCAGCCCGCGCCACGGCTGATCGTCGGAATTAGCGGCGCTTCCGGCGTCGTCTATGGCATTCGGCTGCTCGAATTGCTGCGGCGTGCGCGCATTGAATCGCATCTCATCATGTCGAAGGCGGCGCAGGTAACGCTTGCCTATGAGACCGACTTGAAGGTTTCCGACGTGGAAAAGCTCGCCACGGTGGTTCATTCCAATCAGGATATCGGCGCCGCCTGTTCGAGCGGATCGTTCCGCACGCTCGGCATGGTCATCGCGCCGTGCTCGATCAAGACCATGTCGGAGATAGCCACCGGCGTGACGCCCAATCTGCTGTCGCGCGCCGCCGACGTTGCCCTCAAGGAGCGCCGGCGCGTGGTGCTGATGCTGCGCGAGACGCCGCTGCATATAGGCCACATCCGCAACATGGCGGCGGTGACCGAAGCCGGTGCCATTGTGTATCCGCCGGTACCGGCTTTCTATACGCGGCCGGCGTCGCTCGACGAGATGGTCGATCACACTCTCGGCCGCGTGCTCGATCTTTTCGACATCGACATGGGCCTGGTCCGACGCTGGACCGGCGGCAAAACGCGGGGCAAAGAGTCGCGAGGTAAGGAAGCCGCGCCGGAGACGTCGTAATCTTAATCTTCTTATTGTGCCATTAGGCTTCGCCAATCCTTATCGGCATCGACCGCCTTGGCGAGATCGACCGATTCCTCGCCGGGGACGCGAATGCGCTTGAACACCATCTCGGCTGCGGTGAGCGGCTTGGTGGCGTCCATGCCCATCTTGGCGCCGACACCCTGACGGGTGGAAGGATCGAGCTTGGAGCCCTGGCTTTCCGGAATGATGACGAGATCGCGGTCGGCCTGAAAGCGGGTCGCCACCGCCCATTCGACCTCGGCCGGGTCATGAATATTGACGTCCTCGTCGACAACAATGACATGCTTGACGTCGTAATGGCCGGCGAAAGCGCCCATCATGATGTTCTTGGCTTCGCCTTCCTGGCGCTTCTTGATTTGAACATACAGGTGATAGCGGCACACCCCGCCGCGGGCGAGATGAACGTCCAGCACATTCGGGAAGCTGCGCCGCAGGTGGCCGAGCAGGGTGGCTTCGCGTGGAATGCCGCCGAGTAGCAAATGCTCCAGCCCGCCGCCATTGATCGTGTGGAACATGGCGTCCTTGCGGCGCGTGATGGCATCGACCTCGATGACATGGCGCGGCGCCGGCTCGCCGTAATATTGCGGGAATTCGCCGAACGGTCCTTCCATCTCGCGCAGTTCGGGCAGGAGGCGGCCCTCGACCACGATTTCCGCGTCGGCCGGTACGCACACATCGCTGGTCAGGCACTTCACGACCCGAAGCGGCCGGCCATGCAATGCGCCGGCGATGGTCAATTCGTCGAAATCGATCGGCGCGATGGCTTGCGAGGCCAATAGAGTTAGCGGATCGACGCCGATGACGATGGCTACGCGCAGCGGTTCGCCGTTTTTCTCCGCCATCTCGTAGAACATATGGGTATGGCGCGGCAGCAGCAGCACGCCGATGCGGTTCGGTCCGCTGATCTGGCAACGGTGGATCGAAACGTTCTGCACGCCGGTTCTGGGATTGCGCGCGATCATCAGCCCGGCGGTAATGTAAGCGCCGTTGTCAAACTCGTTATGCGTCGGGATCGGCAACTGGGCATTGAGGTCGACCTCACGCTCGACCACCTCCTGCACCGGCGCGTCTTTCACTTCCTGCCATGGCAACGGATTGAGCGCGGCATCCTGGAATTTGGCCAGTACGTCGCTCGGCTCGACGCCCATCGCATCGGCGATCCATTGACGGTTGGACACCAGCCCGGAAATGACCGGGATTTTATGTCCGCCGGGATTTGGAAAGAACGTCGCCTTTTGGCCGTCGAGGCGTTTGGCGATGGCGGCAATTTCGAAACGCAAGGCCGCGTTCGGACGAATGACCGCGAGTCGATCATGCCGCGCAAGATGATCCAGCCAGTCGCGGAGCGTCCGGATCGGTTCGGGTGCGTTATTGCCGTTTGGCATTTCTTGAGTATCCCTGGATGCAAAGTGGCCAAACACGCTTTCTTTAGGACGCGCTGTCCGGCGCTGGCACGATATTGGGCTGGGCCCACATACCGCGCCAGCGCCTTACACTTACATCGGTTCGATGCCGGCCTTCTGAATGATGTCGCGCAGCTTGATCGTTTCCGATTTCATGAATTTGGCCAGTTCTTCGGGGCCGGGCGAAACCGGCTCGGCGCCTTGCTGGACAAAGCGCTCCTTCACGGCCGGCTCCTTCACCGCCGCCGCCAGCGCTTTATAGATCGTGTCGACGATCGGCTTCGGCGTGCCGGGAGGAGCGAGCAGCGCCAGCCACGCGCCCGTTTCGTAGTTCTTGACGCCGGCCTCGGCGGCGGTCGGAACGTCAGGTAGCGCGGTCATGCGCTTCTCGCTGGTGACGGCGAGCGGGCGCGCGGCGCCGCTGCCGAGCATGCCGAGCACGTTCGGCAGCAATTGAAAGCCGATCGGCACCTGGCCGGCCAGGAAGTCCGGCGTGTACTGCGCGATGTTGCGGTAGGGGACATGTGTGAGCTTCACGCCGGTGATCTGTTCGAAATAGATGGCGGCAATGTGCTGCGAACTGCCGACGCCGACCGTGCCGTAATTCAATTGGTCCGGGCGTTCCTTGGCGTAGGCGATGAATTCGGTCAGCGTTTTCGGCGGCAGTTTTGAATTGATAACGATGACGTTCGGGAGAACCGCGAACAGCGAAATCGGCGTCAACTCCTTTTCCGGGTTATAGCCCAAGTCCTTGAACAGGGTCAGATTGGCCGCCAACGGACCGGACGTGCTCATCAGCAGCGTGTAGCCGTCCGGCGCGGCTTTGGTGGCAGCCGCCGTTCCGGTGTTGCCGCCCGCGCCGGGGCGGTTTTCGACGACGAAGTTCTGGCCGAGCGTTTTGGACATTTCATTGAGCATGATGCGGGTGACCACGTCACTGGCACTTCCGCCGGCGAAAGGAACGATGACCTGGATCGGCTTGGTCGGATAATCGGCGGCCTGCGCGGTCATGCCTGCGAAGGTCATGATAGAAAATACGGATGCGATCCGCAGAAACGTCCTCGATAAAGTGTGGGTCATGGCATCTCTCCCGTTTTTGTTCCGGTTCATAGCGATTTCAGACAGCGATGGTTGTCAGCAATTTGTCGCGCTCTGCGGCGTTGTCGGCGCGGCCACTGAGCACGATCTGGCCTCGCTCGATGACCGCGAAGCGGTCGCAGACGGTCAGGGCCTGATGCACGTTCTGCTCGACCAGCAGAATGGCGCATCCGGATTGCTTCATTTCCTTGATGATGGCGAACAGGTCGGCGACGATCATCGGCGCGAGACCCTCGCTCGGCTCGTCGATGAGCAGCAGCTTCGGCGTACCAATCATGACGCGGGCCATCGCCAGCATCTGCTGTTCGCCGCCGGATAAAGTGGTGCCGTGCTGCTGGCGGCGTTCGGCAAGACGCGGAAATCGCACATAGACCTTCGCCAGCGCTGCGCGGTCGCCCGCGGCATCGCGGCCGGGCACCTGCAAATAGCCGAGGGTGAGGTTCTCCTCGACGCTCAGACCGGGAAAAATGCGGCGGTCTTCCGGCACGAAGCCGGCGCCACGGCGGGCGATGCGATCGGGATTGAGGCCGTCGATCCGCTCGCTATTGAGTGTGATCTCACCCTCGGTCGGCTTGACCCAGCCGGCGATGGTCTTGAGCAGCGTGGTTTTGCCGACGCCGTTGCGCCCGAATATGCCGAACACCTCGCCGGCGGCGACCGTCAGGTCGATGCCCTGGATGATGTGGCTGAGCGCGTAATGGGTGTGGAGATTGCGGATGACGAGCATGGTCAGGCGTGCCCGAAATAGGCGGTCTGCACCGCCGGATTGGCGCGGACATCGGCGGGTGAACCTTCAGCCAGCTTCTGACCCTGGTACATAACGACGACATGATCGGACAGGCTCATGACCAGCCCGATGTCGTGCTCGATCAGCAGCACGGTCACGTCGGCGGCCAGCGATCTGATCAGTTCCGCCGTATCGCGGGTATCGCTGTGACTCATCCCCTGGGTCGGCTCATCGAGCAGCAGCACTTTCGGTTCGCAGGCCAGAGCAACCGCGACTTCAAGGCGACGCTGCTCGCCATGCGACAGTTCGCCGGCGGTGTATTGTGCCTTGCCGGAAAGGCCGAACCGTTCCAGCAGATCATCCACCCGCCGCTGCGCCACGCGGCTCGAGCGCACCGGCCGCCATGCCATCGACACCGGTTCGAGAATTTGCGCGGCAAGCCGCAAGTTTTCCGCGACCGTCAGCTCGAAGAACAGATTGGTGATCTGAAACGAGCGCGCGAGGCCGGCCGCCTGCATGCGATAGGGCGGCTGCCCCGTGCAGTCGACGCCCTCGATCAGAACCTGGCCGTCGCGCGGTCTTATCGCGCCGGATATCAAGTTGAACAAGGTCGACTTGCCGGCGCCATTCGGGCCGATCACGGTGGTGATGCGGTTGCGCGCAATGCTGAAGCTGACCTGATCGACGGCACGCAGACCGCCGAAGTTGACCGAGAGATCGCGGATTTCGAGAATCGGCGCGGTCATTGTTTCGGCTCCCGTGCCAGCATCCGCTCGATAAGCGGCCGGACGCTGCCCATCAGTCCTTTCGGCAGGAATATCACCGCGCCCATGAACAGGAGCCCGATGACGATCAGGTGGTGTTCGGTGTAACTGCCGATGACGGACTTGAGCACCGTCAGCAGGACGCTGCCATAAAGCGCGCCGACCAGCGTGCCGGCGCCGCCCGTCACCACGGTAATGACCGCGTTGCCGGAGGTGGCGAAGAAGAAAAGCTCCGGCGAGACGAAGCCGCGCAACATCGGGTAGAGCGCGCCGGACAGCGCGGCGACCATGGCCGCGAGGACATAGGCAACCAGCCGTGGCGTCATCGTGCGGTAGCCGAGAAACGGGATGCGCGCCTCATTGGCGCGCAGCGCGATCAGCAGGCGCCCGAATGGCGTGTCGAGGAGATAGGCCGACAGCGCATAGAGGATGACGATGAGCGCCAGCACGAAGAGAAAAAAGCCGGCCGGCGAAGCGCTCGACACCGACGCGATGCCGAGATTGATATTGATGACAGGGACACCGATGAGGCCGTCGGACGCGCCGAGCGCGCGCGTGTTGTAGACGATCTTCGCGGCGACCTGTGCCATGCCGAAGGTGATGAGCGCGAAATACACGCCGCGCACACGATTGACGATGAAGCCGCCGATCAGTCCGGCAAGTGCCGCGACAACGGCGGTGGCGGCGAAAGCCGCCCAGAAAGAGGGGATCACCATCAGGACCAGCGCGGACAGATAGGCGCCAAGACCGAAATACAGCGCCTGGCCGAGCGACAACAGCCCGGTGTAGCCGAGCAATATGTCGACCGAGAGGGCAAGGCCGGCGAATATCAGCGCTTCGGTGGCTAGCCGCAGATAGAACGTGTCGTTTGTGGCGACGCCGAAGGCTGCCACGGCAAGCGATGCCGCGACCAGAATGGCGACGAGCACATGGCTCGCCCGCATCGATCGGGTGAGGGCGTCAACCATGACCGAGCCGTCCAAACAGGCCCTGCGGCCTCACCATCAGCATGACGACCATGATTCCGAACACGATCGGGTCCGACCACACCGGCGAGATGTAGAGCGATACAATTGCCTGGATCTGGGTCAGCAGCAGTCCGGCGACCACGGCGCCGGCGATGCTGCCCATGCCGCCGACAATGACGACGGTAAAGGCCATCAGGATGAAGTCGCGGCCCATGGTGGGAAAGATCGAATAGATCGGCGCCAGAAGAACGCCGGCGAGGCCGGCAAGCGCCACACCGAAGGCGAAAGCACCGGCATAAACATGCTGCACCGGAACCCCGAGCGAGGCGGCCATGTCGCGGTCGAAGGCCGCCGCGCGCACCATGGCGCCGAGCCGCGTCCGGTAAACCACGAAGGCGACGGCGGCGATGATCGCCGCGCCGACGACGATCAGAAACAATCGATAGGACGGGACGAAGATTCCGAAAGCTTCGACACCGCCGGTTATCGGCGTTTCCGGCCGATGCGGATTGGGCCCGAACACCAGCCGGAACGCGTCCTCCAACAGCAACCCGAGTCCAAAGGTCAAGAGCAGCGTCCGCACGTGACGGTCGCCGCTATGAAAGACACGCTGGATCAACCCGCGCTCGACGAGGTAGCCGACCGGCAACATGACCAGCGGCACCAGGATCAGCAGCAGCCAGAACGGCAGGCCGACCGACGATAGCGCGAAAGCGATGAAAGCGCCGAGGGCGTAGAATTCGCCATGCGACATGTTGATGACGTCGAGCAGGCCGAAAATGATCGTCAAGCCGAGCGCAACGAGGATCACCGCCACACCGAGCACGAGGCCGATGAGCATCTGGGGCGCCAGAACGAACTGGAAGTATTGGATCGCCTCGGACATCATCGTGCCTCGTGAACCCGGCCAGTGGTGAGACTAGAAGCGCGTGCAGGTATCGGGGCCGATGGCGTCTTCACCCTTGACCTGACCGACGATGGTGAACTTGCCGCCGGTGACCTTGACGACGTACATCGTCTGCACCGCCTGATGGTCGCCGCCGCGCAGCGTCTTTTCGCCCTGCGGCGTCATCCATTTCAGGTCCTTGAACGCCGCCCGCACCTTGTCGGTATCCGTCGCCTTGGCTTTCTCGACCGCGGCCTTGTAGGCGTAGATCAGGCCGTAGCTGTCGGCGCCGTAGAGATCCGGGTCCGACTTGTTCGCTGCCTTGAAGGCGGCGACGAACTTCTTGTTCTCCGGCGTGTCGATTTCGGCCGAATAGCCGACGCCGGTGACGAAGCCTTCGGCCGCCTTGCCGATGGCGCCGAGGTTCTGAGCGGTGACGGTGCCGGAGGCGCCGACCACGGTCAGATTGTTGAGCAGGCCGAATTCCTGCAACTGCGTGAACAGGCGCACAGTGTCGTTGCCGGCGACCGAGGTGTAGAGTACCTGCGGCTTGGCGGCGCGCAACTGGCCGAAATACTGCGTGTAGTCCTTGCTATCGAGAGGCGCGAAAACCTCGCCGGTCGAGTTGGCGCCGACCTTTTCGGCGCTCGACTTGAATGCCGCGACGGTGGAGCGGCCCATTTCATAATCGGGGCCGAGATAGAAGACCTGCGCCTTCGGCTTTTCCTTCGACAGCCACACGGCGAGCGCCGACGACTGTTGACCGGCGCGCGCGTTCACTCGAAACACATTCGGCGAGCACTTGTCCGCCGTAATGGAATCGGCAAACGACACGGTGGTCGCGATCAGCTTGCCGGCGCGCTCGGCGACCTGACCCACGGCCAATGTCGAACCGGAATTCACTGTGCCGGTGAGGAAGTCGACCTTGCCGACCTGGAACAGCTTGTCGGCCTTCTGCACCGCCACCGACGGGTTGGCTTCCTCGTCTTCGAAGGTCAGTTCTACCTGCCGGCCCATGATGCCGCCGGCGGCGTTGACTTCCTTGGTCGCCAGTTCGAGACCCCATTTCACCTGCTGGCCGATGCCGGCATAGGTGCCGGACAGCGGCGTCACCACGCCGATCTTGATCGGATCCGCGGCATAGGCGCCGCTGAGCGCGGTGGCCGACAAGAGCGCCGCGAGAATAGCCGTACGTTTCTGTGTCATCGTTTTCTCCCTTTGGATTATTGACGGCGGCCGGCGGCCGCCGCGCATTGCACTCAAGAACCCTTGAATTTCGCCGGCCGCTTGCCGTGGAATGCCTCCACGCCTTCGCGGAAATCGTCGGACTGCCGCAAGCGGCTGTAGCAATGGCCTTCCAGTTCGATGGCGATCGCCAGCGTCGAATCCTCCGTGTCGTTCAGCAGCTTCTTGGCGGTACGCTGAGCCAGCGGCGAGAATGTCAGCAATTCATCGACCAGCGCATCGGTCGCCGCTTCGAGTTTGTCGTCCGGCACGCATTCGGTGGCGATGCCCCAGTCGAGCGCCTGCTTGCCGGCGATGCGCTTCGAGCGCATCACGATGTCCTTGGTGCGGGTGACGCCGACGATCTTTTGCAGGCGGGCCGAGCCGCCGGAGCCCGGAATCTGGCCAAGCTTCTGCTCTGGCAATGCGTAGAAGCAGGTTTCCGATACAATGCGGAAATCGCAGGCGAGCGAGATTTCAAAGCCGACGCCGAAGCAGTAGCCGCGGTTGGCGACGATCACCGGCTTCGCGCAGCGCGCTGGCGCCGCGATGTTCCAGGCGAGCTTCGAGACATGTTCGGGCGATGCTTCCATGAAGCCCTTGATGTTGCCGCCGCTGGAGAAATGCTCGCCGATGGCGCGCAGCACGATCACGCGCACGCGGGCGTCCTCATCAAGCGCTTCGAACACCAGCCGCAACTGGTCGCGCTGCGGCATCTCGATCACGTTGAGCGGCGGGCGGTGCAGCACAATGTCGGCGCGCTGTTTGGCAGCATCCAGTTCCACTTTGAAGCCGTTAAGCGCTGCCAGGCGCGGGTCGTCGAATGTCATCGGGGTCATGCAGCGGTTCCTTGTGAGCGTGACTTGTCTTCGGCCTCGAACTCGCCCGCGACCAGCATGCGGCGCAGCAGTTTTCCGACCGGTGATTTCGGGATGTCCGCCACGTAAACGTAGCGGCGCGGTCGCTTGAAATTGGCCAGGCCCGACGTGCGGCAGAATTGATCGAGTTCCTCGTCGGTCACCGCGGCGCGGCGCTTGACGAAGGCGGCGACGATCTTGCCCCAGCGTTCGTCCGGAAGGCCGACCACCGCGACTTCCGACACGGCGGGGTGCAGCGACAGGCAGCTCTCGATTTCGACCGGCGAAACGTTTTCGCCGCCGGTAATGATCATGTCATCGGCGCGGCCGGTAACGAACAGGTCGCGGTCGGCGTCGAGATACCCGGTGTCGCCGGTGAAGTACCAGCCCTGACGCAACGACTTGGCGTCCGATTCCGGGCGCCGCCAATAGCCTTCGAAGGACTCGTCGCCGGCCAGAAGCGCGATGATCTCGCCTTCCTCGCCGACCGCGGCGATTTCGTCGGGCGATACCGCGCCGAGTTTCACCACGCGGATGCGCTGATTGATGCCGGCGCGGCCGGCGGAGCCGGGCTTGGCCGGCGCATTCTGGTCGATGGTGAAGGTGTAGATTTCCGACGAGCCGTAGTGATTGACGAACAGATCGGGCTTGAAAGCGGCATCAAGCTTCTTCAGCAGACCGTCGGTCATCGAAGCGCCGGCGAAGCCGAGCTTGCGCACCGAACTGATGTCCGTGGCAGCGAAACGTTCGTTATGAACGAGGTCGTGGTAGAGCGTCGGCACCAGATAAAGATTGGTGATCTTCTCGGATGCGATCAGAGCCAGCGCCTTTTCCGTCTCGAAACGCGGCAGGCAGACAAAGGTGCCGCCGATCAGCGACATCGCCAACAGCGAGCGCACGCCCATCGTGTGATAGAGCGGCATCACGCCGAGGGTGCACTCGTTTCTGCCGTAGAGATTTTGCGCCACATGGGCGACGGCGGCGGCGCGTTCGGCGCGTTGGCGGCGCGGCACGCCTTTCGGCTTGGCCGTCGTGCCGGACGTGTAGAGCATGACCGACCAGGCGTCGGCGCCGGCGCGCGGTTCGGCGTCGGGGACATCGCGCTCGATCAATGCGGCAAAGGAGATTTCGCCAGGCAGGACCGCGTCGAGCGAGATACGCCGGCGTGCCATCGCTTCGCGCGACGCGTGCACGGCTTCGGCGGAGACGTCCTCGAAAACCACGGCCTTGGCTTCCGAATTCTCGACGGCGTAGTCGATTTCGTCGGCTTTCGCGCGCCAATTGACCGGGGTTATGACGATACCGGCGAACTGGCAGGCCCAGTGAATGGTCGCCGCCTGCCAACGGTTTTGCAGCAGCGTCAACAAATGGTCGCCCGGTTTGAGGCCGAGTTCATCGAAGCCTGCGACCACGGCCGAGATCCGGCGATACCATTGCGCGTAGGTGAAGCGGACCGTTGCGTCGACGATGGCGAGCGCTTCCGGGTCGCGTTCGACGCTGGCGCGAAAACTGTTGCCGAGGTCAAGCATGGACGGGGGCCTCCCGGAGTAATTTCGCGGCATCGAGCGCCGCGGCCAGAATCGGGGTGTAGCCGGTGCAGCGGCACAGATGGCCGCCGAGAAATTCACGCAAGTCCGTCTCGCTCGGCGCGGCGTGGCTGCGCAGGTAGGTGTCGAGCGACATCAGAATGCCGGCGGTGCAGAAGCCGCACTGCAAGGCGTGATGGCGGCGGAAGGCCTCCTGCAGCACCGACAGGCGGCCGGGCCGCGGCGCCAGCCCTTCGACGGTGCGGATCGTTGCGCCGTCGGCTTGCACCGCCAGCGTCAAACAGGCGCGCGCCGGCATGCCGTCGATCTCGATGGTGCAGGCGCCGCAGACGCCATGTTCGCACCCGACATGGGTGCCGGTCTGGCCCAGTTCATGGCGCAGGAAGTCTGTCAGCAGCATGCGCGGCTCGGCATCGGCCTCGACGGCGCGGCCGTTGAGCGTGAAGCGCACGCGATGGCGTCGATCGGCGCTCAGGCGAGGCATCGGCGTGCCTCCTCGATTGCTGCGCGGCCCATACGGCGGACAAGCTCGCGGCGATAGGGCGCGGTGGCATGCAGGTCTTCGCGCGCATCGAGTTGCCAGGCGAAGGCGTCGAGCGCGTCGTCGAGCGCGCCACCGTCGAGCACGGGAAAGTCGCGCCGCTCCGGCCGGTCGGCGACGCCGCCGACAGCGATGCTGATGCTGTCGCGCGACACGGAGGCGGCGCAGGCGACGATGGCGAAGTCGCCATGACGGCGTCCAAATTCCTGAAACGCCGTGCCGGTGTTGGCGCGCGCGACCGGCACGCTCACCGCTTCGATCATCTCGTCTGGCGCGCGCGCCGTCGACATCATGCCGGTGAAGAACTCGGCGGCCGGCACGCTGCGCCGCTTGCGGCGCGACGATAATTCTATGGTGCCGCCGAGCGCGAGCATAACCAGCGGGATTTCGGCGCTCGGATCGGCATGGGCGACCGAGCCGCAGATCGTGCCGCGGCTGCGCGTCTGGGCATGGCCGACCCACGGCAAGGCCGCCGCCAGCAGCGGCTGGTGTCGCGCCAGCTCCGGCCAGGCCAGCAGTTCGGCCTGGCGCACGCCGGCGCCGATGCGGATCGCATTGCGACCGGCATCGATCTTCCTGAGTTCAGGCAGATGCATGATGTCGACCAGCAGCTTCGGCCGCGCCAGCCGCATCGACAGCATCGGCAGCAAAGTCTGGCCGCCGGCGATCACACGCGCATCATTGCCGTTTTCCGCGAGCGCGGCATGCACGTCCGCGAGCGTCTCGGCGCGCTGGTAATCGAAGCGGGAGGGCTTCATGCGCGCCTCCCGAACAGGCGGGCCAAAAGGCCTGGGCTTGCCGGGCCACCAGAATGACGGGCCAGCGCCGCGAAGAACTGGCCGATGACGACTTTGGCGGCGCCGCCGAGCAGGCGGCCGCCTATCGAGGCGACCTTGCCGCCGATTTCGGCCTCGTAGTCATAAGTAAGCAAAGTTCCGCCATTGTCGGCCGGCGAGAGCGTGATGCGGCCCGCGCCTTGTGCATCGCCGAGCGCGCCGGTGACGATGCCGCTCAGCGTTACCGCGCGCGGCGCGTCGAGATCGGACAGCTTGATGTCGGCGCGATAGCGGCCGGTGACCGGACCGACACCGAGCGTGACGTCGGCGCGGAAATGCGTATCGGATATTTTCTCGACGCCGTGACAGCCGGGAATAATGGCTTCAAGCGTCCTCGGATCGAGCAGCATGCGCCAGACGTCGGCTGGCGCGGCCGCCGCCTGCGCCTGGCCGCTGCCGTGCAACGCGCGGCCCTTGCTTGTCTTGGCCGGCGCCGGTTGCGCGGCCGGCGCATGCTCGGCCGGATGAATATGGATGCCGAGCTTCGCCGGCGTCAGCGGCAGGTCGATGGCTGCGACCCCCAGCGCATCGGCGACGGCATTGGCAAGGCACACCGGCGTGCTCATGCAATTGCCCTCGCCGACGCCCTTGGCGCCGAGCGGTGTGTACGGCGACGGCGTTTCGATATGCAGGATCACCGGGGACGGGATTTCCATGGCGGTCGGCACCAGATAATCCGCGAATGTGCCGGTCAGGAAACTGCCGTCCGCGCCATAGGCGTATTCTTCATACAACGCCGCGCCCACCGCATGGGCGAAGCCGCCGGTGATCTGGCCGGCCACCATGCCGGGATGCAGAATGCGGCCGCAGTCGTGCATCGTTACATACTTGTCGATGCGCACGGCGCCGGTGACGCGGTCGATTTCAACGCCGCAGAAGTCGAAAATGAAGCCATGGCAGAGCGATGAATTGATGCCGTCCTCGTCGGTCGGCGGCGCCAGTTCGGGCGGCGACCAGAACACGGTTTCGCGCAGCGCATGGTTTTCTTCGGGCACAAGCGACGGCGACCAGTGCGAGGTCGCGGCGAGCCGCGAAAAGGCAACGCTGTTATCGGGATTGCCTTGCGCCCGCGCGCGACCACCGACGAATTCGATGGCATTGGCGGCGACGTTGAGTTGCGCGGCGGCGATGCTGGCGAGCTTGGCCTTGATCTTGCCGGCGGCGAGATGCGCGGCGCCACCGACGGCGGCGGCGAAGCGGCTGGAGTAGTTGCCCGACGCGATCGACCAGGCATCGCGCGCGGTATCGAGTTCGGTGATGACGCGAATGTCGGACGGCTTGAGGCCCAGCGCGTCGGCGACGATCTGCGCCAGCACGGTGCGATGGCCCTGGCCCTGCGGCACCGACGCTACATGCACCGACACGGAACCGAGCGGATCGAGCGCGACGGTCGCGGTCGCCTGCGCGCCGTTCTTCGGCCCCGCCTTGCGCCGTTCTTCCGGCGTCAGCACGGTGGTGATGTAGCCCATGTTCGAGACGCTCGGCTCAACCGCCGCGGTGCAGCCGATGCCGTACAGCCGGCCCTGCGCGCGAGCCTGCGCCTGACGCGCACGCAATTCGGCAAAGCCACCGTCGCGCAGCGCGGTCTCGAAGGCGAGCGGATAGTCGCCGGAATCGAGTGTCGCACCGGTCGCGGTGCGGTAGGGGAAAGCGCCCGACGGAATAAGATTTGTGCGGATCACATCGACAGGATCGAGATCGAGTTCGATGGCGATGCGCTGCATCAGACGTTCAAGCGCGTAGTAGACCTGCGGCCCGCCAAAGCCGCGGTTCAATCCGGTCGGCGCCTTGTTGGTCAGGACGACGCGATTGCGCACCATCATGTTCTGGATGTCGTAGGCGCCGTTGAGGTTGCCGTGCATGCGATAGAGCGTGGCCGGCTCGGGCGCGCGGATATGGGCGCCGACATCCTCGACCTGATCCCAGTCCAGCGCGCGCACGCGGCCATCGGCGTCGACGGCGGCCCGCAAGGTGGTCACGCGATTGGTCGCGGAAACGGAAGCGGCGAGATGTTCGAGGCGATCCTCGATCCATTTCACCGGCCGGCCGGTGGCACGGGCGGCCACCGCCATCAACACGATGTAGGGAAACAGGCCCTGTTTGACGCCGAAGCTGCCGCCGGAGTCCGGCGGCGTGCGCAGGCGCAGCCGGTTCCCCGGCACTTTCAGTGCGCGCGCCATCACGGCGTGCAGGCTGAACGGCCCCATGAAATTGGCCAGCACGTCATAGGCGTCCTCGCTGGCGTCGTATTCGGCGACCAGGCCGTAGGTTTCGATCGGCGTGCAGGAATTGCGCGGATAGTGGATCGTGACGGAGACACGGCGTGCCGACTCGGCGAAGGCGCGCTCCGGCTCGCCGTAACGGAACGAACGCTCGCTGGCGATATTGCCGCCGAGGCCGTCATGCAGGACGGGCTGCGCCGGATCGAGCGCGGCCAGTGGATCGACGATGGCGGGCAGGGGCTCGTAGTCGACCGCGATCAGGTCGAGGGCGTCCTCGGCGACGTAGCGGCTGGCGGCGACCACGACCGCGACCGGCTCGCCGACATAGCGCACGCGGCCGGTAGCGATCGGCCAGCATTCGATCGGCGCCTTGACGCCGACGACAAGGCTGGCCGACATCGCCATGATGTCGTCGGCCGTCAGCACCGCGGCCACGCCGGGCAATTGCCGGGCGGCGTCGGTGTCGATCGCCAGAATTTTCGCGTGCGCGTGCGGCGAGCGGAGAATGGCGGCGTGCAGCGTGCCGGGCTTGACGCCAAGGTCGTCGATGAATCGGCCGCGCCCGGTCAGCAGCGCGGCGTCTTCCACGCGCTCGACCGATTGGCCGCACCAACTCGTTGGCAATTCAGACATTATCCGGGCGTTCCTCGACCGTGCTCTTGGCGGCACAGTGGGCGAAACGCTGTCACAGGGGGCCGGGCGGGACGATACCGTCCGGTCTCACGGCTTACCGAAAAGTCTCATTTTAGGAGGCGAGGGGTCAGGCGACGGCTGACGAACTCAGGCGCGCGACATTGCGGAACTCGCTCGGATTGACGCCGGCGTGGTCGCGGAAAAAGCGGGTGAAATGGCCCTGCGTGCTGAATCCGAGCGCATTGCTGACGGCGGCTAGGGAATCCTGCGTATGCACCACCGATTTCACCGCCAGCTCCATGCGCAGCAGGTTGAAGTAGACGTGCGGCGTCATGCGGGTCGACCGTTCAAAAAGGCGGTAGAAATGCGCCCGCGACAGCCCGGCTTCGCGCGCCAGTGAATTAATGTCGTGCGCGATTTGCGGCTCGCTCCGCAGCAGGTTGACGGCGCGCCGGATGCGCCAGTCGAAACGATCGCGATTGTTGTCGATGTCCTGCAACCGGCGCGAAAGCGTGCGCCACGGCGTAAACCTCTCGATCACCGAAATCATCAGATCCGACAGCAGTTGTTCATGCGCGATATTGGCGCCCGGATCGGCCAACATCACGGTCGCCAGATCCATGGCGAGGCGGCGAATGCGGGGCGACACCTCGCCGGCCGGCTTTTCGAAGAAGCCGGGAGCGCCGCTGGCCGCCCAGTTCGGGCGGAAAACCTTCAGCCAGGCCGGCTCGATATACAGCGCAAGGATAATGGTGCGCGGACGGCTTTGGTCATGCACATAAGCATGCGGCTCCCAGGTGTTGATCAGCACGGCCTGGGTGTCGGTCAACGGCACCAGATGGTCGCCGACGGAAAATTGCGTATCGGCGCCGTCGGCCTTGATCAGAACGTGGCAATGCGGATGGGCGTGGCGCACGAGCGAACGGTCCATGTCGAGAAGCGCGACACGACCGAACGCACCATGAGCAATACGCAACGCTGTGGACATTCGTCAAAGCTTTCGCGGAACGGGGACACTCTCATTAACTGATACCACAGAACACTCAGTTCCTCACTGACCATGATTCTGCGCAAGGCGCGATTTGTCACGCTTTTATTGCTGTTCCTGGACCCGGTAGGCTGTTGCCGCAGCAATCAGTCGCTCCGCTTTTGGCTGCTGGGAACCGGCAAGGCCGGCAGGCGGAATGGTGCGCTGCAACAAGGCGGTCACGTTGCGGCGAACGGCGTCCGCGGCCGGTAGAGCGGCGGGGCCACAGTCAAAAGCGGCCGCAAGATCGAACAGTATGGCTTGTTCGATCTGTTCGGCGCGCAGTTCGAGTTTGGCAATATCCGCGCGTAGATTTTGCACCGCAGTCTCCGTCATCTCCGGCAGCGGCTTCATCGCTTGCCGCACGGCCCGCAATGGTTCGACGACGGCGCCGTGCCACTGTCGCACGCCCGCATCGATCACGCTCAGGTTTTCGTCGGTAACGCCGATTTGCCTCGCGCTGCCGAGCCAGGCGCAGAACAAGAGCGCGTTGACGTTTATATCCAAGCTGCGTTGCAGCGCCAGGCATTCGGCGGCGACGCCGGGTTCGGCATAAACAGCAAGAGAAAAACGCCAAAAGGAATTATCGCAATCCATCATTCCGGCTCCATTTATCGAACGTTCCAGTAGCGGTCATCCGGCTGATGGGCCCGGGGAAACCAGACGGGCAAACTGCCCTATCGAAATATTATGAATCGGCAGCGCCTCTTGGAATAAGATATCGACGCCGGGCATATCGGCTGCTCCGATTTCAGTATAAAGATGTGGTGCCGGAAGGCACCGCGGCATGGTCACAAAATGTACGGCGGTTCATCGGAGCCATTTTTGCTCAAACGCGACCTGCCGCCGGCAGCGATGAGAAGGGCAAGCCACCCTCGTGCAGGAAGTCAGCCGCATGTGGACTTACCTCTCGTCCTGACGACGCGATGTGTCCAGGGCCAAGCGGCGTAGTTATTATGCCGGCCGGTTACGCAGATATACGAACCAGTAAATGGCGCCGACCATGAGGCTGCCGCCGATCAGGTTGCCAAAGGTGGTGACTCCGATATTTCGCATCGCGCCTGCCAACGTCAACGCGGAATAGGCTTCCGGGCTCTGTCCGAGCGCCGTCCAGAATTCCGCTCCGGCCCAGGCCTTGATCGCCAGGGCGAGGGGGAGAAAATAAAGATTGGCGATCGAGTGCTCGAACCCGGCGGCGACGAAAGCCGCGACCGGCGGGACGACGACCATGATCTTGTCGGTGGCGCTGCGGGCGCCGAACGACATCCATACGGCGAGACAGACCAGGACGTTGCACAGCACGGCCAGAAAAAACATTTGAGTCGCCGGCAAAGCCGATTTGGCTGACGCTATGGCAAGCGCCGTTTTGCCGACCTCGCCACTGCTGAAGCCGTACTGTCCGGTAAGGAAAACCAGACCGGCGGTCGCCAGAGCGCCGATGATATTGCCGATGTAGACTAACGCCCATGCCCGCAGCAACGCCGCGAGCGTGATGTGGCGCCCAGCATAGGCGACGATCATGAGCGCGTCGCCGGTGAACAGCTCTGCGCCGCCGACGATCACCAGGATCAGGCCGAGCGAGAAGGCAAGCCCGCCAAGGAAACGAGCAACGCCCAAAGGGAGGTCGGCCGTCCCGGTGAGCACCACCGTCATAAAATTAGCGCCGAGTGCGATGAAGGCGCCGGCCAGCAACCCGAGGATCAAAAGGGTGAGTGCGTCGCGGCGCGCCTTGGCAGTGCCAACTGACTCGCAAACAAGCGCCATTTCCGGCGGCGGTATGAGCTGAGCCTTGTCAGCTTCGGGCAATACGGTTTGCATCTTGGTCGGTTCCTGACGATCGAGAGGTTCGGATAAAACCTAATGTTGGTGAACGTAATTTCCTGGCGCCGGACAAAGCGGCGCAAGACCGCGCGTAGCCGATCCCATCGATGGAGGCTCACGGCGTTGCGGGTTGCTATGCTCGGCCAGCCATGACGACCAGGCCTGCCACCACGATCCCTCGGCGCGTTCGGCCTGCGCCAACCAGGTTTGCGCATCGACATAGCGATCGCCGGTGGACCGTGTCGCGAAATGATAATGGCGGTGAGGGTGGCCCGGCTCGGAAACGATGCCGGTATTGTGCCCGCCATTGGTCAGCACGAATGTCAGTTCCTTGTCGGTGAAGAGGTGAAGCTTGTAGACCGACTGCCAGGGCGCGATGTGGTCGGACTCAGTCGCTACCGCGAACATCGGTATGCCGATGTCTTTGAGCGCAATCACCTTGCCGTCAACCGCATAACGCCCGCCGGTCAGGCGATTTTCCAGGAAAAGCGCGCGCAAGTATTGCGAGTGCATATGATAAGGCAGCCGAGTCCGGTCGGCATTCCAGGCCGCCAGATCAGACGCCGGCTCGCGCTCACCCAGCAGATATTCACGAGCCATTTTCGACCAAAGCAGTTCGTTCGAACGAAGCGCGGTAAAAGCGGCGGCCATTTGCCGCGTATCGAGAACGCCTTGGTCCCACATCATGTCTTCGAGGAACGCGACCTGGCTTTCGTCGACGAACAGCATGAGTTCGCCGGCTTCGCTGAAGTCGGTCTGTGCGGCGAGCAGTGTCGCCGTGGCGAGCCGGTCGTTGCCGTCGCGCGCCATGGTCGCCGCGGTGATGGCAAGCAACGTGCCGCCCAGGCAATAGCCGCAGGCATGCACCTTGCGGCCCGGGACAACCGCGGTGACCGCGTCGAGCGCGGCCATCACCCCCTGGGTACGATAGACGTCGAACGTAATGTCGCGGTCGGCGGCGGTCGGATTGCGCCATGAGATCATGAACACCGTGAAGCCGCGGTCGACAAGATAACGAACCAGGGAGTGCTCCGGCAGCAGGTCCAGCACATAGTACTTCATGATCCATGCCGGCACGATCAGTACCGGCTCGGCAAACACATCTGGCGTCGAGGGCTTGTACTGAATGAGCTCAATCAGATCGTTGCGGTAGATTACCTCGCCCGGCGTCGTGGCGATGTCTTGGCCGACACGAAAACCGCTCTGCGGCGCAGCCGGCTCTCTGGCGAGGACGCGGTGAACATCCTCGGCCAGGTTGCGCACACCGCGGACGAGATTCTCTCCGGACTCCTTGAGGGTGTGCTCGACAATGACAGGGTTGAGCCATGGAATGTTGGACGGCGAGACGCCGTCGAGCAATTGGCGCGCCATGAAAGCAACGCGCGCCGCGCTCTTGGCATTTTGCCCCCGGAGCGGGCGCGTGGCGTTGCGCCACCATTCCTCTTGCGCCAGGAAAGCCTGTTGCCAATACAGATACGGCGGCTTCTGCCACGCCGGATCGGTAAAGCGCCGATCGGATTTCTCGGGTGTAAACGGCAGTGCGTTGCCTTGTCCCGTCGCCAGACCCATCAGGCGACTGGTGAAAATGGACGCTCGCAGTGCAAGCTCCAATTGCCGACCGGGCGCGCGCGAAAGATGCGAAAGCCAATCGAACCAGGCGGCCGTTTGAGCATGCGGCGATACGCCATTCGTGGCGCGCGCCATCATGGCCCGCCCGACACGATCCAGCGTTTCGAAAGAGGGCAGGTCGGTGTCTTGAGAGACCGGCGCCGGGGGCGCCGTTTCTGTCAGGGCTTTTGTCATGCAGGTTCCTATATCGGCCAAATCAATTGCATTGCGCGGAGCATGTCGATTGTTGTGCTCACCCGGTCGTTGGCCGGAAAGCCCTCGGCAATAGGCGGCGGCAGCAGAATGCTTCTTTGCCCTAGCTGCTCTTTGGCCCAGGAGTTCATATGCGCACCCGTCAAAAGTTCAGTTTATTTGTGCATGTTCGGATGATGCGTTTATTGAGCCAGATCATTCATCGAAACGTCACAAACGGCTGCAAAAGCGCGGCAACATTATCCGCCTCATTGGGCCGTTTCTTCATTGACCGATGTCAAGGCGATATCTCCCGCTTTCATTATTCTTATTTCTGATCGACAGTGTCGTCACAGCGTTTCTATTATTTCTAAAATGAGACAGCCTCGTCGCTGCTTGGAGTTGGCAAAGACCGCTATGTCTATTCGCAATCTCGACAGAATGTTTCACCCTCGGTCGATCGCCGTTATCGGCGCATCGGCGCGGCCAAAATCGGTCGGTGCGGCGCTGATAAAGAATCTCATGAGCGGGGGATTTGACGGACCGATCATGCCGGTCAACCCCAAGGCGACCTCGATCCATGGCGTGATGACTTATAAGGATATCGCCAGCCTACCGATAACGCCCGATCTCGCTGTCATTGCAACGCCGCCGGACACCATCCCCGCGCTGGTCGACGAGCTTGGCGCGCGTGGCACGCGGGCCGCCGTTATACTGACGGCCGGCTTTGCTGAGGGCGAGACCGCCGTCGGCAAGGCGCGCGCCGCGCAAATGCTTGCCGCCGCCCGCCCGCATTTGATGCGGATTGTCGGTCCGAATTGTCTTGGCATCGCCGTGCCTGGTATCGGGTTGAATGCAACATTCGCGCCGGCTGCCTTGCTGACCGGCAATATCGCATTTCTGACGCAGTCCGGCGCGATGGCGACGACAGTGCTCGATTGGGCACTGCCGCGCGGCATCGGCTTTTCAGCCATCGTTTCGATGGGCGACATGAGCGATGTGGATTTCGGCGATTTGCTCGACTATTTTGGGCTGGACGATGCGACGCAGGCGATCCTGATCTATGCCGAAGGCATCACGCAAGCGCGCAAGTTCATGTAGGCGGCGCGCCGCACCGCGCGCATCAAACCCATCATCGTCGTCAAGAGCGGCCGCGCCGCGGAGGGCGCCCGCGCCGCGAGTTCGCACACCGGCGCGCTGGCGGGCGCCGATGTGGTCTATGACGCGGCATTCCGCCGCGCCGGCATGCTGCGCGTCAACGAGGTCGAGGAGCTCTTTGACGCGGCGGCGACTCTGGCGCGCATGGCGCCGCAACACGGCAACCGGTTGGCCATCATTACCAATGGCGGCGGCGCCGGCGTACTGGCCACCGACCGGCTGATCGAGGAAGGCGGCAGGTTGGCCGAACTTAGCCCGGACGTAATTGCCAAGCTCAATTCCGTGCTGCCGGCGACCTGGAGTCATGCCAATCCGGTCGATTTGATTGGCGATGCCGACGCCGATCGCTACGCCCATTCGGTTTCGATTCTGATGGGCGACCCCGGCAATGATGCGCTGCTGGTAGCCTACTGTCCGACCGCGATCGGGTCTTCCGCCGATGCGGCCAAAGGCCTGATAGAAGCTTTGTCTGTCGCGGGGGCGGTACCGAAGAAGAACGTCTTCGTATCATGGATGGGCGCCGCCACGGTTGCCGAGGGCCGTGCTGAATTGGTCGCCGCGCAGTTGCCGGACTACGAAACGCCGGAACGCGCCGTTCGCGCCTTCATGTACCTTGTACGCTATCGGCAGAATCAGGATTTGCTGCTTGAGACGCCGTCCGCCGGTGCGCCCAGCCCGGATAACGATCTGGAGCGGGCACACGGCATCATTCGGCAAGCGCTCGACGACGGGCGCGAATGGCTCGATCCGGCCGAGGTCGCGGCGTTCCTGGGTTGCTATGACATTCCGTTTGCGCGCACCCAGGCCGTGCCGGATGTGCAAGCCGCCGGAAATGTCGCGGCCGGGATCGGCGCGCCGGTTGCGCTAAAAATCCGGTCGCGCGATGTCATTCATAAATCCGATGTTGGTGGCGTCGCCCTAAATATCGAGCCGGTCGGAGTTGAAGCCGCGGCGCGGGAGATGAATGCGAGAATAGCGAATGCATTGCCGAAGGCGACGTTGGAAGGTTTCATCGTTCAGGAGATGATCCAGCGGGCGAGTGCCTATGAGTTGATCGCCGGCGTTTCGACCGATGCGACCTTCGGCCCGGTGATCCTGTTCGGTCAAGGCGGCACCGCTGTTGAAATCATCGGCGACAAATCGCTTGAACTGCCGCCGCTCAACACCTCCCTGGCCCGCGCCCAGATCGAGCGCACCCGCATTGCCGGTTTGCTCAAGGGGTTCCGTGACCGGCCGGCAGCGGACATCGACGGTGTCGTCAAGGTGCTGGTCCAGCTTAGCCAGATCGTGGCCGACCACGCCGAGGTGGCCGAGATCGACATCAATCCGCTACTCTGCGACGCCCACGGAGTCATCGGGGTGGATGGCCGCGTTCGGGTGCGTGCCGCGACGGCGGCGGCGCAAGCGCGGCTTGCTATCCGGCCTTATCCGCAGGGGCTCGAGTCAATGATCCAAACCCCGGAAGGCCAAGCCTACGCGGTGCGCCCGATCAAGCCGGAAGACGAACCGGCGCTGCTGCGTTTCGCCAAGGAAGTTGACACCGTGGACTTATGGCACGGCTTCTTCGCGCCGCTGCGCGATCGCACCCACGAAACGGCGGCGCGGCTTAGCCAAATCGACTACGATCGCGAAATGACTTTGCTTGCGTGGGAACACGACCGGGTCGCCGGACTGGCGCGTTCGCTCGCCGATTCGGACCGCGAAGCCTCAGAATGCGCGATCATCATCCGCCGCGATCTGCGGCAACAAGGTCTTGCCAGGCAACTGCTGCAGGCGCTGCTTGCCGCGGTTGCCAGGCAAGGCGTACGCAGTGCGGTGCTGGTCTTTCCCGCCGATCAACCGCGGATGGTTGGTCTGAGCACGGAACTTGGTTTTGAAATAGCCGTGTCTTCGATAAATTCGGATCTCATCAGCGCGACGAAGAGTTTGTGAGGGACGAGGCTGCGATACGATCTGGGACTTCGGCGAAATCAATCCCATCAAGGTTGTGCGCACTGCGCTTGACACACAGTATCGGTCGCCAGCGTCCAGTTAATGACCGGACGGGCCCCGGTCGCGGCCGCCGACGTTTCGCGCGAGCGAAACCACAAGCACTGCATTGAACGCCGCGCATGGTCCGACATGGAATTCGAACAAGCTCGCAAATGGCTGATATCAATAGGCAATTCTCAGTCGCCCGATGATGGACGGGGGTAGGCTGAGTGGGAATATCAACGATTTTCAATGTACTTAGCCTGGCGGCGTGAAGCCGATGTTGTACCGCTCGGCCTGCTGCCCTTCGTAGGTCGCAGCGACCGGGCGGGCTAAGTTGGCGGGGCGCAGCCCGAACCTGAAGATTTTGCCATTCAAATCGCGGCAGTTTCGCTGTCCGAAATACCTTCACACCTTCAGAGGCATACCAAGACGTTCGTGTTAGCTCTTCGAGCATTGATTATGGGAGGGCAACATGTCGCTGGCCAAATCCGTGCTCTCGTTTGTCGTTGCCGCTCTTGCAATAGCTTTGTTGTCAGCGGGCGCGCAGTCGCAGACTTACCCGCAGAAGCCGATTACCTTCATCGTTCCGTTTGGCGCGGGAGGCGGCACCGATGTGATCGGGCGTATGTTGCAGGAAGACCTCCGCAAGGAACTTGGCCAAACGATTGTTATCGAAAACAAGCCAGGTGCTAATGGAGCGATAGGGTCCGCTTATGCCGCCAGGGCGGTGCCCGATGGCTATACGCTTATGCTGACGGCCAGTTCGACCTTCTCGCTCAATCCGAACCTGATGAGCAATATTCAATACGATCAGCTCAAGGACTTCATCCCGGTCGGATTCATTGTTCGCGCGCCGTGGATGATGGTCGTCAATGAAAAGAGCGGCTACAAGACTGTCGCCGACGTCGTCAAAGCGGCGAAGGAAAGCCCTTCCAAATTGACGGTCGGCTTCTGGCAAAGCAACGTGCAGGTTACCGCGGAAGTATTTCAGCAAGCGGCCGGAATACAACTGCTGAAGGTTCCCTATAAAAGCGTGGTCGAGGTCATGAGCGACCTGCTTGGGGGTCGTATCGATATCATGTTTGTCGATATCCAGGCCGTGCGCGCCTATGTCGAAAACAAACAGGTACGCTATCTCGCTGCGACCACGCCGAAGCGAGTGGCGGTTGCCCCCGATGTTCCGACCCTGGTGGAGTACGGCTATCCTTCCGTTGTCACCGACGCCTCGGTCATCCTGTTTGCCCCGGCGCAGACCCCTCAGCCGATCCTCGATCGCTTGAACGCCGCAATGATCAAGGTTGTTTCGAGTTCGAGCGCCCGCGAACGGTTGATGGGCATCGGACATGAGCCAACCACGATGACGCTGCCTGAACTAGACAATTTCGTGCGCACGGAATTGGTGAAATGGCGCGACATGATCAATAGTGTAGGCTTGGCCAAACAGTGAGGGCCTGCCGCGGGCGGGCGACGCCGCTCGTAAGCCGAGAGCTTTTAGGATGACTTCGATGAATGACGTAGTGATCGTAACCGGCGCCAGCAGCGGCATCGGCGCGGCGACAGCGCGGCTGCTCGGCGCGGCGCATGCCAGTGTGGTCGTGAACTACAAAAGCTCGCAGTCGCAGGCCGAGCGCGTTGTCGCCGATGTCATCGCCGCCGGCGGCAAGGCCGTCGCTATCCAGGCCGACATGGGCAACGAGGCCGACATCGTGCGGCTGTTCGAAGAGACCGACCGCGCCTTCGGGCCTTTGACCGGCCTCGTCAACAATGCAGGCATGAACGGATCGGCGCTGCGAAGTCTGCAGGATTACACCTTCAAGGAAACCATGGACATCCTGGCCGTCAACACGGCTGGTGTCCTTATCGCATGTCGTGAGGCGGTCAACCGTATGTCGACCACGCGCGGTGGCAAGGGCGGCAGCATCGTCAACGTGTCGTCGATCGGTGCTCTGACCGGCAGTCCGGGCCGCTTCATCCACTACGCCGGCTCCAAGGGCGCGGTCGACAGCATGACCGTCGGCATCGCGGTCGAAGTGGCGCGGCAGGGCATCCGCGTCAATGCCATCCGGCCCGGCACGGTCGATACGCCGATCCACGACAAGGTCGGCCAGCGCGACAGAGTGATGCGCGCCTCCGCGGATATCCCACTCGGCCGTCCCGGCCGACCGGAGGAGGTTGCCGAAACCATCGTCTGGCTCTTGTCCGACAAGGCGTCGCTGGTGACAGGTGCGATCCTGAACGTCATGGGCGCGCAACGCTGAGCTTGCGAAGGATGTTTTCGCGATGACTGATTTCGGCCTCGCCAGGGCGCCGCGTGCCATCTTGTTCGGTTTGGGCCAGCGGCGCGCACTCGGGCGTATCGCTGCCCAGGTCGGCCGCTCGGCGTTCGTCTGTACCGATCAGCGACTCAGCGCCGAGTCGGTCTTCGCCGTGATGATGGATGATCTCAACGCCAATGGGGTTGCGGTTCGTGTCTACGATCGGACCCTTGCCGAATTGCCATTGAGCTGTATCGACGAGGCCTCGCGGGATGCTTCGGGCTTCGGTGCCGATCTCTTGATCGGCATTGGGGGCGGATCGTGCATGGATTTGGCGAAGGTTGTGGCCCTATTGCTCGCTCATGGCGGCCATCCGCGGGACTATTATGGTGAGTTCAAGGTGCGGACGCCGGTCATCCCGATTCTGGCGGTACCGACGACCGCCGGAACCGGTTCGGAAGTGACGCCGGTCGCGGTGCTGGGCGATCCGGAACGCGCGATGAAAGTCGGCATCTCCTCGCCTTATCTCATAGCGCACACGTCGATCTGCGATCCTGAATTGACTTTCACATGCCCGCCATCGTTGACGGCGGTGTCAGGTGCCGATGCGCTGACGCATGCCATAGAGGCCTTCACTGCGGTCGCACGGCCAGCGACGGCGACCTTGGCCTGCGATCATGTCTTCGTTGGCAAGAACGTTTTGTCAGATGCCTACGCGTTGCAGGCGATCCGCCTTCTGGCCCGCTTTCTGCCTAGCGCCGTAAAGAATGGCGGCGACGAAACCGCGCGGGTCGCCGTGATGCAAAGTGCGCTCCTGGCCGGCCTCGCTTTCGGCACGGCCGGCACCGCGGCTGCACACGCCATCCAGTATCCCGTTGGCGCGCTCACGCATACGCCGCACGGCGCAGGCGTGGCGCAGCTTATGCCATACGTCATGGCTTTTAATCGTTCAGCGTGTCCGGCCGCGATGGCCGAGATCGCGCGCGCCATGGGCGCCGTGGCCGATCAAGGCGAGGAAGAACTCTCGCGTTCGGCCGTGACCGCGGTCGCGGAACTGTTCGCGTCCATCGGCATTCCAAGGACGCTTGCTGAATTGGGCCTCAAGCTCGACCAGCTCGACTGGACAGCCGAGCAGTCGTTGGCTTCGCAGAGGCTCGTGAAGAACAATCCGCGACCGCTCGATCAGGCCGCTATCAAGTCGATCGCCGATGCGGCCTTCATCGGTGATCTTGCGCGTCTGGCTTAAGCCGGCTTCTGCCAGGCCAGCAGGCTGCCGCCGGTCTTGACCGTGTCGTCAGGAGGAACATCAGGCATCGGATATTCATCCTCATTGAGGACAAAACCTTTCTTGCGCGCGAAGTCCATGCGCGGCGGACAGAAGATGTCATAGAGCGAGGCGTCACCGTCGCCGACGTCGCGGCTGGTATGAACCACTTTTGCCGGTATGACGATGAGGGACGGCGTCGCCATCTCTTCGTGATCGTCTGGAATCCAATGATTGAGATCGGGGCCCCAATTGTAGCGCATGTGGTGAATCCAGCGTCCGCCCAAGGTGAGCGAGCACTGCTCGAAATCATCATGCCAGTGCGGACTTAGCGACGTCGTCTTGCGCCGAGTCTTGAAGGGTGCGAACAAGTTCACCATCATATTGGTTGAACGGAACAGCCGAGGTTGAATGCGGTCACCATTGGGCTTGAAGTATGGGCCCAGCGGATAATGGCGCAATTTGTAGCCATCTCGCGGCGCCGGCCACAGGTCGGGCGGCGCCAGCTCCGGCGCCTCATCCGCGTAAGCCGCAGCATTCGATGCCAGCGCCATGATGTCCTTCGAGGCCTTCGAATAGATCTGGGCGAACAGGCCTTTCGATCGGGCGGTGATCGTGCTGGCGCCGGGCGGCACGATTGTAAGCGAATCCGCTTTCGCTTCGATGGTCTTGCCCTCGGCCGAGATGCTGAGCGTCGGCCCGTCTGGCGGCACGATCACCATATGCTCCTCGGGATCGCCAGTCCGTGTGAGCACCGCGCCGGGTTCCACCTCCGAGACCATGACGGCGAAATTCCCGCCGCGGGTGATCCAGCTGTTCACCCCGGATACCGCGATCTGCGGCGCCGTCTTGTGGAACTCGACCTTTGTGGCTCTGCGGGGCGCGGCGCTTGCCATATCAGCATCTCCTTGGATGGTTTTCACGATCCGGAGGCCGCCGCTCCTTCGCGCTATACGGCCTAAGCTATTCTATAAACGACGGAATTTTACTTCGGCAATCTGGCGCGCGGCGCGTTACCCGGCCAGTTGTTTCAGCTATGATTTCGACCAGCGAAATTGAGGCCGAGACCCAACTGTCACGGCGGGCCATCGCGCCTAGAATTCGAAACGTCCGGCGTAAAGGCTGAGTAAAGGCTAGTGCCGCAGCACTCAACGGGAGGAACAGCTGATGACGCCAATCGATGCGGCTCATGTTGCACCGGATTTACTCCCGTTGCTTGGCGGCGCGCTCGCTCGTGCCGACGAAGTCGAGCTCCAGCGACAGAGCGCGTTAAAGACAAAAATACGCTGCCGGACGAATTCACGGCGCGGCTTGACCGACCCCGCGCAGCGTTCTTATCCACCGGTTCAAGCCATTCGCCGCGCGCTGGACATTCTTCGCACGGTCAACCGGCTGCGCATCGCATCGATCCAGCAGATTCATGAAGCGACCGGCTTTCCGAAGCCGACCATCGTTCGTATGCTGGAAACGCTTCTGGGCGAGGGTTACGTTGCGCGCGATAACATGTGCGGCGGCTACATCGTGACCAGCCGCGTGCACGAACTTACTTCGGGTCACCAGGGCATTTCTCAAATCATTGAGATCGCGCGTCCGTTCGCGATCGATCTCACGCGCGACGTCAAATGGCCGATTGGCATAGGCGTACTCGATGATGACGCGATTGCCATAAAATTCTGGACCGGTTCGATCAGCCCCTTGGTGCATACCAACACGGTACTTGGCCTGCGGCCGGACCTCGCTACGACAGCGATGGGGCGCGCGCTGCTGGCCTTTTGCCCGGACAGCGAGCGCGAAACGCAGATTCGCCGCATCCGCGAGGACCCGGCCCGGGGCTTTGGCGAGGCCGAGGAGGCGCGGCTGCGCTCTATCCTGCGGCAAGTCCGGATTGATGGTTTTGCGACACGGGACCCGAAGACAAAGCCCTATCGCATCAGCACATTTGCCATGCCAATTCGTGAAGGCGAGATCGTGCGCGCGCTGATCAACATCAGTTATTTCACGACCGCGGTTCCGAAGACCGAGATCGCGGAGAGGATATTGGCGCCGTTACGCGCGACGACGACCGCGATCGAGCAGGCGATCTTTACAACCAAGTCAGGCTACGCCAGCGGCGATACACCGATGACCATCGAGCCGGCGTTTTAGCTGCGACCCGGTCGCGAACTCATTTGTCGTCGAGTTTGGGATTTGTTGTCGGCGTGTCGCTCTTGAACCAGGTATCGAACTTACGGCGAGCGACGAGCCAATTGCCGCTTTTATCCCTGACGCAGCTGTCGGTCATGTAAGCGATCTGGATCGCCGGTTCGCTCGGCAAAGGCGGTGCGCCATCGGCCGCGTAAAGCATCAGAAACCAATGGCAGGTCGCCTTGTCGGGTCCCTCAGGCAGGCATTGAAAATTTGCTACGGCATGCACCACGGTGCGCGTGCCGCGATCCTCGCGCCACTTGTAGAACTGGCGAATTTTTTCACGACCGACATAAGGGTTTATCGAGCCATCGAAAACGCCGTCTTCGGTGTAGTAGTTCGGCGCGTTACGTCCCCAATTTGTATCGACATCGCGCCAGTAGTCGACGACCAGCGCATGCAGCAGTTGAGTCAGCGCGAGGCGTTCGGACGAAATCTTCATGGAGTTTTCCTGACACTGGGTGGTCGCAGCGGAGGAGCCTACCCGAGGGTCAAGCACACAGCGACGGCGAAGGCGCAGCAGATGCCCTTCAAGGCGCATAATTTCGGCCTCCGAAATAGCAATAGCGCGAGTTTGACGAGCATGACGTGAAGCTGAACGCTGGCGGTCGCACTTTGCGGGAATGGCTCGCCGGGCGTCGACATCCTCTGTCCGCCGTGCATGGACTTCTCGCCATAGCCCGGCCGGATCCTGAGCGCCGACGACTATTCGATGCACTCGAACTGAGAAACGCAGGCAATTCAATGACACCTTCTGCTTTGACATTCCGCCAACGTGTGCTGGCGCGCGAAACGCTCGTCGGCACGTTTCTGAAAACGCCAACCAGCCACGGTACCGAAATCATCGGCGGGCTCGGTTTCGATTTCGTGATCATCGATCAGGAGCACTCATCGTTTGACCGCGCGTCGATCGACGTGGCGCTTCTAGCCGCACGTGCCCACGGCATGCCTGCGCTGGTGCGAGTGCAGGGGCCGGAGACGATCCTGTCGGCGCTCGATAGTGGTGCCATTGGCGTGCTCGTCCCGCACGTCGTCAATGCTGACTATGCCCGCAGGGTTGCCGGCCACTGCCGCTATAGCAGTGGCCGTGGCTTCGCCACCAGCACGCGCGCCGGCGGTTACACGGCGGTGTCGATGTGGAAGCATATCGAAATGGCCGACGACGAGATCGTCGTCGTCGCGCAGATCGAGGACCCGGCGGCACTGGATCATCTCGATGCCATCGCGGCGGTCGACGGCATCGACTCGCTGTTCATCGGGCGTGGCGATTTGACCGCGGCCTTTGCTGACCGGTCGAAGGATCCCCCGAAAGTGCGCGACGCCGCCGAGCGTACCGCTGCCGCGGCGCTCAAGGCCAAAAAGTGCGTCAGCGTTTTTACCAGCGGCGGTCCGGAGACGACGTGGTTGCAGTCGCTTGGCGCCAGCATGTTCGTGCTGGCGTCGGATCAGAGCTTCCTGCGTAATGGCGCGGCACGTGAAATGGGCGAACTCAAGAATCTTTTAGCATCTTCCAAACCGGGTGCGTGATCGCGCCGCACAAAGTGAGCAACGAGATAAATGATCAAAGCGGCGGGAAAATAGAATGCAGCCGGGGATCGCCTTGTTTGTCGGTGATCAAGAGCCCTATAGGCCTGAATGTCGTATTCACGAGTCCATATTATTGCTCGGCGTACCTTCCTGGACGGTTAGTTCTAACCGCCTGAAGGGAGTGTCCTATGAGTCAAATGATTTACTCCGGCACTGCGCCCTGAAACTCGGGGTTCGCTTCAGACCGAAGCGGCATGAGCGACCAAAGAGCGATTCCCTTAGCGCCGACATTTTGGTAGATAGCCGCCGCCGCCGCCAGGTATCCTGAAAAATATATGCCGGGCTCCGATCGTTTGGGCACAGTATTGCAAGGCTCGGTGGAACAAGTTATGGCGCGATGTTTGGTCGGACGGGGGATACGGGACAATGGTGGCGGTTGATCGGGCCGTGAGTATCGAAGATTTGCGCCGTCTCGCCTTGCGGCGCCTGCCGCGTTTCGTCAGCGGCTATCTCGAAGGTGGCGCCGGCGATGGCGGCGGCATCCGGCGCAATGTCGATGCGTTCCGCAACTACCAATTCATCCCGCGCGGCCTCGCCGATGTCACGCCGGTGGACACAAGCGTCGAACTGTTCGGCAGAACCTACGCCAGCCTGTTCGGCATCTCGGCGGTCGGCATCGCCGGCATTTATCGCCGCCGTGCGGACGAGTTGCTGGCGCAAGCGGCGCGCGACGCCAACATTCCCTTCATTTTGTCGGGTGCCTCGCATGCAACGATAGAGACCATCGGGCGCATTGCGCCGGACCATGCCTGGTATCAGCTCTACGGCGCGCATACGCCGCAAGTGACGGAAGCAATGCTGACACGGGCACGCGACGCCGGCGTCAAGGTGCTGGTGTACACCGTCGACTATCCCTTGGCGCCACGATCGGAAGTGTCCGCGCGCACCGGTGTGTCGATGGCGACCGGCCCGACGCTGCGCACATTTCCCAGCCTGTTTCTCGACGCTCTGCGGCATCCGTCCTGGACCGCCGAATACTTGCGCGGCGGCGGCCTGCCGAAACTGGAAAGCTGGACCGCCTATGCACCGGCCGGCAGCAGCGCCAGCCAGGTGGCGGCGTATTACGTCAAACACTGGAATAACGCGCAGACGTGGCGCGATCTCGATAAAATCCGTTCGCTCTGGAAGGACAAGCTCGTCATCAAGGGCCTGGTCCATGCCGGCGACGCCTCACGCGCGCTCGAAGCCGGCGCCGATGCTGTGACGATTTCCAATCACGGCGGCAATAAGCTCGATTGCATGCAGGGCGCGCTGGATTCGCTGGCGCAGGTGAGGGCGTCGGTTGGCCGCGATGCGCGGCTGTTCTTTGATGGCGGCATCAGGCGCGGCAGCGATCTGGTCGTCGCCAAGGCGCTCGGCGCCGATTTCTGCTTTACCGGCCGCGCCACGATCTATGGTGTGACGGCGGGCGGCTTGCGCGGTGCGCGGCGCGCCATCGAAATCCTCCAGTCCGATCTTGCTTACACGATGGCAATGATTGGATGCCGAACGGTGCCCGACATCACGCACGACTATTTGGGCCCCGCGCAGCTTTAATTGCTGACCGGCCGCGCCGATTCCCGGATGCTCAAAGTGATCGGAATCTTCAGGTGCCGGAACGTGGCGTGCGGGCTGGCGATGCGGTCCATCAGCACGCTCCACGAGTTTGCCGCCAATTCGTCGCGGCGCTGCGCCACCGCCGTTAGATAAGGCTGGAACACTGTCATCCAGTCGGAATGTTCAAAGGCGACGAGCGAGATGTCCTTCGGTAGCGCGATATCGAGAGCGTGGATGGCCTTGATCGCGCCCAAAGTCGAAAAGAACGTGGTCGCGAATATCGCCGTTGGCCGGGCCGGCCGGCGGAACTGCCGTTCAATAGCGATTTGGCACGCATCGACGCTACGGCCGCCAACTACCAGACGTTCCCGTCCGGAGAGCCCGTTGTCCTTGAGCGCCTTGCGATAGCCTCGAACACGGTCGCGCAGGTGGACATGGCTGTCGGCCGACGTGAGACAGGCGATGTCGCGATGGCCGAGCTTGATCAGGTGCGATGTTCCTTCGTAGCCGGCGGCGACATTGTCGGACGACACAGTATCGAAGCGTTTGTGGCCGGAAGCGCGATCGACGAGCACGGCCGGCGGCAGGGTTACCGGAAACCCGGGTGCCGCGCCAAAATCGTCGCGCGCCGCGGCGATCAACAGGCCATCGACGCGACGCGCGATCAGCGACTGGATGCGGTGCGACTCGATGTCGGGATCGTCGCCGCTCGAAACGACGAGGATTTCATAGCCGGCCTTGGCCGCCTGTGCCTCCCAATGCGTGACCAGGCCGGAGAAAAATTCATTCGACAGATCGGGTACGACGACGCCGATGGTCCGCGTGTGCCCGCGCCGGAGGCTCGACGCCATATGGTTGGATTTGTAGCCGAGCGCCTCGGCCGCCTTCATGACCGAGAGTCGGCTGTCGGGACGGACACCGCGCACGCCAATAAGTACGTTAGAAACGGTGCCGGGGGAGACGCCGGCACGCCGGGCGACGTCGCGGATCGTCGGCGACGAACGGCCTGCTGGTGGTTTCCGGCGCTTTCCTCCCATCGCGTTCCTTGCTGCCGAATGGCCGGGTCGCAATTGCTGCTATGCACAAATGTCGAAAACAGACCGGCAGCGGCTCGTTTTTCAGGCTGCGACGCAATTTCACTTGCATTCATCGGCCAGTTCGTAAATCGTTTTACCACGGGCGGGAAATCCCGGCAATGTGGACGGCAAGATCCACCTTGGAATTCTGGGTTGGGAAGAAACGAGGACGGCTTGGTGACGATCATCTGCCTGAGTAACGGCGCGGCGTGGCTGTGTCCCCGCTCGCTATATGTCCGGTTGCGCGCATGGTAGACGTCGCGACCATGGCGCCTCGTAAGGCGGAAGGCGACGCGAGCGCGCCGCTGCTTGAGCTGCGTGGCATCTGCAAGACATTTCCCGGCGTACGCGCGCTCGACGACGTATCCTTTCCGATCTGGCCCGGCGAAATTCACATGCTGTGCGGCGAGAACGGCGCCGGCAAATCTTCGCTGATGAAAGTGCTGTGCGGCGCTTACGTTGCCGACGAGGGCGAGCTGTTTCATCACGGCGAAAAGGTCGAGATCAAGTCGACGCTGGATGCGCGCAAGTTCGGCATTGCCGTGATCTTCCAAGAATTCTCGCTGGTGCCGTATTTGAGCGTCGCGCAGAACATCTATCTCGGCCGCGAATTCCCCGGAAAAATCCCCGGCACGATTGATCGCCAGAAGATCAGAAGCGAAGCCCGGCGCGTGCTCGGCATGATCGGCTCCGATATCGACATCGACGCGCCGGTCCATACGCTCGGCGTGGCGCAGCAGCAGATCGTGGAAATCGCCAAGGCGCTGTCGCAGAACGCCCGCATCCTGGTGATGGACGAGCCGACATCGGCTTTGTCGGACACCGAGACCGAGCATCTGTTCGGCATGATGCGCCGGCTGAAAGCGGCCGGCGTCGCGATCGTCTATATTTCGCACCGCATGGCCGAGGTGTTCCTGCTGGGCGACCGGATCACCATTCTGCGCGACGGCAAGAAAGTTGCTACCGTGCTGCCGGACGAAACGACGCCCGGCGATCTGGTGCAGAAAATGGTCGGCCGCAAGGTCGACGCCATTCATCGCCGCGGCGCCAACATCAAGGCCGGCGAGGTTGCGCTCGACGTCAAAGGGCTGACGGGACCGAGCGGCATATCCGATATTCATCTCAACGTGCGCGCTGGCGAAATCGTCGGCCTGTGCGGCCTGGTCGGTTCGGGCCGCACCGAGGTGGCGCGCGCCATTTTCGGCGCCGACAGGGTGACCGCCGGCGAGGTCACTTTCTTCGCCAAGCGCTTCACCGGTGGGCCGGACGAGGCCACGCGCAGGGGCGTCGCCCTGATCCCGGAAAGCCGCAAGGCGCAAGGCCTGGCGCTGATCCGCTCGGTTGGCGACAACATTGTCGTCGCGGCGCTGGACCGGCTATTTCCCTCGCATGTGTTCCATCCGGGCAAGGCAAGCAAAGTCGCGCAGGCGATGATCAAGAAGCTGCGTATTTCGACGCCGTCGGCGCGCCGCGCCGTTCAGGTTCTGTCGGGCGGCAATCAGCAGAAGGTTGTCATCGGCAAATGGCTCACCGCCGATGCGCGGCTTTTCATCTTCGACGAACCGACGCGCGGCATCGATGTCGGCGCCAAGGCGGAAATCTTCGCGCTGATGTACGACCTTGTCGAAAACGGCGCGGCCATTCTGATGATCAGTTCCGAACTCAGCGAGATCGTCAATGTCTGCGATCGCGCCTATGTCATGCGCGAGGGCATCATTGCCGGCGAATTGTCGCGCGAGCGGCTGAACGAAGAAAATATCCTGCAGCTAGGGATGCATCATGAGTGAAGGCGTTCTGGCGCAAAGCATATCGGTGCTCGGACGTGTTCCGGGCGTCGCTTTCGTGCTGGTGGCATTGGTCGCGGTCTTTGCCAGCATGAGCCCCGGCTTTTCGACCACGCCGAATTTGACGAACATCCTCGTGCAGTCGTCGATCCTGTTGCTGCTGGCCTTGCCGATGACCTTCATCATCATGACCGAAGGCCTCGATTTGTCGATTGGCGCGGTTTTGACGCTGGGTTCAGTGGTGCTGGCCGCGGTCGCGCTTGCGACTGGATCGCTCGCCGTGGGGTTCATCGCGGCCCTCGCCATCGGACTCGCCTTCGGCCTGCTGAACGGCTGGTTGATCGCCTGGCTCGACATTCCGCCCTTTGTCACGACGCTCGGTACATTGGGTATCGCGCAGGGCCTGTGTCTCGTCATCACCGATGGCACAAGCATCGTTGGCCTGCCGAGCGGGCTGCAGTTTTTCTATTCCGGCTTTTTCCTCGGCATTCCGTTTCCGCTGGTCATCGCCGCGATCGCTTACGCCGTCATGCACGGCATCCTCTACCACACGCGCCTCGGTACCTATGTGCCGGCGCTTGGCGGCAACCGCGAGGCGCTGCGCCACGCCGGCGTCAACGACCGCGTGGTGCTGGCCGTGATCTACGGGATTGGCGGCTTGATGGCGGGCATCGCCGCCTTGCTGCTGACCTCACGCATCAGTTCGGCGCATCCGACCGCCGCCATCGGCATGGAGTTCGACGCGATTGCCGCCGTCGCGGTGGGCGGCACGCAATTCGAACGCGGCGAGGGCTGGCTGCTGGGCACGCTGCTCGGCGTCATCACCATTGGTGTCCTGCGCAATGGGCTCAATCTGCTGGCGATGCCGTCGTCGATCCAGGTCATATGTGTAGGACTGTTGGTGATCGTGGCGCTGTTCTTCGATGGCATGCGAAAGGCACACGAATGAGCCAGATTGACGCCGCCGCGCCGAAACTCAAGCTGACTTTGTCCCGGGATGTCACGGACGTCGCGTATCGGCTGCTCGCTGTCGCTTTGATCTGCGTGACATTGTCGCTCGTCAGCGATGCGTTCCTGACCGCCAATAACCTGCTCAACGTGTTGCGGCAGGCGAGCCTGGTGTTCTTCATGGCGTCGGGGCTGACTTTGGTCATTCTGACCGGCAAGATCGACCTGTCGATCGGCGCGACTGTCGGCCTCAGCGCCTGCGTCGCGGCAACCATGATCAAATCGACAGGCTCGCCCTGGCTTGGGGCCGCCGCGGCCATCGGCGTTGGCAGCATCGTTGGCCTGGGCAACGGGTTGATGGTGACCAAGCTGCGCATCCCGTCCTTCATCGCAACTTACGGCATGCTCTGGGTCGCGCAGGGCGCGACGTATTATTACATGAGCGGACAATCGGTTTACGGCTTTCCGGCCGGCTTCCGGGCGCTCGGCAGCGGCTATCTGCTCGGCATCCCGATTCCGATCTATCTGATGGTCGCGTTCCTGGCGATTGGATATTTCTTCACCAAGCGCACGACCTATGGCCAGCAGATTTATGCCATCGGCGCCAACACAGTCGCGGCGCGGCTGTCCGGCATTCCGGTCAACAGCCGTCTCAATCTTGTTTTCGTGCTCTCCGGCGCCATGGCCGGGCTGGCATCGCTGATTTATCTGGCGCGTCTGAACTCGGCGGAAGGCGACATCGGCGAAACGCTGACGCTGCCGACCATTGCCGCGGTGGTGATTGGCGGCACGTCATTGTTCGGCGGCGTCGGCTCGCTGTTCGGCACCTTCATCGGCGGATTGATCCTGACGCTGATTCTGAACGGCATGAATTTGCTCAATCTCAACGCCAACTGGCAGCCGTTGGTGACGGGCCTAATCGTGCTGCTCGCTGTGTGGCTGGACATGAAGACGCGGTCCAAAACTGACAGCAACTAAGACAACCAAAACTGAACGAACCAAACGGGAGTGAAACATGAAAAAAGCAGTCGTATTGATCTCGATGCTGACCGTCGCCGGCTTTGCCGGTCCGGCATTCGCCGCCGACGAGACAATTGCCGTCTTCACCAAGAACCAGACCAATCCATTCTTTGAGTCGGTTCGCGTCGGCACGGCCAACGCCGCGAAAGCCGTCGGCGTGAAGCTCATTCAATACGTGCCGATCAAGCCGGACAGCATCCCGGAACAGACCAGTCAGGTTGAAGACGCCATCGTCAAGAAGCCGAATGCGCTGCTGTTCATCCCGGTCGACTACAAGGCCATGGTGCCGGCGATCGAGAAAGTGAACGCCGCCGGTATTCCGGTGACCGGCCTGACCGACCGGCTGGCCGGCGGGCAGGTGGTGTCGTTCATCGGTGCGGAAGATTACCGCCTCGGCCTCGAGACCGGACAAAGCCTGCTCAAGGCGATGGGCGGCAAGGGCAATGTCGTCGCGCTGGAAGGCGTGAAGGGCTCGATCAGCAACACCGACCGCATGAAGGGCTTCAACGACGCGCTGAAGGATTTCCCGAACGTCAAACTGCTGACCACCCAGCCGGCGAACTATCAGCGTTTGCAGGCACTCCAGGTCATGGAGAACATCATGCAGACCCATCCGCAGATCGACGGCGTCTACACCGCCAATGACGCGATGGCGACCGGCGCGGTCGAGGCGATGGCCGCCGCCAACCGCAAGGCTTTCGTTGTCGGGATCAACGGCAGCCAGGAAGCGATCGATCTGATCAAGGCCGGCAAGATGCATGCGACGGGTTCGTCCGATCCGTTCATGCAGGGCTGCCTCGGCCTTCTGACCACCGTGCGCGCGTTGCGCAAGATGCCGGTCCAGAAGGAACTGATGGTGACGCCGGTGATCATCGATAGCAGCAACCTGAAGCAGTACGACGTGCCGGTGACGTCGCGCGTTTGCCCGAAGATCGAAGACGTCGCGGCCAAGTAACTCAGGCGACGGCGTATAACATCATGGCGGCGGTGCTTCCCGATCGGGAAAGCACCGCCGTAATGCTTGCAGTATGAGCGTCGGATGTGCCGAGCGCCATTATTAATCTCACCACCATCATAATCGCGGAACGCTCCGCCGGCCTGATTTCGACAGACGCGGGCTAAGGGATTTCGACAATGTCCAAGCGAATAGCGGTGCTCGGCAGCGGCGCGAACGGCGCGTCTATCGGCGCCGATCTTACGCGCGCCGGCGCCGATGTCGTGCTGATCGACCAATGGCCGGAACACGTCGCGGCCATGCGTCGGGACGGCATTCGCATCGACATGCCGGGCGAGACGCAAACGACGGCGGTTCGCGCCTATAATCTTTGCGACGTCTGCACGTTTACCGAACCGTTCGATGTCGTCCTGCTGCTGATGAAAGCTTATGACACGCGCTGGGCGTGCCAGTTGATCGAGCCTTATCTGAAGGCCGACAGCCTTGTCGCCGGCGTGCAGAACGGCATGACCACCGATGTCATCGCCGACGTCGTCGGGCCGCAGCGCACGATGGGTTGCGTGATCGAAATTTCGTCGACCATGTTCGATCCCGGTATCGTGCAGCGCGACTCGCCGCCGTCGCGGTCCTGGTTCGCCGTCGGCGGTATCGACAAGCGCGTCGTGGGCCGCGAGGCGGAGGTCGGTGATTTGCTGAAGCACGCCGGCACGGTTGAATATGTCAGCGACATTCGCGCCAGCAAATGGATGAAGCTGGTGAGCAATTGCACCACCTTGGTGACGACCGCGATCCTCGGTCAATCGATCCATGGCGCCGCGTCAACGCCGGCCATGCGCGAAATCATGCTTCGGTCGGGGCAGGAAGCATTCGATATGGGTAAGGCCATGGGTCACGCGAGCGTTCCGATTTTCGGCATGAAGCCAGAGGATGTTCGTCAATCGAACCGCCTCGTCGAAGTGCTGCTCGACACTTTGGTCAAGGGTTTCACCATCGAGAGTACGCTGACGACTGTGTTGCAGGATTGGATGAAGGGCCGCCGCAGCGAGGTCGACAACCTCAATGGTCAAGTCGTCGATGAAGCCAGGCGGCTTGGCCTTTCGATACCGGTCAATTCCGCGATCGTCGAATTGGCGCACCGGATAGAGCAGGGTCTCCTGAAGCCGGGGCCGGAAAATCTTGGATTGCTGCACGAGTTGATAGAGACGAGAGAGCGCCAGTGACATCGCGGCTGCCGTCTTTACGCATTTTGCGGCATTGCCGATCCAACCGCTAATTTTGTGCCGCGCCGCGGCTTGGCGGCATGGGACGAAAGCGGCGGCTGTAACGACATCAAGGCGATGGCTGCTTTCGCGGCATTGCGCACGTGATGTTCGGCAAGTTTACGCGCGCGCTTGCCGTTCCTGGCGTCCAGCGCCTGCATCATGGCGGCGAGTTCGGCGAGGCTGGCCGTCGTGCGCCCGGGCGCGCGCAGGGATGTGGCGCGCAGCAGCATGACCCTGGCATTGAGCATTCGTAGGCTATCGCCGAGCGCCTGGTTGCCGGCGCCGTCCATCAGGCATTCGTAGAATTGATTTTTTGCTCGCAGCCGCGCCAAGGGCTCGCTGTCCTTCAGTGATTTCTTCAGCTTCTTGAAGGCGTCATGCAATGCTTGGCGCTGCGCCTCCGAAGCGCGTTCGGCGAAGAGCTGGCAGGCCAGGCCTTCCAGCTCGATGCGGACCTGGTAGACGCCTTCGGCCTGCGCCGGCGAAAGCCGCGTCACGACCGGTCCGCGGTTTGGAATAACTTCGATCAGCCCTTCCGATTCCAGCTGGCGCAAGGCCTCACGGACCAAGGTACGGCTAACTCCTGTCATTTCGCATAGGCTGCGTTCGGGCAGCCGGTCGCCGCCGTTGAAATGGCCCAGGGCGATAGCGTAGCGAATGCTTTCGGTGACACTTTGGCGCAGCGGCGCGGCGATCTTTTTCACCTTGAAATTGGGTTTCGCGGCGAACGGGGCGGTCAACGGTTTGTTCCTCCAGAAGTCGCGGTCATTCGCAGCCATTATCCAATAGACCGATCCAAGCCAGACCGCGCGGATAACGGCGGCTAAATCTAAACCCGAGTGTATATTGGTATTTCCTTGTCAAAAATAGCCCCACCGGCTGGCAGTTCAAAGTTGCCGGTCATCGCGCCTGCCAGCCGCCATCGATCGGCAGTGTTGCTCCGGTGATGTCCTGCGCCGCCGGGCTGCATAAAAATACAGCCAGGGCACCGACATTTTCCAGCGCGACGAAACGTTCGGTCGGATGGCGCGATGCCAGATAGCGCCGTTCCGCGTCAGCGACGGGAATGCCATCGGCTTTCGCGGAGCTGTCGATGCGATTGAGAATCGCAGGCGACGGCACCACCCCGGGGGCGATCGCATTACATGTGATGCCGGTCAGCGCCGTCTCGATCGCAATCGCGCGTGTCATGCCGAGCAGTGCGGTCTTGGTGGTAACGTAGTCAATTCTGTTTTCGGCGCCGCGCTGGCCGAAGATCGACGACAAATTGATTATCCTCCCCCAGCCCTTGATCTTCATCCCCGGCAAGGCCAGCCTGACGCAATGGAAGGCGGCGGAGACGTTGACGGCCAGCGACATGTTCCATTGTTCGGTCGTCATCTGATCGATCGGCGCGAAGTGACGGACCACGGCGTTGTTGACGACAATATCGACGCCGCCAAAGCGCGCGCGCGCGTTGGCGAACATCCGCTCAACGGCCGCAACGTCGGCGACATCTGTGCCGTCGAATATCGCGTCGACACCGGCGACGGTAGCAAGCCTCGATGCCGCGGCCTCGCCAATCGCGGCGTCGCATAGGCCGTTGACGATTACATGAGCACCGGCTTTGGCGAGACTTTCCGCGATGGCATAGCCGAGTCCGGCAATGGATCCCGTGATGAGGGCGCATTTACTCTTGAGCATTGCGCGTTTTCGCTCCCCCGCAGGCAGTCCGGGCACGGCTCCGGCCTTGACCGGCATCATCCTACATACGATACTACTGTCTGACAATCTTTACGGTGCTGAACCGCGCCCATCCCAGGGATTAGCTGGTCATTTGTGGGCCGCTGATGCGGGCAGTAGCGGCGGCAATGAAGAACATAATGGGTTGAGGGGGAGGATTACGATGTCGCCATCGCGCCGGAGCTTACTGACGCGCCTTTTTCTAGCCGCCGCGATCGTCGCGTTGCCCCTATTTGGTGCGGCAGGGGCGCGCGCCCAGTCTTACCCGACCCATCCAGTCACGCTCATCGTTCCGTTCGCCGCCGGCAGCACCAGCGACTTGATCGGCCGCATTCTTGCCGAGCGCCTGTCGACCAACCTCGGACAAAGGGTGGTAGTCGATAATCGTGGCGGCGCCGGTGGCATCCTGGCGGCCGAATACGTCGCTCGCGCCGCGCCCGATGGCTATACCTTGCTGTTCGGCACCATCGCGACGCACGGCATCAGCCCGGCTATCTATACCAAGGTGAATTATGACCCCATCGAGGACTTCGAGCCGGTGGCGGGCTTCGGAACCGCGGCCAATGTGCTGGTCGTGCCGGCATCCTTGCCGGTGAAGACACTCGCCGAACTGAATGCCTATCTGCGCGCCTACCCGGACAAGGCGAATTATGCGTCGTCGGGCAGCGGCTCATCGGCGCATCTATCGGGCGCGCTGTTGATGGCGCGCGAGAATATCAAGGCCACGCATGTGCCTTATCGCGGCGGTGCGCAGGCGCTGACCGATCTTCTGCGCGGCGACGTGCAACTGATGTTCTATCAGGTGCTGCCGGTGCTGGCGCATATCAAGGCCGGCACGTTGCGCGCACTTGCCATTACCAGCCCGCGGCGCAACCCTGCGCTTCCCGATGTGCCGACGATGAAGGAGGCCGGGCTCGACGACTTCGAAGTGTCCGCTTGGTTCGGCGTCTATGCGCCGAAGAAAACGCCGGCCGAGATCGTCGCCAAGCTCAATGCCGAAATCGTTCGCGTCGCCGCCATGCCGGAAGTGCACCAGGTGATGAACGAGCAGGGTGCGGATTCTTGGAGCGGCACGCCGCAGCAGCTGCTGGCCCACACCAAGAGCGAACTGGCGCGCTGGCAGAAGGCCGTCGATCTGGCTGGCGCCAAGCTTGCGCAGTAATTCACCGGCCGTCGCCGACGGTCGGTGCAAGGGGCTTCGATGGATCGGACGTTTCCGTCGATCGCTCCGCAGACCTGAGATACTCCCTTCCTCTAGCTTACGGATACTCCCATGGACGAAAAGATGAAGCAGGCTTCCGACGTCATGTTCGAGGTCGGTCTCAAGCACCGCCGCGAAGTTCTGGGCGCGGAATATGTCGACGGCTCGCTCAATGCGGCCAATGACTTCATGATGGCGTTTCAGCATATCACCACGGAATGGTGCTGGGGCTACGGATGGTCCCGCGATGGCCTGCCACGCAAGACCCGCAGCCTGTTGAACCTGGCGATGTTGACCGCGCTCAATCGCGGTCCGGAGATCAAACTGCATGTGCGCGGGGCCATCAACAACGGCGTCACCGTCGAGGAGATCAAGGAGACCCTGCTGCATGCCACCATCTATTGCGGCATTCCGGCGGGCCTCGACGCCTTCAAGATCGCCAACGAAGTGCTGAAAGAGATGGGCCAGATCCCGGCGACGCCGGCGAAGAAAGCCTAGGCGGCGCGCGGCCATCAGGGAGAGCCGGCAAAGGATGTCTGGAAAACAGCAACTGGGCTTCATCGGCGTCGGGCGGATGGGCGGCGCGATGGCCGGCCGTCTGCTCGAGGCCGGCTATATGGTTACCGTTTGCGACATCGACGAGATCGCGGTCACGCGTCTGGTGCAGCGCGGCGCCAGGCGGGCACACTCGCCGGCCGAGGTCGCCTCGGCCGCGGAGTTTGTCTTCGCATGTTTGCCGACGCCGGACGTCTTGCGTGATTCGGCTTTATCGGATGATGGCGTGATCGCCGGCAGCAAGGTCAAGGTCTTCATCGATCTTTCGACCACGGGGCCGGTGATGGCGAACGAAGTGGCCGCCGCCTTGGCGCTGAAGGGCATTATTGCCCTCGACGCGCCGGTCAGCGGCGGGCCGACCGGCGCCGAGCAGGGCACGGTCGCCATCATGGTGGCCGGCCCAGGCTCATTGGCTGATCAGCTCCGGCCGATCTTCGACTGCCTCGGGAAGATGTTCTGGGTCGGCGAGGAGGCCGGGATGGGGCAGGCGATGAAACTCGTCAACAACATGCTGTCCGCGGGCGCGATGGCGATGACGTCGGAAGCGATGGTGATGGGCGCCAAGGCCGGCCTCGATGCCGACATGATGATCGCCGTCATCAATGCCGGCAGTGGGCGCAATACCGCGACCGAAGACAAATTTCCGCGTTGCGTTCTGACCCGGCGGTTCGATTTCGGGCTTTCAGTCGGCCTTCAACACAAGGACATCAAACTCGCGGTCGAATTCGGCGAGGCGCTCGGCGTGCCGATGATCGTTGGTAACGCCGTGAAGCAATTGCTGTCGATCACCAAAGCCAGCCAGGGCTTCGGCGTCGATCTGACACGGACGGTCTGCACCGTCGAAAAATGGGCTGGTGTCGAAATCAAGGGAAAAGCCTAGTTCAGGCGAGCCGCCATGACGGACAAAATCCTGTCGCGCAAGGAAGGCGGCGTCGGCTATCTGGTATTCAACAATCCGGAACGCCATAACGCCGTGTCGCTCGACATGTGGGAGACCGCCGAGGCCGCGATCACCGGCTTCAGGGCCGACCAGGAGGTGCGCGTGGTGGTGTTGTCGGGCGCCGGCGGCAAGGCCTTTGTGTCGGGCGCCGATATTTCCAGATTCGAGAAGGACCGCACGACAAAGGAAGCGGTCGATCGCTATGGCGTCATCGTCGAGCGCGCCTACAACGCCTTCGCCGCCTTTCCCAAGCTGACCATCGCCATGATCCGCGGCTTTTGCATCGGCGGCGGACTTGCGCTGGCGTTATGCTGCGATATGCGCATCTGCACCGAGGCGTCGAAATTCGGCGTGCCGGCAGGCAAGCTGGGCTTGGGGTACCCCTTCAAGGGCATCAAGCGGCTGGTCGATGTGGCTGGACCGTCATTTGCCAAGGAAATCTTCTTCACGGCGCGTCAGTTCAGCGCCGCCGAGGCCGAGACGATGGGACTGGTCAATCGCGTTTTGCCGGACGACGCGCTCGAAGCCTATGTCCGGGACACGGCCGCCACCATCGCCGGCAATGCGCCGCTGACGGCAGGCTCGGTCAAGTTCATTATCGGCGAAACGATGAAGTCGGCCGCGGAGCGCGACTTTGCTGAGTTGGTGTGATGGATATCAAACAGCTCAAGATCTTTTCCGCCGCCGCCGAGTTCGGTAGCTTTTCGCGTGCGGCCGTCGCCTTGTCGATCGCGCAGCCGGCGCTGAGCCGCTACGTGAAGGCCTTGGAAACGGAACTGGGCGTCAAACTGTTCTACCGGAATGGACGCGGCATAGTCCTGACCGAAGCCGGCAAGATGCTCGATGGGCACGCCAAAGGCATTCTCGAATCCGCGTCGCGAGCGACGTCGGAAATCACGGCGCTTCAGTCGAACCCGCACGGCAGCGTCGCCATCGGCATGCCGCCCTCGGTTGGCTCGGTACTGACCGTTCCGCTGGTGCAGCGATATCGCAAGGACTATCCGCAGATTCAGATGCGCGTCGTCGAGGGTTTCAGCGGCCATGTGCTCGAATGGCTGCTGACCGGCAAGATCGACGTCGCTGTCCTCTATAACGCGCCGGCCATGAGCAACGTATTGTCGGAGCCGTTGCTCAAGGACGAGTTGTTTCTGTTAGGTGCCGTCAAGGATCCCTCGAAACTGCCGCCGGGTCCGGTGCCGGCGAAACGCTTTGCCGAAATTCCGATGATCCTGCCCAGCCGGCCGCACGGGCTTCGCCTGTTGCTCGACCAGGTGCTCGGTAAAGCCGGCATCGTGCCGAACATCGTCCTCGAAGTCGAAGCCATGCCATCGACCCTCAACCTGGTCGAGCAGGGGATCGGCTACACCGTGCTATCCTATTCGACCGTGCATCACCTGGTGAAGTCCGGGCGGATCAAGTGCTTCCCGATTGTTCGCCCGCAACTCACAAGGCAGTTGCTGCTGTCGACCTCCAGCCAACGCCCCATGACGCTGGCGACGCGGGTTCTGACCAAGATGGTCGGCCTTCAGGTCCGCGAACTCGTCCGCGACGGCTTGTGGCATCCACGCTAGTCGCGTCCGGCAGCGTCAGGTCTGCATGCCCCAGCGCCTGATCGTCATCTTTTCCGCCGTGAGGAAGATGAAATTCTCGACGATGAGCCCGAGCAGAATGACGGTCAGCAATCCAGCAAACACCGACGGAATCTCCAGCGAGTTCTTGCTCTGGAAAATGAACCAGCCTAGTCCGCCGCCGCCGGAATTGGCGCCGAACACCAGTTCCGCGGCGATCAGGGTGCGCCAGGCGAACGCCCAGCCGATCTTGAGTCCGGTCAGGATGCTCGGGAATGCGCCAGGGATCAAAATGCGGGTGACGTAGCCGAAGCTCGACAGGCCGTAATTCTGGCCAACCATCCGCCAGGTCGGGCTGACGCCGCGAAACCCGGCATGCGTGTTCAGCGCCACCGACCACAAAACCGCATGGATCAAAACGAAAACGATACCGGCATTGCCGAGGCCGAACCAGATCATGGCCAGCGGCAGCAGCGCGATCGACGGCAGCGGGTTGAACATGGCGGTGAGCACTTCGAGCAGATCGGCGCCGATCCGCGTGGCGCTGGCGAACGCCGTCAGCAGTCCGGCGAGGATCAAGCCGGCGGCATAGCCCTGAAACAGGATCTTCATCGAGTACCAGGTCGCCTTGATGAGCTCGCCGGTCACAAACGCATCCCAGAAGGCGACGATGGTCGCGCTGAAGGTCGGGAACAGCAGGTCATTAGCGAGCCAGCGCGCATAAACTTCCCAGATGAGAGCGAGAACAACCAGCACCAGAACCTTGCGCAGGCCGCCGTGATTGGCGAGCCGCTGGTACAGCGACAGCGGCCGTTCAACGACGCCGACACCTGTGTTCGTCACCTCGTAGGTGACGTCCGGGCGGGCGGTGAGGACTTGACGGGCGTCAGTCATGGGTCATGCTCCTCTCAGCGACTTGTTGTTCGAACAACAAGTGCTGGATGCGTTCGGAAAACGGCTTGCCATCGGCGCCGACGTCGTCGTTGCCGCTGCTGTTGATCTCACCGCGGACCTGGCCGGGGTGTGGGGTCAGCAGCAGAATACGGTTGCCGATACGGATGGCTTCGGAAATCGAATGGGTGACGAACAGCACGGTGAACTTGGTATCGTCCCACAGTTGCAGCAGCTCTTCCTGCATCTTGGCGCGCGTCAGCGCGTCGAGCGCCGCAAAAGGCTCATCCATCAGTAAAATCGCGGGCTCCATCGCCATGCCGCGGGCGATGGCGACGCGCTGCTTCATGCCGCCGGACAAAGTGTGCGGGTGGTTGTCGGCAAATTTGGTCAGGCCAACCTTGGCGATATAATGTAGCGCGCGTTCATCGGCTTCCCGGCCGCTCATCTTGCCGCTGGCCGTCAGCGCGAAGGCGATGTTCTGCTTGACGGTTTTCCACGGCAGCAACTGGTCAAATTCCTGAAACACCAGAACGCGGTCAGGGCCGGGTTTAGTGATAGCGGCGCCATTGAGCCGGATCTCGCCTTCGACAGGGCGTATGAACCCGCCGACCGCCTTCAGCAGCGTGGACTTGCCGCAACCGGAGGGCCCCAGGATCACATAGCGATCCGAGCGGTGGATATCGAAACTGACGCGGTAGGTCGCGGTGACCAGATGATCGTGGGTCCGATATTGCAAGGTCACGTCTTTGACGGCGAGAAGGGGGCTTGCACCTGAGTTCATTTTCGTCGGGCTCCGAATTAAGAAGGCCCGGGACCGCGCGATTGGCGCTGCCCCGGGCCGTTAGTTGCCTCAAGGGCGGTTAATTACCGCCGCCGAGCGAGCCTGCGTCAAAGAACAGATCGTTGAGCGAGGCCGCCTTGTTCTTGAGCGAGCCGATTTCGTTCATGAAGGTCGCGTACTTCATGACGCCCTCCGGCTTGGTGGTGTAGTAGGTGTCCTTGTCGTCAAGCATCTTGGCGAGTTCGTCGACATCCCAGCCCTTGCCGCCCATCGATTCGAGCAGCACCTGCGCGGCGGCCTTCTTGTCCTTCTTGATCATGTCGAACGACTGCTTGAGCGCAGCGACGAAGGCCGAGTAGACCTTCGGGTTTTCATTGTGGAACTTCGTCGTCGTCGAGATCATGGTGAATGTCTGCGGTCCGCCCATGACATCATTGGTGTTCTGGATAGTCCGGGCGCCGGCTTCCTTCAACTCGCGCTGATGAAACGGCGCCGAGGCGTAGTGGGCGGTGATCTGCTTGTTGCCGGACACGATGGCGACCACGGCGTCCGGGTGCTGCATCGACACCGTATACTTGTCGAACTTGTAGGCGTCCGCGCCCGATTTCTTGGCGTACATCTGCATGATGATCGCCGGGATCGACACCTTGACCGCGGTCACGGCGATCTTGTCGTCGTCCTTGAGGTCTTCGAGCTTCTTGAGGTGATCGGCGCGGGTGTTGAGATACATCGGGATGGTGCTCATTGCCGCCACGCCCTTGACGTCGCCCTTGCCCTTGGTGCGATCCCACAGGATCAGGAAGGCGGGCGGGCCGGCGGAAATGAAATCGGCCGAGCCGGACAGCAGGGCGTCGTTCATCACCGACGGACCGCCGATATTGGCCCAGTTGACGGTAATCTTCAGGCCGGATTTGGTCGCTTCCTTTTCGATCAGCTCGTACTTCTTCATCATATGGAGCGGCAAAAATCCGAAGCCGCCGGCGCCGAGCGGAACCTTCAGTTCGCTGACTTCGGCGCGGGCCGAAAGCGGCATCAAGGCAATGGCGCCGAGCGCAAGGATTGCGGCAAGTCTGTTCATGATTTCCTCCTGTTTTTTAAAGTTTTGTCGTGGGCTACTGATAGGCTTTGAGCAGCGAGAGCGCCACCATTGACTTAGGCCATACTATTGTGTCGCAGGCGGCGCCGGCAGGGGTTTCGGATCGGCATCGAGACGCGCCGCCCAGCTTTCCATGTTGGGCCGCGCCGGTGGATAGATCGCGAGAACGAGAGGGTCGTGTCCCGGTACGACATGGTGTTTCGATGAGGCGAGGGCCTCCACTTTGTCGTATCCGTCCAGAACGTCGCCAATATTGTATGTGATCGGAAATACGCTGCGTTGCCGGAGATGGGCATAAAAATGCGCGGCGTCGGAGGCGAGAACGATCCAGCCGCGGCGCGTCTTTACCCGAACCGACTGCAGCCCCTTTGAATGGCCGCCGATGAGGTGTACCGAGAGGCCGGGCGCCAGTTCCTTTGCGCCGTTGTGGAACGCCACCCGGTCCTCAAAGACGCGGTTCACCATTGCGGTGACGTCGCCTACCTCGAATGGCATGCGCAGCATGGCGTGGCACATGCAGCGGCCGGTCGCATAACTCATCTCGCAGTCTTGCAAGTGATAGCGGGCATTCGGAAAGAGGCCGTCATTGCCAGCATGGTCGTAATGCAGGTGCGAAATGATGACGTCTTTGACCGAGGCCGGATCGATGCCGAGCTCACGCAGGCCTTCGCCGACCGGCTTGGTGATGTTGCGGTCGCGCTTCTGAGCCGCCTTCTGGTCGAAGCCGGTATCGAGTACGAAAGTGCGGGTGGCGCCGACAATCGCCCATACGTAATAGTCCAGCGGCATCGGAAAATCGTGCGGGTCGCCGCCGATGAAATTGGCCGGCGTGTTCCGCTCATGGCGTCCGTATTTGATCGCGTAGACTTCGTAGACGTCGTCGCTCATCGGGTCGCTTCCCTCGGTGTTTCCGCTGTCACCGGGTCGAGCGCGCCGATGAGCAAGGCCGGAATGCCGGCTAAACGCTCCGAATCCCCATCCGGCCCGGCGCGCGGCGGCTCCGCCGGTCCAGTTTTTTTATGTTATCATATGATTGTACCGCGCGACCGTAGACGAAAGCGATATATAATAATTGTATATCAGAATTTCAGTTAGGCGATGTTTCTGGCTGTGCCCTCCGGCCCGCGAATAGTCTATGCGAGGCGTGAAATTGCGCGGGCGAGCCGCGCAAAGGATCGGCGTCTATGTCCAGCCTGCCAGAGTATGAACTCTTTGCGCTGCGCTATGCGATGCGCGATGCGCGGCGGAGCGACCATTTCATTGGTGGCGATCCGCATGACGGCCCGATGCCGATGGACTATTTTCTTTGGGTCGCCGTTTCCGACGAGCGGACTTTCGTTATCGACACTGGTTTCACCGCCGAAGTGGCGGCTCGGCGCAAGCGCACCTTTCTCCGCTGCCCAATCGACGCGCTGAAACTTTTGGACGTCGACGCCGAAACGTTAGGCGACGTCATTCTTACGCACCTGCACTACGACCATGTCGGCAATTTTCACCGCTTCCCGAAAGCGCGTTTCCATCTGCAGGAGGCGGAGATCCACTACGCTACCGGCCATTACATGGGTCACTCCCGGCTGGCGCATTCGTTCGAGGTCGATGACATATGCGGCATTGTACGGCTGAATTTCGCGCAACGTGTGCAATTTCATTTTGGCGACATCGAACTCGCGCCGGGCATTTCGCTGCATGCCGTCGGGGGCCATTCGGCGGGGCTGCAGTTCGTCCGTGTGCACACGAGGCGCGGCTTCGTGGTGTTGGCGTCCGACGTCAGCCATTTCTACGAAAATCTCGAAAGGCGCAGACCTTTTGTCACGTCGTTTCATGTGGGCGAAATGCTCGATGGCTTCGACGCCTTGCTGGCACAAGCGCCGACACCAGCGCACATCGTGCCGGGGCATGATCCGCTGGTGATGAAGCGTTATCCGGCGCCGAGTCGCGAACTTGAAGGAATTGCTATTCGGCTCGACGTGATGCCGAGCGAGTAGGCGTCAGGTTGACCGGCAGGGACTGCGTTAATATGGTTCGCGCGCGCGGGCGGACCGAAGCGAAAAACAGAAATTGAACCTAAAAAGTGAGTCATAGACATGGCAGCGAAAACCGTAGGCTTGGTTGGTGTCGGGATGATGGGTTGGCCCATGGCAAACTGCATGGTCCAGAAGGGCATCGACTTGTTGCTGTATGACGTCGATGCCGCGCGCAGTGCCAAATGCGCGAGTGAGGTCGGCGGCAAGGCCGTTACTTCGTTGAAAGATATCGGTCAGCGCGCCGACGTGATCATCACCATGCTGCCGAATAGCGAGATCGTCTCAAGCGTTTTTTTCGGCGAGGGCGATCCGCTTGCCGAGGCTCTGCGGCCCGGTACATCTGTGATGGAGATGAGCTCGGGCTCGCCGGATGTGACGATCGACATCGCGGCCCGTCTCGCCGCCAAGGGCGTCACGATGATCGATGCGCCGGTGTCGGGTGGCGTTCCACGCGCGGTCGCCGGCACCCTGACGATCATGGCCGGCGGCGATGCCGCCGTCGTCAAGGATTGCACCCCCATTCTCGAAACAATGGGCTCGGTTACGCATGTGGGAATTCTCGGCGCTGGGCAGGCGATGAAGGCCTTGAACAATCTTGTTTCGGCCGGCGGCTTACTCATCGGTATCGAGGCGCTGTTGATCGGCCAGAAGTTCGGGCTGGATCCCGATCGGATGGTCGATATCCTCAACACGTCGTCGGGCATGAACAACAGCACCCAGAAGAAATTCAAGCAGTATGTCCTGTCGCGCAAGTTTGACGATGGCGGCTTCGCCCTGGGGCTGATGGCCAAGGACGTCGGCATCGCGCTCGATGTCGCCAGGGGCACCGGAACGGCGGCGCCATTTTCGGCGCTATGCAGCCATTTGTGGAACGCGGCGTCGGCGATGCTTGGTCCGAAGCAGGACCACACCGCCATCACTCTGATGTGCGAAACCTTCGCCAAGGCGAAGCTGGGCGAGGCGCAGCCGAAAAAATAGCCACCCTGTACGCGACGCATCGCGGCCGGCGACGCGGGACAGGCGGCGGCGCGTCGCGCCAGGACGTCCCAGACAAGCGATAAAGGATCACGAATAAAATGAGCAGTCCGACGACTTTGGCCCTGCAATTGGCGGAGTTTGTGGTTCATACGCCGCCCACAGCCATTTCCGCGGTGGCGATGGAGCGCGCGAAGATGAGCCTGGCGAGCACTGTCGCCAGTGCTTCCATGGGCTACGGAATCGAGTCGGCCTCGATCATCCGGCGGCTCGAGTTGAGCAATGCGGGAGCCGGCCTTGCATCGGTCTGGTTCGAAGATGTGAAGCTGCCGCTTGCCGCGGCGGTTCGGGTCAATGCGGTCGCCAGCGACGCCGCCGCCTCCGACGACAGCGACCTGCGCAGCATCGCCCATATAGGCACGATCGCATCGACAACGGCGGTGGCGCTGGGTGAGCATACCGGCGCGACCGGCAATGAAATCCTGGCGGCGATGGTCCTAGGCTACGAAGTCGCGGGACGCATCGATGAAGCTCTTACGCCCGGACGCATGCAGCGCGGTTTCCATGGCTCGGTCTCCACCGTTTTCGCCGGCGCCGTCGCGACGGGGCGGTTGCTGAAACTTCCGGTCAAACAGATGGGCCATGCCATTGCGCTGGCCGCGACGTCGATCGGCGGCATGGCGGTTTCCGCGGATACCAGTTGCGCGCGCGAATATCACGCCGGTCTCTCGGCGGCGACCGGCGTGCAGGCCTCACTCGCGGCGCAGGCCGGATTTCAGGCGGAACTGACGGTGCTCGATCGGCCGCGCGGATTCCTCGCGGCGATGGGCGGTCAGGCTCTCGACGATATCACGCGCGATCTCGGTTCATCCTGGGACATCGTCACCGACATGGCCATCAAGCTGATGCCGGGGGCTCACCCGTTCCACGCGACGGCAGAAGCCGCGGCCGATGCCGCGCGGTTAGGGAAGGTCGCTGTCGAGGACATCGAACAGGTCGTTATCTCGGCCGCCGTCCAATGGACCAATTTCAAGGGCGATCCGCACCCGCGCAACCTCGTCGATGCCGCCCATAGTCTGGTGTATTTTGTCGCTGCCGCCATTGCCGATGGCGGCTTCGACTGGAAGCACATGGACGTGCAAAAGATGGCCGATCCGGTCATCGCGAGGCTGCAGGACAAGGTCGTGTTCGATCCGTCGCCGCCGCCCTTGCCGGATCGGTTTCCGCATCGCCACGGCGGCTCGGTCACCATTCGCCTGAAGGACGGTCGCGAATTCCGCTCGACATGCACGGCCCCGCGCGGGTCCGGCCCACGCGGGGTCGAATGGGTCGACGTCGAGCGCAAGTATCGCGATCTGTCGCCGCTTGCCGGACTCACACAGAGCCAGGTTGAGGCGAGCCTCGCGGCAATCCGCCGTCTGGACGATGGCACGAGTATCGACGAGCTTATCAAGCTGCTTCGACCGATCGGCCGATAGCCTGGCGCCGATCGAAAATATACGACGTTTGATTTTCACTTCGCGTCTCATAGGCGCCTCCGCTTTCGACAACGCCAAAATCATGGCTGCGTTGGCAGAGAAGGTCATTTCGACCGGTGTTCTCTTGCTCCGGCGGGCAAGTGATCAACCAAATAAAAAGGGAATAGCCATGCAGCACGAACCCGGCGTCACGCAGAAACTGGCCCAATTCGTGGCTGCAACCCATTGGGATGACATTCCGGCGCCGGTTGGCCACCAGGCCAAGCGCTCCCTCATGAACTTCTTCGCGGTCGCGCTCGCTGGCTGTCGCACCGCGCCCGTCGAAATCGCGCTGACTTCGCTTGCCGAATTTTCCGGGGGAAGGCAAGCAACTGTGGTTGGCAGGCCCGAGCGCATCGACGCGCTGAGTGCGGCGTTTCTCAATGCCGCCGGCGCCAACGTCTACGATTTTTGCGACACCCATGTGCGTACGGTTATCCATCCGACCGCGCCGGTAGCGCCCGCGCTGCTGGCACTGGCCGAATTGTGTCCCGTGAGCGGGACAGACCTGCTGCTTGCTTTTATTCTCGGCAACGAGGTGCAGGCGCGCATCGGGCTCGCGATATCGCCCAACCACTACAACAAAGGCTGGCATATCACGTCTACCTGCGGCGTGTTTGGCGCGGCCGCGGGCAGCGGCAAGCTGCTCGCGCTGGATGAGAAGAAAATGATTTGGGCGTTTGGCACAGCGGCCACGCAATCGTCGGGCCTCTGCGAATGTCTCGGCACGCCGGCAAAAAGCGTCAGCGTCGGCAATGCCGCGCGCAACGGGCTGTGGTCGGCGCTGCTGGCGGACAGAGGCTTCGAGGGGCCTCCCGAGCCGATCGCCGGTGTGCAGGGCTTCTACAATGCCGTTGACGGCGCGCCGAACCTGTCGCCGGTTACAGATGGCCTGGGCGCGACATGGGAACTGATGCAGACGTCGTACAAGCCTTATCCGTGCGGTTTTGTGATCCACCCTGTGCTCGATTGCGTGCTGGATTGGCGGCGCGACAATCCGGCGGCTGTCGTGACGCGAGTGGTCGCCCGCGGCAACCCGCTGTTGGCAGCACGCACCGACCGACCGAACATTTCCAACGGGCGTGAATCGCAGGTGAGCGTGCAACACGCGGTTGCCGCAGCGCTGGTCACCGGCAAGGCCGGGCTCGATCAGTTCACCGACGCCTGCGCCTGCGATCCCAACGTTGTTGACCTGCGAGGCAAGATCGAGGTGCAGCGCGATCCGTCGCTCTCGACGATCGCTGCGGAGGTCGAGATCACCACCGTGGACGGCAAGACGCACCGGCTGTCGCAGAAAGCGGCGCGCGGTAGCGACGCCAACCCGATGAGCGACCGGGACCTCGAGGGTAAATTACGAACGGCCGCCGCCGGTTGGAATCCGCGGCACGACATAGCTCCGTTGATCGACGCTATCTGGGCGCTTGATAAGAGCCACGATGTCGCAAAGCTCGCGGCGCTCAGCGTGCCGGAAAATTGAGTTGCCATCACGCACGGTGAGGCAATCGGCGTAGCGGGCCGCAGCTGACTCTTGGCAGCGCTGGGCCAGCACCAGCACATTCTCAAGCTGGGTTGCTTTCGGCTACGAGTGTCGAACGATGCGCGCGCCCCAGGGCCGTCGGCTTCCCGATTCGAACAGCCGAGGTTCGACTCCTCTCGGAACCGCCGGTCACCCGACCCGCGCCGCCACCTTCGGCATCACCTCGCGCATCATCCGTTCCATCGACTCATGCACCAGTGGCTGAGCCAGCATGCCGAAATTCTGCAGCGCCGAGACATGGCGTACGCCCATGCGATGCAGCGCCACCAGTTTGTTGACCACGGTCTCGACCGAGCCGAACAGATGCACCTCGTTGCGTATGGCGTCGTCATAGGTCGATTTCTTGGCATAGAGCCTTGTATCGACGTAGAGGTTGAACGCGGCTTCCGCGTTGCGGCGCGCAGCCGCGTCGCTCTCGGCGACATGCGTATGTAAGGTCACCACGGCGTCGTCGTCCGACGGCGCAAAGCCGGCCTCGGCGCGACCACGCCGGTAGTCGCCGATCAGATCGCCGATCTCATTGAAATGATCGACCGAGGCATAGGGCACGCACATCAGGTTGTTGCCTTGCCTGCCAATGTGAAAGGCGGCCTCGCGCCGCAGCACAGCGACGTAGATCGGTACTTCTCTTTGCAGCGGCCTGACATTGAGCGCCACCGCATCGACATTGCTGAAGCGGCCCTTGGCGCTGACGCGCTCGCCGGCGAGCAGGCGGCGCACGATCGCGAGGTTCTCGTCGAAGCGGTCGCGCTTTTCGGCCGGATCGATGGCGTAGCCGGCGAATTCGTGCGGCAGATAGCCGGAGCCGACGCCATAGACCAGTCGCCCGCCCGACAGCACGTCGACCATGGCGTAGTTCTCCGCCACCGTCAGCGGATTGTGAAAAGTGAGAATGGAAATCGCGGTGCCGAGCCGCAGCCGCTCGGTGCGTTGCGCCAAAGTTGCCAGCATCAGCGCCGGATTGGGCACCACGCCATATTCGTGGAAATGATGCTCGGCGACCCAGAACGTGTCATAGCCGATGCGGTCGGCGAGCTCGGCCTGCGCGATCACCTCGCTGTAGAGCTGCGCCACGCTGCGGGCGCCGGCGGGGTAATGATCCTGCACTGAAAAGATCGATAGGCGCATGGTGCGCTCACTCCCGTTACTTCTTGCCTGATATTTCTTGCCTGCTATTTCCTGCAGGCGATGAAATCCCACACCAACTCCGGCGTCTCCCAGTGCGCGTTGTGCGCGGCGCCAGCGAATGTCCGCGCCGCCGGATCGATGGCGCGCATCTGGTCGAGCGACACCATCGGGTCGTTTTCGCCAGCGGCGAGCCGAAGCGGCGACGCCGTGAGGCGTAACAGTTTGTCGAGAGCGGGGCCGACCGCGCCGTAGCAGCGTGGGTCCATGGCGACCCGCCAGTCTCCCTCGCTGCCGGTAATGCCCGAGGCTGCCGCGTCCGACGCGGGATCGACCAGTCCGAATAGGCCGGACGATTTCAGGAACCGATCGACGGCCTCCGCGCGCGTCGCAAAAATGCGGGTAGGGCGCTGCGCCAGTTCGTGCGCCTTGGCTTCCTCCTCCGCAGTCCACACGATCTTGACGCCGAAAGCGGCGATGTCTTTCACCCGCGGCCCGAACCAGCCAGTGCCGGTCATCGCGGCGACCACGCCACCGAAGGAATGGCCGGCCAGCGTGACGTTGCCGCCCGGCTCGTCGCGAATGAGCTCGGCGATATCCGCGGCGTGCATCGCGTAGCCGTACGGGCCCTCGCACAGCGAGCGGCCGTGGCCGCGCAGGTCCGGCGCTATCCAGCGTCCCGGCCAGTGCTTATCGGCCATCCCGATCATGCGCTGCCACACCAAGCGATTGGCGCCGAGCCCGTGCAGCAGCACGACCAAAGGCTCGCCTTTGCCGCCGTGCGACACGCTCAATCCACGCGATGACTTGAATTCGTCAGCCATCGTCACAGCCCCAGATAGGCTTCGCGCACGCGTGGATCGTCCGCCAAAGTCGCACTCGGGCCGTGAAGCACAATGCGGCCGGTTTCGATGACATAGGCGCGGTCGGCGATGGCGAGCGCCGCGTTGACGTTCTGCTCGACCAGCAGAATGGTGACGCCGGCCTTGCGCAGTGCAACCACGGTGTCGAGGATCTGATCGACCAGCACCGGCGCCAGCCCCATCGATGGCTCGTCGAGCAGCAGCAGGCGCGGGCCGCTCATCAGCGCGCGGCCGATCGCCAGCATCTGCTGCTGGCCGCCCGACAGATTACCGGCGGCGATGCCGCGCTTCTCCGCCAGCGCCGGAAACAGCGCATAGACGCGATCGAGCTCGCGCGGTACGTCGGCCGCGGCCCGACGGAAACCGCCGAGCAGCAGGTTGTCATCGACCGACAAAGGCGCAAAGACCTGGCGCGCTTCCGGTACCTGGGCGATGCCGCGCACGACGCGCATATGCGCCGGCAGGCGGTCGATCTCCTCTTCGTCAAAGACGACGCGGCCGCCGATCATCGGCAGGATGCCGGAGATGACGCGCATCAACGTCGTCTTGCCGGCACCGTTGCTGCCGATCAGCGAGACGATCTCGCCGACGCCGACTTCAAGCGAGACGCCGTGCAGCACCTCGATCCGGCCGTAACGGCAAACGACATTCTCGACCTTAAGCACGCGCGGCCTCCCGCTGGCCGTGCCGGCCGAGATAGGCGGCGATCACCCGCTCGTTGGTGCGTACCTCCGACGCCGAGCCTTGAGCGATGGTGTGGCCCTGGTCGAGCACATGAATGCGGTGCGAAATCTTCATCACCAGCTTCATGTCGTGTTCGACCAGCACGACGGCGACGCCGGTCGCCGCGATCTTCTGAATCACATTATCGATCTCTTCGGTCTCGACCGGGTTGCAGCCGGCGGCCGGCTCGTCGAGCAACAGGATTTTCGGCTCGGTCGCCAGCGCGCGGGCGATTTCCAGCCGGCGCAACGCGCCATAGGGCAGGTTGCCGGCGGTGCGGTCGGCGACGTCGGAGAGATCGACAAAGGCCAGCAGTTCCTCGGCCTTGGCGCGTGTGACGCGGTTCTGCGCCAGCACCGAGGGGAGCGTGAACAGATGCGCGAGCACGTTGCGCTTCTCGTGCATGTGCCGGCCGACCATGACGTTGTCGGCGGCGCTCATGCGGAAGAACACCTGCAGGTTCTGGAACGTGCGTGACAGCCCGCGCCGCGCCAGCTTGAACGGCGGCAGGCCGGTCACATCCTCGTCGTTGATGCGCACGCGGCCCTGCCGCGGCGGATAGAGCCCCGAGACGACATTGAACAAGGTCGTCTTGCCGGCGCCGTTGGGGCCGATAATGGCGAAAATCTCGCCGGCTTCGACGTTGAACGACACGTCGGTCAGCGCGGTGACGCCGCCAAAGCCAATGCCAAGCCGTTCGACAGCGAGCCTGCTCACGACTTCCTCCATCCGAGCAGATTGGCAAGCGATGGCACGATGCCGGCCGGCACGAAGATCATGACGACGATCATGACCAGCCCGAGCGCGATGTGCTCGTAATCGTGAAACACGGTGAGTAGTTGCGGCAGCAGCACCAGCAGCGCCGCGCCGACGATGCCGCCGAGCGTCGAACCCAGTCCGCCGAGCACGGCCATGGTGACGAACTCGATCGAGCGCAGGAAGCCGGATGCTTCCGGCGTCACCAGCCCGTCGAACATCGCCAGATAAGCGCCGGCGATCGCGGCATAGACCGCCGACAGCACGAAGGCGATCAGCTTGTAGCGCGCGACGTCGATGCCGAGCACCTGCGCCGCGGTCTCGCTGTCATGGATGGCGCGCAGCGCGCGGCCGGTTGGGCTGGCGATGACATTGGCGGCGATCCAGGCGCCGATCACCAAGGTCACGCCGGCGATCCAGTACCAGGTCCACGGGCCGCTCATGCGCCAGCCGAACAGGACAGGGCGCGGCACCGGCATGCCGTCCGGGCCGCCGGTCCAGGCCGACTCGTTGGCGAACACCATGGCGAACAAAAGCCCCATGCCGAGCGTCGCCACCGCGAGATAGTGGCCGCGCAGCCTTAAGATCGGCCGGCCGACCAGGAAGGCAACGACGCCGGCGGCGATGGCGCCGAGGATTAGCGCCAGCCCCGGCGGAATGCCGAGATGCGTCGGCCCGATTGCAACAGCATAGGCGCCAATGCCGAAGAAGCCGGCATGGCCAAGGCTCACCTGTCCGGCAAAGCCGATCAAGAGATTGAGCCCGACCACGGCGAGCGCGAAGATCCAGATCAACGCGGCGACACGCAGATAGAACGTCGACGGCAGCACCAGCGGCAGAATGGCGATGACGATCGCCAGCGCCAGGACGACGGCATATGGACTCTGGACGAAGCGGCGCATCATCTAGACACGCTCCACGCCGCCGCGGCCGAACAGGCCGTGAGGCATCAGGAACAGCACGCCGAGTATGACCAGGAAGGCGACTGCGTCCTTGTAGCTCGACGAGATGTAGCCGGCGCTGAAGGCCTCCAACAGGCCGACGACAAGCCCACCGACCACCGCGCCGATCGGATTGCCCATGCCGCCGAGCATCGCCGCGGCGAAGCCTTTGAGCGCCAGCAGTGTGCCGGAATCGTAACTGGTGAAGGTGATCGGCGTCATCAGGATGCCGCCGAGGGCACCGATCGCCGCCGACACCGCGAAAGAGAGTCCGACCACTGCGTTGGTGTTGATGCCGACGAGGCGCGCGGCCAGCCTGTTGGCTGCGGTCGCCAGCACGGCCTTGCCGGTGAGCGTGCGGGTGAGGAAATACCAAAGTGCGACGACGATCGCGGCGGCGCCGCCGAGAACGATGAGGCTTTGCGGCAAGAGCGCCGCGCCGCCGACGATCCAGGGCGCACTTCCGGCATAGGGCGGCAGCGTATGAAAATTCTTGTCGAACACGATGCTGGTGGCGCCGCGCAGCAGGATCGACGCGCCGATGGTGATGATGATCAGCGACACAGCCGAGGCGCCGCGCGCCGGCTCGATCGCGAACCGGTAGAGCACCAAGCCGATGACAACGGCCGAGACGAGGGCGGTCAGGGCAGCGAGAGGCAAGGGCAAGCCCGCCGCATGCGCGAAGACCGTCACCATGCCGCCGAGCATGACGAATTCGCCTTGTGCGAAATTGATCACACCGGAAGCGTTGTAGATTAGCGTGAAGCCGAGCGCGACCAGCGCGTAGATCGCGCCCACGGTCAGCCCGGAAAATGCGAATTGCAGGAATTCGGGCATCTCTACTCCCGTCATTCCGGGGCGCCGCCATAAGCGCGCTTATGGCGGCGAGCCCGGAATCCAGAGGTAAGCGCGGTGTCTATCGTAGCTGGATTCCGGGTTCGCGGCCTGCCGGCCGCGCCCCGGAATGACAGATGTGCCGTACCGCCTAGCGGCCTCAGTTCGCCAGGGTCCAGTCGCCGTTCTTGATCTCGAGCATACGGAAGGCCGTGAGATCGAGACCGAGATGGTCGGTCGCCGACATGTTGACGACGCCGCCGGTGCCCATGAAGTTCTTGGTCGCCTCGATGGCGTCGCGCACCTTCGCCTTGTCGGCACTCTTGGCGCGCTTCATCGCATCGACCAGGATCATCAGCCCGTCATAGGCGTGGCCGCCGAAGGTCGATACCGGCTGGCCAGTATTCTTTTCATAGGTCGTCTTGTAGTCGACCACGACTTTCTTCTGCGGATCGCTGGCCGGCAGCTTGTCGGCGACGAGCAGCGCGGCGGCCGGCAAGCGGACGCCGTCGGCGGCGGCGCCGGCGAGATCGATGAACTGCTTCGAGCCGACACCGTGGCTTTGGTACAGCGGCACCTTGATGTCGAGCTGCTTGTAGTTGCGCGTGACGATCGCCGGGCCCTGGCCGAAGCCGGGATTGACGACAGCCTGGATGCCGGCGGTGCCCTTGATGTTGGTGAGCTGCGGCGTCATGTCGGTGTCGCCGGGGCCGTAGGTTTCCTGATGCAGCACGTCGATGCCGTACTTGGCGTTGACGGTCATGCACTGCTGCTGCATCGAGGCGCCGAATGCGTCCTTGCCCGAGATCATGGCGATCTTGGTGAGGCCGCGCTTCTTGAGGTCCTCGAAGATCTTCTCGCACGCCATCAGGTCGGTATGCGGCGTCTTGAAGATATAGGGCTTGGCCGGGAACACCGCCTGGACCGCGCCGGCGAAATTGATGAAGGGTATCTTAGCTTCTTCCGCGAGCGGAATGATCGCCATGCTGGTGGCGGTGGTCGATCCGGCAAGCAGCGCATCGACGCCGTCCTGCTCGATCAGGCGGGTGCCGAAAGTGCGGGCCTGATTGGGATTGCCGGCATCGTCATAGATGATCAAGTTGATCTTCTGGCCGTTGACGCCGCCCTTGGCGTTGATGTCGGCGACGTACATTTCCAGCGTCTTCTTTTCCGGATCGCCGAGGAACGAGGCGGGTCCGGTGACCGAAAGCACCGCGCCGATCTTGATGTCGGCGTGAGCGGCGCTGGCGGCCACAATGAATGCGGCCGCGGCCATCAGTCGGGGCAGGCTCCTTCGCATGTATGTCGTCATTTTATCCTCCCGTGGTGGATTCTGATTGTTGTCTTGTTGCTCTAAGCCGCCCTCTGACGGCGGATCGTAGCGACGCGGAATCGGTTGGCGACGAAAGCCGCGTCGGTCAGGCACGCATTGCCGGCGGGATTGGCGCCGGTGACGTGATAGTCGCTGAAGGCGGCGGACTGGTTGACGTAAACCCCGCCGGTGAGATTGACCGACAGCGCCACGCCGGCGCGGGCGAAGGCGTCGGCCGCCGCGTCGATGGTGGCGTCGTCGGTGGCGTAGAGCGACGCGGTGATGGCGCCCTTGCGCCGCGCCGATTCCGCGGCGCGGGCGATGGCGTCTGCGGTCGAGGCGGCCTTGACGATGAAACTGATCGGGCCGAAGCGTTCCTCGCCCCAGGCGGCTTCGTCGGCGGCATCGACCGCCAGCACCAGCGGGCTGGCGGTGCGCGCGTCGGCAAAACCGGCAACGGGGACAGTCGCGGAATCACGGACGATCCGGCCGAGTTTGCGAGCAGCGTTAACGCGCGCCACCGTGTCCTCGTTCTGAACGGCGCCGAGAATGCCTGCGGCGCGCTCGGGCTCGCCCAGGAGTTTGTCGATCGCCGTGGCGATGCCGGCGGCAACCTCGTCGAAGCTCTTGTGGCCGTCATTGGTGTCGATGCCATCGGCCGGCACGAAAATATTCTGCGGCGCAGTGCACATCTGTCCCGAATAGAGCGACAGCGAGAAGGCGACGTTGCCGCACAGGCCGCGGAAATCGTTGGTCGAGGCGATGACGATGGGGTTGATGCCGGCTTCCTCGGTGAAAACCAGATCGGTCTTGGCGTTGGCGCGCAGCCACGAGCCGAAAGCGGGTCCGCCGGTGAAGTCGACGATGGCGATGTCCGGCCGCATGACCAGATCCTTGGTGATCGGCGCGTCCGCCTCGTCGGCGGCGAGCATCAGCACGTTGGGATCGAAGCCGGCTTCGCGCAAGACCGCGCGCGCGATCTGCACGGTCAGCGCCAGCGGCAAAATGGCGCCCGGATGCGGCTTGACGATGACGGTATTGCCGGTCGCCAGGCTGGCGAAAATGCCGGGATAGCCGTTCCAGGTCGGGAAGGTGGCGCAGCCGATGGTCAACGCGACGCCGCGCGGCACGATGCGCCAGGCTTTGTCGAGCACCAGCGGCTCGCCTTTGCCCTGCGGCTTGGCCCATTCGGCGCCGCGCGGCACGCGATTCATTTCGTCATAGGCGTAAGCGACGGCTTCGAGGCCGCGGTCCTGAGCGTGCGGGCCGCCGGCCTGGAACGCCATCATGAAAGCCTGGCCTGTCGTGTGCATGACGGCATTGGCCATCAGGAAACTTTGCCGGTTGATGCGATGCAGGATTTCCAGGCAGACGCCGACGCGATCCTCGATCGAAGCCTTCGCCCAGCCTTCGCCGGCACGTTGCGACGCGGCGATCAATGTGTCCGCTGAAGCGGCCGGATAGGTGATGCCGAGCGTGACGCCGTAGGGAGAGACTTCGTGGCCGACGCGGCGTTCGGCCGGCTGGTCGAGATCGAAAGGCTTGCCGAGCAGGGCCTTGAACGCGACCTCGCCGTCGGCCTTGGCGGTCTCGCCATAAATTTTGCCACTGGCCGATTCCGGAAAAGCGCTCCAGTAGGTTCGCGCGCGGCAAGCCTCGACGGCACGCTCAAGCAGGGCGCGATGCGCTTCGAAAAAGCGGCTCATGGCATTTCCTCCTAGCGCCTCGCGGTCGTTCTGGCGGCCTTCGATGAACCAGTCCGGTTCGCCTTCGGCCGCCGCGCCGCGTTGACACCTCTAACTCGCGTGGCCTATTAATTAGCCGACCGGCCGGTCAGTCAAGTATTATTCGATCAAGGCGCTCAAACTCCTCAGCGAGGGACGAAGAAGCGCCGATCGGGGAGGACGCCATGGACGAGACCCCCATCCTCGTCGACAAACGCGCAGGCTATTACGCGGTCACATTGAATCGGCCGGACCGCCTCAATTCGTTTACCGAGGCCATGCACCGCGCCTTGATGGCGGCGTTGACGCAGGCCGAGGCCGACCCGGATTGCCGCGCGTTGCTGCTCACCGGCGCTGGGCGCGGCTTCTGCGCCGGACAGGATCTCGGCGACCGGCTGGCGAGCGGCGACACGAAGCCCGATCTCGGCGCCACCATCGGCACTTTCTACAATCCGCTGGTTCATAAGTTGCGCGCGCTTCCGTTTCCGGTGGTCGTGGCGGTCAATGGCGTCGCCGCCGGCGCCGGCGCCAACATCGCGCTCGCCTGCGACATCGTGCTGGCCGGCAGAAGCGCCAAATTCGTCCAGGCCTTCGCCAAGATCGGCCTCGTACCGGATTCCGGCGGCACCTGGTTCCTGCCGCGCCTGGTCGGCGCGGCGCGGGCGCGGGCGCTGTCGCTCTTGGCCGAACCCTTGCCGGCCGAGACGGCGGAGCAATGGGGCCTGATCTGGAAGGCGGTCGACGACGACAAGCTTTTGCCCGAGGCGGAAAAGATGTGCGCGCAATTCGCCACCGGCCCGACCTTCGGCCTGGCGCTGATCAAGCGCGCGCTCGATGCCTCCGAGAGCAACGATCTCGGCACGCAGCTTGAGCTCGAGCGCGATCTGCAACGCAAGGCCGGCTTCTCGCCGGATTACGCCGAGGGCGTGCGGGCTTTCATGGACAAGCGGGCGCCGGTCTTCACCGGCAAGGGGGACTAAGTGACCGCCGACGAATTGGCACAGGCCTGCGCCCAGGCGATGTGGGCGGACGACGAGGCCAGCCGCGGGCTCGGCATCGAACTGATCTCGGTCGGGCCCGGCCGCTCGGAGGTCGCGCTGACCGTGGCCAAGCGCCACGTCAACGGTCATAACATCTGTCACGGCGGTTTTATCTTTACGTTGTCGGATTCCGCCTTCGCCTTTGCCTGCAACACCTATAACCAGCGGACCGTCGCTCAGCACTGCGCCATCACCTTTCTGGTCGCCGGCAAATTGGGCGACCGCCTGACCGCGCGCGCCGCCGAGCGCCACCGCGCCGGCCGTTCCGGCATCTACGACATCACGGTCACGCGGCAAGACGGCACTGTGATCGCCGAATTCCGCGGTCATTCGCGCACCATCGAAGGCGAACTCGTGCCGGGTCTTAAGGCCGGCTGAGCGGGGAGGAGGCAAAGATGCTCGACAAGTCCTACCGGCCCTACGGCCTCGAACCCATCGAGACGGCGTCGCGCGACGAGATCGCCGCGTTGCAGACCCAGCGCTTGAAATGGTCGCTCACGCACGCCTATGACAATGTCGCCGCCTATCGCCGCAAGTTCGACGAGGCCGGCGTGCATCCGGACGACTTCAGGACATTGAGCGATCTCGCCCGGTTTCCGTTCGCCACCAAGCAGGACCTGCGCGATAACTATCCGTTCGGCATGTTCGCGGTGCCGCAGGAGAAAGTCGCGCGCATTCATTCCTCGTCCGGGACGACCGGCAAGCCGACCGTGGTCGGTTACACGCAAAAGGACATCGATATCTGGGCCGACATGATGGCGCGCTCGATCCGCGCCTCCGGCGGCCGCCCGGGCATGAAGGTGCATATTTCCTACGGCTACGGCCTGTTTACTGGCGGTCTGGGCGCGCACTACGGCGCCGAGCGGCTCGGCTGCACCGTCATCCCGGTGTCGGGGGGCATGACCGAGCGTCAGGTTTCTCTCATCACCGATTTCAAGCCCGACATCATCATGGTGACGCCGTCCTACATGCTGGCAATCCTCGATGAGTTCCGCGCCAAGCAGATCGACCCGCGCGATAGTTCTCTCAAGATCGGCATTTTCGGCGCCGAGCCATGGACCAATTCAATGCGCGCCGAAATCGAGAAAGCCTTCGACATGGATGCGGTCGACATTTATGGCCTATCGGAAGTGATGGGGCCGGGCGTCGCCAATGAATGCGTCGAGACCAAGGACGGGCTGCACATCTGGGAAGATCATTTTTATCCGGAGGTGATCGATCCTGAAACCGGCAAGGTGCTGCCCGACGGCGAGCGCGGCGAACTGGTGTTCACTTCGCTGAGCAAGGAAGCGATGCCGGTGATCCGATATCGCACCCGCGATCTGACGCGGCTTCTGCCGGGTACCGCGCGCAGCATGCGGCGGATGGAGAAGGTCACCGGCCGTTCCGACGACATGATGATCGTACGCGGCGTCAACGTGTTCCCGACGCAGATCGAGGAGCAGCTCCTGCGTTGCGACGGCTTGAGCCCGCATTTCCTGATCGAGCTTGACCGCGAGCAGCGGCTCGACGTCGTGCGCCTGCATGTCGAAGCGCGCGCCGACCATGCCGATGAGGCTTCGCGTGCCGCGCAGGCCGCGCTGCTCGCGGCCCATATCCGTAATGTCGTCGGCATCGGCGTCGACGTTGTGGTCGCCGATCCGGGCGGCATCGAGCGATCGATGGGTAAAGCCCGCCGCATCATCGACAATCGGCCGAAGGCGTAGCAAAAAATGGCGCGTCCTCGCTCGGCGGATTATGACGGCAAACGGCAGGCGATCCTCGATCGCTCAGCTGCGGTCTTCGCCAAACATGGTTACGATCGCGCCTCAATGGCGCAGGTCGCCAGGGCCTGCAAAGTCTCCAAGGCGCTGCTCTACCATTATTACGTCAACAAGGCGGAGCTGCTGTTCGATATACTGCAAGCTCATTTGCAGGAATTGCTCGACGCGGTCGCCGCGGTCAGCCGCACCTTGCCACCCCGCCAACGGCTGCGTGCTTTGGTCGGCGCGCTGCTTGAGGTCTATCGCGACGCCGACGACGAGCACAAAATTCAGCTCAACGAACTAAGCAAGCTACCAACCAAGCGCAAGAATCTGTTGACCGACATGGAGCGCGACCTGGTGCGCGAATTCGCCGACGCGATCGCCGCGGTCAATCCAGCCATCGGCGCCGACAAAGTGCTGCTCAAGCCGGTGACCATGTCGCTGTTCGGCATGATCAATTGGCAGTTCATGTGGTTTCGCGACGGCAAGCCGCTGACGCGCGAAGATTACGCCGATCTGGTCACCACTTTATTGGTCGAAGGCGCCGCGGCGCTGACGCCGGCGTCGGTCAAGCGCGCGGTTAGCCGCTAGACTTGGTCGTAGTCGAGTACGACGTTCGGCGTCACCGGATGCGCCTGGCAGGTCAGCACGTAGCCGGCTTCCAACTCCCACGGCTCCAGCGAATAATTGGTGTCCATACGCACTTCGCCTTGCGTCACTTTTGCACGACACGTGCAACACATGCCCCCCCGACATGAATAGGGCATGTCCAGACCGGCGCGCAGTCCCGCATCGACGATGGTCTCGCCGGAACGCACCGGAATCGCGTGCCGGGCGCCGTTGAGCATGATTTCGGCTGTCGAGTCGCGCCCATCCGCGGCCGTGCCGACCGCCGCGCGTGTCTCGATCGGCAGTCCGTCGGTCGAGAAGTATTCAACATGAATGTGTCCCGGTGGGACGCCAACTTGGCTCAGCGCCGTCTTGCCGCTCTCGACTAGCCCGCCCGGCCCGCACAGGAAAGCGTGGTCGATTGAGCCCTGCGGCAGCGTGCCCAGCAGCGCCGATATCTTGGCGGTATCGATGCGGCCGTCGAGCAAGGCGATTTCCTGCGGTTCGCGCGACAGGACGTGATGGATCGCTAAACGGGACAAGAACCGGTCCTTCAGATCTTCGAGCGCCTCGCGGAAGATGATGCTCTGCGTGGTGCGGTTGCCGTAGATCAGGACGACGCGGCTCATTTTCTCGTGTGTCAGAATGGTGCGCAGCATCGACATCAAAGGCGTAATGCCGGAGCCGGCGGCGATCGCCACATAAGTCCGCGCCGCGTCCGGATCGAGCGCGACGCCGAAGCGGCCCTGCGGCGTCATCACGTCGATCTCGTCACCGGCCGTGATCGAACTGTTCGCGAGCGTCGAGAATACGCCGCCATCGACCTTCTTCACCGCGACGCGCAGTTCGCCGTCATCCGGCGCAACGCAGATCGAGTAGGATCGCCGCACCTCGGCGCCGTCGATCTTCGTGCGCATGGTGACGTGCTGGCCCGGCGTGAAGCGATAGGCCTCGGCCAGTTCGCGCGGCACCGCGAAAGCGATCGACACCGCGTCTGGCGTTTCGCGCCGCACATCGGCAATCTTCAGGCGGTGGAATTCGACGGCCATAGCGTCCTCAGATGCATTTGAAATAGTCGAACGGCTCGGCGCAGGCCTTGCAACGCCACAGCGCCTTGCAGGCGGTCGAACCGAATTCGGAGATACGTGTCGTGTCGGCCGAGCCGCAATGCGGGCAGGCGACCTTGTCCTCGCCGAACAGAGCGCGGCGCCCAGCCTTCGCCGCCGGCGGCGCGATGCCGTATTCGCGCAGCTTCGCCTTGCCGGCCTCGGTCATCCAGTCGGTGGTCCAGGCCGGCGACAGCACGGTGGTGACCTTGGGCCTGGCGAAGCCGGCATTCTCGAGCGCGACTTCGATCTCGAGCGCGATCATGTTCATCGCCGGGCAGCCGGAATAGGTCGGCGTGATGATCGCCTCGACGACGCCGTTCTCGATCCTGATGTCGCGCAGCACGCCGAGATCGGCGATACCGAGCACCGGAATTTCCGGATCGCAGACGCTCGCCGCCGCGGCCCAGGCGCGCTCGCGCAGCGTCGGATCGGCGGAGGTGGTCGCCATCGCGCTCACCAGGTGGCGCCCGGATAGGCGCGCTGCAGGAACTGCAATTCGGACAGAATGTGGCCGAGATGCTCGCTGTGATGGCCGATACGGCCGCCGCTCTGCATATAGCCGTCGCGCGGGCGCTCAAGTGTCGCCTCGCTCAGTACGTGATCGAGCGTCTTGTCCCAGGTCGCGCGCAGCGATGCCGCATCGATGGCGACGCCGGCTTCGATCAGAGCGGGCTCGACCTGATCGGTTTCGAACATCTCGGCGGTGTAGGGCCACAGTTCATCCAGCGATTCCTGCGCGCGCCGATGGCTTTCCTCGGTGCCGTCGCCGAGCCGGATGATCCACTCGGCGCTGTGGCGCAGATGGTAAGCCATTTCCTTCACCGACTTGGCGGCGATGGCGGCGAGCATGGCGTCCTTGGAGCGCGCCAGTGCCTCGAAATAGGGATGCGCAAAGGCGGCATACAAGAGCTGCCGCAGCATGGTCGCGGCGAAGTCGCCGTTCGGCTGTTCGACCAGCAGGATGTTGCGATATTCAGGAGCGTCGCGCAGATAGGCGAGCGCGTCCTCGTCGCGGCCTTTGCCCTCGATCTCGCCGGCATAGCTGTACAGCGAGCGCGCCTGGCCGATCAGGTCGAGACCCATATTGCCGAAGGCCAAGTCTTCTTCGATCACCGGCGAATGCCCGACCCATTCGGACAGCCGATGGCCGAGCACCAGCGCGGTGTCGGCCAGCCGCAGCGTGTATTGGAGAAGGGGTGTGTCGGTCATGGTCACATATGCCCGACTTCGTCCGGGATTTCGTAGAACGTCGGATGCCGGTAGATCTTCGAGGCGGTCGGCTCGAACATCATATCCTTGTCCGCCGGATCGGAAGCGGTGATCGACGCCGATGGCACCACCCACACCGACAGGCCTTCGCCGCGCCGGGTATAGGTGTCGCGCGCGGCGTGCAGCGCCATCGTGGCGTCGACGGCATGTACGCTGCCGACATGGCGATGCGCCAGACCGTTGCGCGTGCGGATGAAGACTTCCCACAAAGGCCAGCTCTGGTCGCTCATGGCGTGATCCCTTTTTAGCGTGTGCCTTTTCAGGCCATTCTATTCGGCCGCGATCGGCATGGCGGCGGCACGTTGTTGCCGTTTTCGGGCGTAGGCGTTCGCCGCTTCGCGCACCCAGGCATTGTCGGCGTGCTTGGCGCGCATCTGCTTCATGCGCTGCCGGTTGCACGGGCCATCGCCGGCAACGACGCGCTTGAATTCGGTCCAGTCGATATCGCCGTAATTCCAGTGCTGCGTGCCCGCGTCGAACTTCAATGCCGGGTCGGGAAACGTCAGGTCGAGGAACTGGCCCTGCGGCACGGTGGCGTCGATGAATTTCTGTCGCAGTTCGTCATTGGTGAAACGTTTGATCTTCCAGCGCATGGCGCTTTCGGTGTGCAGGCTGTCCTTGTCGGGCGGGCCGAACATCATCAGCACCGGCCACCACCAGCGGTTCAGAGCTTCCTGCGCCATCTGCTTCTGCGCCGGCGTGCCTTTGCACAGCGCGATCATGATCTCGTAGCCCTGGCGCTGATGGAAGCTTTCTTCCTTGCAGATGCGCACCATGGCGCGCGCATAAGGCCCGTAGCTGCAACGGCACAGCGGAATCTGGTTCATGATCGCCGCGCCGTCGACCAGCCAGCCGACGATGCCGATGTCGGCCCAGGTCAATGTCGGATAATTGAAGATCGACGAATATTTGGCGGCGCCGGAGAGCAACTGCTCTTCCATCTGCTCGCGCGAAGTGCCGAGCGTCTCGGCGGCGGCGTAGAGATAGGCGCCATGGCCGCCTTCGTCCTGCACTTTGGCGAGCAGCGCGGCCTTGCGCTTCAGCGACGGTGCGCGCGTGATCCAGTTGCCTTCCGGCAGCATGCCGACGATTTCCGAATGTGCGTGCTGGGCGATCTGGCGCGTCAGCGTGCGCCGATAGGCCTCTGGCATCGCGTCGTTCGGCTCGATCTTTTCCTCGGCGTCGACGCGTGCCTGGAAGCGGGCGTCGGCCTGCGGATCGCTCTTGGCCGCCGGCGCTGAGTCCTGTGTGTTGAGGGCTTGCGTGTACATCGACGTTTCCTTTGGACGTTTCCTCTGGACGCTTCTTAGCCGTCTCGCGACTGCCGACGCCGGACCGTGTTTTTTTGATTGGTGAAATAATACGTTACAGGAATTATAATCGTCAAGTAATTTCGTAACATTCGGCCCTTCCCGCCGCCCGCGGAAATGTGTAAAATCCCGCTATTTCGGGGCAAAACGGGCGCGGAACCCTGGCTCGGCCGCCGGAAGCGGGCCTTTTTCGTCCTGGGCATTGGCGTCGAGATAGCGCTCGGAATCCGCGACCAGTTTGCAGTAGAGCCGGCCGGCTAGTTGCCGCGCCGCCGCGCCCGGCCAGTCCGCCGGCAAAAGGGCGGCCGGTAGCCCCGGATCGCGCAGCACGACGCGCCTGAATTCGTGGATCAGCAGCACGCGCGCCACCAGCGCATCGTCGGCTGCGATGCGGCTGTGCTTGTCGAGCGCGGCATCGAGTGGCGCGAAGCGTGCGATGAAGTCGCGGTAGTGCTGCGCGATCGGCGCGAGCTTCCACGCCGCCACGGCGAGCGCGCGGGCCGTGTCGTCCGCTTCCGCGTGCAGCAGGAAAAGCCCGTCGGTCTTCGGCAGCTTCGCGGTCGGCTCGTTGAAGGCGATGAAAGTCGCCGGCGTCAGCGCGGCAAAGCCGAAGCGCTCCAGCGCCGGCCGCACTGAGGCGGCCACGCCGGGGCCGAGCAAGGCAAGGCGCAGGCGGCCGTCGAAATCAGGTTCGTCGGCAAAATAGATACGCTGCGTCGCGGCGGTGAAGCTGCCTTCCTCGCGCCGCGTCAGCCTGTAGTAGCTGTTGCGGCCGACCTTGACGCGCTTGAGCCAGCCGTCGGCGGTCAGTCGCGACATCGCGGTGCGGACATGACCGGCATCGACGCGGAACAGCGCCATGATCTCGCTGAGCGAGCCGAGCCACAGGCTGCCGCCGCGCGGCACAATGGCATCGCCGTAAAGCGTGATGATGAGCGACCATGCCCGCATCGGCCGCTTGGCGTGAAACTGGTTGAGCAGAGTGGCGACGGCGGCGGAAATCGTCATGGCGGTGTCAAATAGCACAACGGAGCGATTGCGGGCCAGTTGCGGTTTCTTTTGATTCAAAACGGATTGGCCGATGCGAGGAAACCGGCAGCGAGGCTGAGAAGCATAACGGCATGCCGGCATGGCTTTCGCAGCACATGAGCCGTGCCTTTTCTGCCGGGGCCGGCTTAGATCCAGCTCTTTGCCGGGCTGGAAATCATCGCCAATACGCCCTAAGGAGAGGCAATCGGTCCGGACACGTCGGCTCACTCACGCCGAAATCTTCGCAATTGCCCGAAAAAATGCAGCAAAGACGCTTCTCAATCGCCCCGATGATGGAGAGGGCGTTTGAACTTAAATAATGCTTTGTTTCCATGCATATAGTTAGAGTTGCAAGGTGTTATGTTGTACCGCTTGGTGTACTTTCTTGGGGTCATCATTGCCCGATCATGACATGGACGGGTACGATGCCCGGTCGGTGACTCAAACGTTTCCTTGATCGTTTGCTGGGTCGTCGGTATCGATATGGCCGACCACGGTCAGCATCCGCTGGATATCGATTTGAGAAGCTTGTCGCCGATCGGGTGGCCGAGTGAATCATTGATATGTTTGAAGCCGTCGAGATCCAGGAATAACACGGCCACGCGTTTGCCATGGCGTTGCGCCGCAGCTATCGCCTGGTTGATTCGATCGTTTAGCAGCATGCGGTTCGGCAGTCGCCAGACCAGAAAGACGAAGTTCACCAAAAATGGGAAGACGATGGATTCATTAGAAAGAAGGGTCAGGTCGCTGTAAAATGCCATTGGCATGGGCATCCAGGTAAAGGCCGAGCAGTATGAAGTTCATCATGACGAAATAGCCGAGAATGACGGTTGGCCCGGTGATGATTCGCTTCCGATCGCGCAGCAGAAAATACCGGGTGCCCCAGTTGCCTTCCCAACCGTGAGTCGCCATCCCCTGAAAGACGATCCCGACAAGCCAGCGCGCACGCTGGCGATAGGCGCCGCGTATTTTCGAGGGAAAGAACTCCCGCGTCGCAATCGGCAAGGTGCGCTTGACATAGACCGGCGCGACCGCGTCGCGCTGCATATCGATCGTGTAGTTGACCGGGCACGACACGAACGTCGTCCTCAAGCCCAATGCCCGCAATCGGAACGCGATGTCGTAATCCTCGGTAAAGCTGGTGATCTGGAACTTGGCCCCCATGTTGTTCTCGGCCAGCGCCACGACCGCGTCCCGGCTGAAACAAGCCGAAACGCCGGCGAGCAACTATAAGGAGTAGGCGGCGTTGTTTCCATAGATCGTCGTTTATTGGATGACAACTCTATGGCTTTGCATATAGCAACGGACGATGTCTGTAGGCGCTGCGAACAGCTTATCCGGATTGCATTTATTTCGCGCCACCCAACGATCCCGCGCATGGCGCAGCGATCCATTGAATGTATGAATTGCGGTTATGTAGCGATCGCGGATTTGCCGCTTGGTCCCGTTAATTCGGCGGCTGTGCAGTAAAGATTGTCGATCATCGCTTCCCTTTGCGAACCCTGCGTTAGTGCCGGCGCCGCCAGTTTGCGTCCTCGCAATTCCAGCGGCCGTAATGAACTCTGCGCGGACTCAGGAATGACGGTGCGTGGTGTCTGCCTATGACCCAAAGCTGACAACTAATGAAGAAAATAATACGCCATCTATACCCAACCGGACACTGGGTTCTGGATTCGCATCAGAATTGCCCTCAGGATCAGACGAATTTATTGCCTAACAACAACTATCCGATATTGAGAGATTCGGTTTGAACTTAAAGAACCCTACGTCGATGGCGTCATTGCGAAAGCCTGCCTCACAATAGCACAGATAATAGTCCCACATTCGCTTGAACGTGTCGTCGAAGCCAAGCTGCTTGATCTCGGGCCATGCTGCGAGAAATCGCTCGCGCCAGACGGCTAGCGTGCGCGCGTAGCTGTCGCCGAAGGGTTCGTACGCAATCAGTTCGAGGCCGACACGGGCGGCTTGTGTGCGGATGATCTCGACCGTCGGCAGCACACCACCCGGGAAGATATAGCTCTGAATGAAATCGGGCTGCCGGCGATATTTCTCAAAGCGGTCGTCGGCGATGGTGATGGCTTGCAACACCACGGTACCCTCCGGCGTCAGGGCCTTGCGCAGCGTCTCGAAATAGAGTGGCCAATAACGCTCGCCGACCGCCTCTATCATCTCGATCGACACGATGCGGTCGTAGCGCGCCTGGATATCGCGGTAATCCTGCAATCTCAAATCGACGCCGCCGGCCGCCGTGCCGCGCAGCCGCTGTTGTGCGAAAGCGAGTTGTTCGGCCGACAGCGTGATGCCGCTCACCTGACAGTGCGGCTTGAGGCGTTCCATTAGCGCGCCCCAGCCGCAGCCGATTTCGAGTACGCGTTCGCCGCCGGCGATGTCGAGCAGTTGCATGACACGGGCGAGCTTTGCGTCCTGGGCGGCCTCGAGCGTCTGACGATGGTTCGAAAACAGCGCGGAGGAATACTGCATGCCGCGATCGAGCCAGAGCGCGTAGAAGGCATTGCCGAGGTCGTAATGCGCCGCGATGTTGCGGCGGCTGCCGCGGCGGGTATTGCGGTTGCTCCAGTGCCGCAGCCGGCCCATCAGGCGCTGGACGAACGTGCCGGAAATGGCGTGCTGCATGCCGGTATCGTTGCGTGCGCCGAACTCGAGAAACGCGACGAGACTGGGCGTCCACCAGTCGCCGGCGATAAAGGCATCGGCGAATGCGAGTTCGCCGCCGGTCATCAGGCGCCAGACCGCGCGCCAGCGGCGGATCACCAGTTTGGCGCTTGGCCCCGGGTTGGGCGCTTGATGTTGCAGCGTCTCGCCGTTCGGCAGCACCACGGTAATGTCGCCATAGGCGACTTGCGACAGGAAGCGCTGCAATTGCCGCGTCAAAAACGGCATGGTGAGCGCCTTGCGCCGCCTGGAGGCCGGACGCGGCAATGGCGTACTGATGTCTGTCGTGATGTCGGACCTTGCGTCGGTCATTACGTCAGTCATTACGTCGGTCATTACGTCGGTCATGGCGAATCCCATAAGCGTTGGAAGGCACTATGGTGATGGGTGAAGGCGCGGACGGGCGTGGGCGCAACCGCATGCCCTTGATCCAGAGCAGCAGCGCCTCCCAATGGATGCCGGCGATGACCTTCAGCGTCATTAGCGGGAAGGACAGGAAAGCGCGCAGCAGCGCGCCGTCCGTCAATGCACCGCGCTCGCCGGCGAGCGAGGCGACGAGGACCGGCCCTTGCGCGTCCGAGCCTTCGATGGTCAGCGCGACGCGCTTGTCCGGCGGCTGCACGCGAAAGCGATAGGCAATTTCCATATCCATGAAGGGGGAGACGTAAAACGCCTTCAGGCAACGCTGTTCCAGCGGCTTACCGGCTTCGGCCTCGACCGGAATCAGATAGCTATGCCGTTGCCCGAACGTATTGTGCACCTGATAAAGCAGCGCCCTGAGCGCTGCGCTGCGATCGTAGCAATAGTAAACGCTGATCGGATTGAACACGAAGCCGAGAATTCGCGGCATGCACAACAGCCGGATGGCGCCGCCATCCAGCGTCAGGCCGGCGGCGGCAAGATACGCTTCGACTTGTTCGCGCAGCGGACGGCTCGAGCCGTCGCCGTGATCGGCATTGCGGAAGCCGAACAGGTTGAAGCCTTCAAGCGAGAAAAATCGCAGCCGGGTCGAAAGGCGCGGCAACTCGTCGAGATCCAGCAATGTCCAGAACACGCGGTAGTTCAGCCGGTGCGTGCGCGGCTTGAAGCGCCGATGCATGACGGTGCCGGTGTATAGGCAGGAGGACAGTTCTTCGTCTCGATGGGTCATCATCGCACCGGTTCCGATGCCGTAGCTACGCGGCCGGCATCGAGTTGGATGCGTCCGGATTCGTTATCGACATTCCACGGCCGCCGCACGCCGCCGAGCGCCTCGGCGACGGCGAGGCCCGATTGCAGGCCGTCTTCATGGAAGCCGGCGCCGAAATAGGCGCCGCAGAACCAGGTGCGATTGCGGCCCTGCAGCGACCATAATTTGCCCTGGGCGGCGATTGCCGCCGTGTCGAGCACCGGGTGTTCGTAGATTTCCGAATGGAATATCGTGCCGGCACGCGGCGGCCGCGCCGGATTGAGAGTCACGAACAGCGGCGTATCGGTGTCGAGCTTCTGCAGCCGGTTCATCCAATAGGTCACGGTCAGCGCGTCCTCGCTCCCGTCCTGGCCGCTGCCGATATAATTCCAGCTCGACCACACCGCGCGGCGCTTGGGCATCAGCTGCCGGTCACAATGCAGCACCGCGAGGTTTCGACTGTAGCGGAACAGCGTCAGCAGCGCCCGCTCCGCCGGGCTCGGCTCCGCCAGTAAATTCAGCGCCTGATCGGCATGCGTCGCCATCACGACGTGATCGAACCGCTCGGTGCCGGAATTCGCCGTCGTGACGTCGACGCCATCGGCATGCCGCTCGACCGAGAGGATGGCCTGGTTGAGCCGTATGCGTTCGGCATAGGGCTTGGTGAGCCTGGCGACATAAGCGCGGCTGCCGCCTCTGACGGTGCGCCACACCGGCCGGTCGGATAATTTCAAGAGGCCGTGGTTCTCCTGAAACCGGATAAAGGCCGCGGCCGGGTAATCGAGCATCGCCTGCGCCGGTGCCGACCAGATCGCCGCCGCCATCGGCAACAGGTGATCGTCGCGGAAGGCTTCGCCGTAACCGCCGATTTTCAGATAGTCGCCAAGCGTCGCTTGGTGGCCGAGCCGGCGCATGTCGGCCGGCGCGTCGCGGTAAAATCGCCGCAGGTCGCGCAGCATCGACCAGAAGCGCGGGCTGAAGAAATTGCGTTTCTGAGCGAACACCGTGGCGAGGTTTTCGCCGGCATATTCCAGTTGCCCGTCCCTGAGTGAGACGCCCAATGACATTTCGGTTGCTTCCGACGCCACGCCCAGGTGTTCGAACAGAGCGGTCAGGTTGGGGTAGGTGTGCTCGTTATAGACGATGAACCCGGTATCGACCGCCACCGTGCCGTGCGCGGTGCGGGCGTCGACGGTGTTGCTGTGGCCGCCGATGCGGTCGGCGCGCTCATAGACCGTCACCTCGTGGCGGGTGGACAGCAGCCATGCCGCCACCATGCCGGAAATGCCGGTGCCGATGACGGCAATTCTCAGTGGTGCCGACGTACCGTTATGCATCGTTCCTGAGCGCTCCTGAGATGAACCAGATCGGGCTGACGGGCACTACTGCCGCTGAGGATTGATACGTGGCGGCTCGTCCGGTGGATCACTGATCCAAACCGGTCCGGCTGGCGTATATTGCCAATGCAGGTCATGGATCAGGGGTGCATTTCGGACGGCGGCCTTGGGCCGCGCCGGCAATCGAAAACGGGCTTTTTCCGGACCATGGCAATGCCGACCGAAGCTAACGGGATAAAGAACGCGGCGGATTTGGCGCGGCTGATCGAGGCGGTCGCCGCTACTCGGGATCGCGAGGCGTTTGCGGCTCTGTTCGATTATTTCGCGCCCCGCATCAAAAGCGTTCTGATGCGGTCCAATACGCCGCCGGCCGCCGCGGAAGAGTTGGCGCAGGAAGCCATGCTGACGGTGTGGAGCAAGGCGGCGCAGTTTGACCGGACGCGCGCGGGCGCTCCGGCCTGGATATTCACAATCGCGCGCAACTTGCGCATCGACGCGGTCCGGCGTGAACAGCGCGCCAAAGTGCTCGATCTGGAATCAACCGAATTCCTGGAGCCGCCGCAACAGCCTGACGACGAGCTGGATGCCGGCGAGCGCGAACAGCGGGTGCGCCGGGCGATTTCCGCTTTGCCGGACGATCAGTTGAAGGTCATGCGGCTGTCGTTTTTCGAAGGCAAGGCGCACGGGGATATTGCGCTCGAACTTCAACTTCCGCTCGGGACGGTCAAATCGAGGATACGCCTCGCGATGAACCGCCTGAGAGATTTGCTTGGTGACCTGACATGAGCCGACACCACCCGAAGAATACGACACTGGCCGACTTCGCCGCCGGTATGCTGGACGAGGGCCGCAGCCTGGTCGTCGCCAGCCATCTTGCCATGTGCGGCCATTGCCGTACGTTCGTGGCGGCGCTTGAAGAGGCCGGCGGTCAGTTGCTGACCGAAGTCGCGCCGGTCGCGATGGCGTCGGACGCCGCCGCGCGCGCGTTGCGCGTTTTGGATAGCGAGGCGAATGCGCCGCGCGCCGGCGAGCGCAAGAATGCCGCGATGCCGGTGTGGCAGCCGGAACGCAATACATTGCTCGATTATGAACTCGGGCCTTGGCGCCAGGTCGCGCCGGGGCTGCATCACCGCGTCGTCAAAGTCCCGCCGGGCGGCGGCACGCGCGTATTCATGCTGAAAGCAGCGCCCGGCATGAAGATTCCGGAGCATACCCACACCGGCACCGAACTGACCTGCGTTTTATCCGGCGCCTTTATCCATGAAGGCGGGCGCTTTGGTCCGGGCGATTGCGACGATGCCGATGATCTCGACGGCCACACCCCACTCATCGACGGCGATGAGGCATGTATTTGCCTCGTCGCCATGCAAGGCGAGCTCAAGCTGTCGGGCCTACTCGGCCGACTGATGCAGCCCTTCGTTCGCATATAAAGCAATGATGGCCCTGAATTCCATTGTCGCGCTGATGGTGATTGCGGCCGCTTTGTCCGCGATCATGACGGCGGCGTGGCTCATTCAGCAGCGCACCGGCAATTCCGGCTGGGTCGATACGATCTGGACATTCGGCGTGGGGCTGACGGGCGCTGCCTCAGCTCTCACGGCGGGCGTCGAGGTAAGGCAGCTACTGGTGGCGGCATTCGCTCTTGTCTGGGCCTTGCGACTGGGTCTGCATATCGCCCGCCGTAGCGCCCGCGTCGCCGACGATCCGCGCTATGCCGCGATGATCAAGGAGTGGGGCGCGGATGCGCCCCGCCGCATGTTCCGGTTCCTTCAGATTCAGGCGCTGGCCGGCATTCCGCTGGTGATGTCGATGTTCATTGCGGCCAGCCGTCCGTGCTCCGGACTTACGATCGGAGATGCGGCCGCGATCCTCGTCATGACGATTGCGATTCTTGGCGAAGGGCTGGCCGACCGGCAGTTGGAACTGTTCCAGGCGAACACCGGCAACAAAGGCGCCATCAACGACGGCGGGCTATGGCGATGGTCGCGTCACCCGAATTATTTTTTCGAATTTCTCGGCTGGATCGCTTACCCGCTGATCGCCATCGATCTATCGGGCCATTATCCGTGGGGATGGTTGGCACTGGCCGGTCCGGCCTGCATGTATTGGCTGCTGGTCCATGTGTCGGGCATTCCGCCGCTGGAAGCGCATATGTTGCGATCGCGCGGCGATGCCTTTCGCGCCTATCAACGGCGCACCAATGCGTTTTTCCCAGGGCCGCCGCGCCGCGATTAGCGGATTCAGGCCGTGCCGAGCCAACCGCCGACCGTCCGCGTGATGTAAAACGAGGCGGCGCCGGCCAGTCCCGAAGCGACGGCGCCCCAGGCCATATCGGCCAGCGTCAGTTGCAGGGTCCAGTTGCGTAAGGTGGCTTGGTTGGTCAGGTCGTAGGTGGCATAGGCCAGCAGGCCGAACAACGCGCCGTACATCAGCGCCGGCCCGACCGAGCCGGCTTTCAGCGCGGGCAGGGTGGCAAACACCAGGATGCCGATCGGATAGATCAGATAAAATGCGATCGCCGCCGGGAGGTTGACGTTTGTTAGCAGGATGTCGCCGAGGGTCGGCCGGTAGAGCCTGGGGCCCATGAGGCTGAGCCAGACGGCGTCGAGCATGCCAAAAGGCAGCAGAATGGCGAGATAGGTGACGGCATACATCATGGAATCCACCCGGGTTCGGCTTCCCATGTAATACGGACGGGATGGGCTAGCGGATCACCCGGCATGTCGGTGGCGAGTTTGCGCCAGCTATTGATGCTGCGCAGGGCTCCTCCACCGACACGTGAGTTCCATGTCAAAGGTCGGATCCCGCTGTGGTGGACAATCGCAGCACCGCAACATTTTGTCCGCTGCTGGCACAAAACGGACATTAATGATGGGGTCGACGCTATCGACGGTGCCGAATTTACAAGGGCAGGGCGCTAGTGTCGGGCCGATCACCGTACCGCTGTTGTACTTTAAGCGTACTCAAATAGTTCGGCAGAAATCTGCCGACATTGGCGACGCTCTGTTCTGCTGTGGTACGCAAATCATCTTTTGCCGGCGAGAAATGCCTTCTTTTGGGCGCAATAAAATGTGCGGCTATAAGGTGACAAAGATCGCGAATAAGACAGAATTAGTCGTGAGTTGGCCCCCAGCTATGCAAGCGAACACGCCAAAACTGCTGCAAAGACGCTTCAGTATCGCCCCGATGATGGAGAGGGTCTGCTGAGCGGGAATATCTATTGTTCTCTAATGGCTTAGCTTGGGTGCGCAAATCGGATGTTGTACCGCTTGGCGCAATTTGAGATCGCATTTCGCGGGGTGGATCTGGCCGCCGCCATCGACGCGAGGACTTGGCCGGAGACGAAGTCGCTCAGGCCTTTCGAGGCTCGGAGCGTATCGCAACCTGCTTTTCGTTAGCGGTTTGATTGATCGCGTCAAAGGCGGCACCGATGTCGCCGCCTTTGCCGTACTGCCGCAAATTGCGAAACGTCGCTTCGGCTGTACGGCCGAGCACCGGTTCGGCCAAGCCGAGAAATTTTCGTTCCAGATCGTCCCACTGCATCGGGTTTCCTGGGTTACCGAGTGCCAAGGGCGTTTCGGCGACGATGCGGCTGCCATCGGTCAGGGACACGGCAATCGAGGCCGCCGTCTTCGACATGTCCGGCACGATATTGAGCGTCACGCGAGCGACAAGATTGCGCAGCACCGGGTCGTTCAGGCGGTCGCTGGAAAAATCCGGTGCCGCGGCGACATGACCGGCGAGCGCCAGTGCAACGCAATAGGCGGTGCTGAACTTCCCCTGAAGCGGCGTCTGTGGCGACGGGTTGCCGGCGAGTTGAACGGTCATCGGGTGAACGTTGACCTGAATGGCTTCGATGGTGCGGCTGGCAAGCTGCGCCCGCACCTTGCGCGCCGAGTCGATGACGGGATGGGTCAGCAGGCACGACGCATAAGGTTTGAAAGTATTTTGCAGGATTTCCCAGTCGCCCGCCGCGAATGTCATCGGAGCGATGGCGCGCGAGCAATCCTGAATCAGGGCAGGGGACATTCCGGTCGCTGGTTCGAGCAGGTCATGAGCCGCGGTGAAGCCGGCTTTGGCAAGCTGTACGGAAAGCACGCCATTGAATGCCGCCTTGCCGGCGTGGAACGGCTTGCTCATCGTGCCGAATGATCCTGTAAGCCCCGAGGCCTGCGTTGCGGCAGCGCCCAGGGCGTTGGCTGTCTGCCCTGCGTCGAGGCCGTACAGCACGCTCGCGGCTGCGGCGGCGCCGAGGCAGCCGCAAAACCCGGTCGAATGCAGGGCGCGGGTATTCAACGCATCGCCGAAGCCACCCCTGCCGATCCGTGCGCCGATTTCAAACCCGGTGACGAAGCCGCGCAGCATGGCGGCGGGCTCCGCCTTGGTCGCCGTGCCGACGGCCAGAGTCGCCGCCCAGGTTGGCCCGCTCAAATGCGCCAGCGAACCGACATGGGTATCGTCGAAATCCAGGCAATGCGCCATCGTGCCATTGATCAGGGCAGCGAACGGCTCATCGGTTGGCGATCCAAACAGCACTTGCGCCGAACCGCCACGGCCGCTGGCAACCTTGCGCACGACCTGGGCCGCGCCCTCGTCGCGGGCGGCAATGGCGACGCCGAACCAGTCGACGAGGCACATGCGGGCGGCATCGAGGACGTCGTCCGGCATCGCCCGCGTCCGCGTCCCGGCAATATACGCGCTGGCGGCATTCGTATTCGGCGTTTCCGGCATATTCGGCTCCCGTTGTCAGCTGCCGACGATATTGTTGCGTCGAAGCTGCGTTCGTTCGGCTTCATTGTAGCCGAGGCTTTCGAGAATGGCGTCGTTGTCCGCGCCCAGGGCCGGCGCGCCACGGCGCCTCGCGTCCACAAGGCCGCTGACGGCCAGCGGATTGGCGATCTGCGGGATACGTCCTTCGACCGGATGTTCGATCCATTCGATCAACCCGCGGTCGCGCACATGCGGGTCCTGCAAAGCCTCGTCCGGATCGTTGACCGGAGAGATCGGAATATCGGCCGAAAGCATCTTCTCGATCAGTTGATGGCGCGGCATCGACGAGCAGTAGTCCTGGATCGCCTTGCGATAAATCGCGGAGCGTTCGCCGTGGCTGGTATGGCGGTCGCTTGGCGATTCATTCTCCGACACCAGATCCGGCCTCTGGATGAGATGACAGAACGACTTCCAGATGCCGGCTTCAAGCAGCGACACCGCGATGGCGCGACCGTCCTGCGCGGTATAGATCGAATAGCGCGGATTGGCGCCCCAGACCTCCATTGCCTGAGCCCCGCGGTTACCCGCGATATGCGCCATGCCGGACGTCAGGACGATGTTGCACATGCTGAACAGGCTGTCGAACATCGACGTGTCGATATAGCAGCCGACGCCGCTGTCGCGCCGACGGTACAGAGCGGCGAGTACGCCGATCGTGGCATAGGCGGCGGCGGCATAGTCGCCAGCCTGAAAGCCGGGAACGGTGGCCGGGCCATTGGACGCCGCCGCGCCGATGAGCCCGGTCGCGGCCTGCACCACAAGGTCATGCCCGGGGATACCCGCATAAAGACCGGTCTGTCCAAAGCCGGTTATCGAACAATACACGATGTCGGGTTTGAACGTCTTGGCGGTGTCGTAGTCGATCTTCAGCTTGGCGGGCACGCCGCGTCGGAACGATTCCACCACGACATCGGCCTGTGCCAGCAGACGATGCGCGATCTCTCGGCCATCCGGCTTCGCCAGATCGAGCGACAGGCTCGATTTATTGCGATTGACGCTGTTGAAGTAAACGCTGCTGTCGCGGTAGCTCGGCGGATTGTGCCGGCTCAGGTCGCCATTTCCGGGCTGCTCGATCTTGATCACGTCGGCGCCGAGATCGCCCAGCATCTGGGTGCACCAAGGGCCTGGCAGCAGACGGCTGAAGTCGAGCACGCGCAGCCCCGCGAGGGGCAGGCGCGTGTCCTTGCTATGAGACGGCATCGTGATACTCGCTTTTCTTCTTCTACTTGCCCGTGAACTTCGCCGGTCGCTTCTCCAGGAATGCGGAAATGCCTTCCTTGCGGTCCTGCGAGCCATAGATCGTGGTGACGAGGAACGCCTCGAACTCCAGCGAGGAGGCTAGATCCATCTGGAGGCCGCGATAAACGACGCGCTTGATGAAGGCGAGGCTCAGCGGTGCCCGGTTCTCGTAGACCTTGATCATCTTCTTGGCTTCTTCGACCGCCGTGCCCTTGGCGACCTTGCGATTGACCAAGCCGATGCGGTGCGCCTCTGTCGCATCGATCGGATCGGCCGCGAACATAATCTCGATGGCCTTGGACGGGCCGACGAGGCGCGCCAGACGCTGCGTGCCGCCGGCGCCGGCGACGGTGCCGATCTTCGAACTGGTGATCGCGAAGGTCGCATCCTCGGCGGCGATGCGAATGTCGCAGGCCATGGCGAATTCGCAGCCGCCGGTCATGCAGAATCCTTCGATTGCCGCAAAAACCGGCTTGGTCAGGTTTTCGTAGACGTCGCACAGCCTGTGCCAGCGCTTGAAGTAGGCGAGGCCGTCGGCGGCGCCGCTGATGGCGAGTGCGTCATTGAGGTCGGCGCCGGCGGAGAAATAATCCATGCCGCCAGTCAGGATGACACCACGCACCTCGGGAATGGCATCGGCGGTCTGCGCTGCATCGATAAGCTCGTCCATGGTGGCGACGCTGATCGCGTTGCGCCGTTCGGGACGGTTGAAGGTGATGATGAAGGCAGAGCCGTCCTGGCTCGTCTTTATGTACTTGTAGGCCACGTTGCAGGTTCCTTTCGTAACGTCGGTCTTCATTTATCTTTCAAAAAGCGCAGCAACAGCTCGTTGACCGTGTCGGCGGATTCATACTGAACCCAGTGGCCGGCGCCCGCTACCAGTCTGATTTCAACATCCGGCCGCACGGCTCTGCATTCGGCCGCGCGTGCCTCGGGTGAAGGATAGGCGACGGTATCGTTCGCCCCCCAGATCATCAGGAGAGGGCACGACACGGCGCCGAGATCCTTGAGGATCGTCGGTCGCAGACTGACCTTGAGGCTGTTGAAACGGCTGCCCGCAATATTACGGCATTGAATGTCGATCGTGCGCTCGTCGATGCTGTCGGGATTGTGCAGCATCATGGCCAAGAGATTGTGCCGGATAACAGCGCGGTAGCGGGGATCGGTCTCGATGGCGGTGGGCGGCGACTTCAGGTCGAGCACGCGCCCCGTGGCTTCGCCAAATCCGCCCGGACCAAGAAGCGCCAGCTTGGTGCAGCACGCGCCGAGCCTGCGGGCTAGATCGGCGGCCACGGCGCCACCGAACGAGAAGCCGATGACGGCGGTCGGCCGGTCACCGATCAATATGCCGATGCCGGCCGCAACCAGCGCCAGATAGTCGTCCGGGTCGATGTCGCGGGCAACGTCCGGCGCGTCGCCGAATCCGGGCAGGTCGAGCGCGATGACGCGATAATGCCGAGAAAGCGCCTCGATATTGCGCACCCAATGGCTATGCGACCCGCGGCCGCCGTGAATCAACACGACATTGTCGCCGGAGCCGGATACATGCGCCGCGAGGGACATTCCAGCCGGAGTATTTGCACTCATGGAGACAGTCGCGTTCATGCTTCGGCGTCGAGCGCCTCTAGCGGCTTGCCAAGATATGACTCGATCACCTCCGGATGGGCGATGACGTCGTCCGGCTTACCCTGGAACAGTTCCTGGCCAAAATTCAGCACGAAGACATGTTGCGCCAGAGCGATGATGACGTGCACCAGATGTTCGATCATCAGGATGGTCACACCATTGGCATGGATACGCTTGAGCAGTTCCATCAACTCGTCGATGTCGCTCTGCGGCGAGCCGGCCATGACCTCGTCGAGCAGCAGAAGCCGCGGCTTCGTCGCCAAAGCGCGGGCCAGCTCGAGTTTCTTCTTTGCGCCAAGGGTGAGCGCGCCGGCCATGACATCCGCCTGGTGGGCGATGTCGACCATTTCAAGAGCTTCCATGGCGCGGTCACGGGCCTTGCGAATGGTCATACCGTCGCGAGAGAACAGCGCGCCGGTCATCGCGTTGTCGAGGACGCTCATTTCGGGGAACGGCTGCACAACCTGAAAGGTGCGGGCTATGCCGAGCCGGCAGATTTCATAGGGACGTTTACCGTCAATGCGCTCGCCTTCGAAAAATATCTTGCCCTGGCTCGGCCGGTAGTAGCCGGTGATCAGGTTCAGCAAGGTGGTCTTGCCGGCGCCGTTCGGGCCGATGACGCCGAGGAACTGGTCTTTCTTCACCGATACTGTCAGGTCGTTGATCGCTAGCAGGCCGCCGAAGCGCTTGGACAGGTTCTGAATATCGAGCATCGCGTTCCTCGGCCTTTATGCGTTGCTACTGGGATTGTGCGAGCCCAGGAAGGAACTCTGAAGAGCGCCGGACTTCGTCAGTTCGGCAATCGAGCCGCTGGCGGTGACGCGGCCCATGGCTATGGCATAGCCGCGCTTGGCGACTGCAAAGGCCGCCTGCGCATTCTGCTCGACCAGTAGAATGCTGATGCCGCTCTTGGCCACTTGTGCGATGGCGCCGAACAGGACCTGCACCATCTTGGGCGACAGACCGAGCGACGGCTCGTCAAGCAGCAGCATGCGCGGCTTGCTCATCAGCGACCGGCCGACGGCCAGCATCTGCTGTTCGCCGCCCGACATCAGGCCGGCCTTCTGCATGCGGCGTTCGGCCAGCTTCGGGAAGAGGGTGTAGACGCTTTCCAGCGACGCCTTGCGAGACGGCCGCGAGCGCGGGCAGAAGGAGCCCAGGAACAGATTTTCTTCCACTGAGATATTCGGGAAAACCTGCCGGCCTTCCGGGCAAAGCGCGATGCCGAGATCGACCCGTTTGTGCGGCTCGACGGCGAGAAGGTCCTGATCGGCGAACGTGATCTTGCCGTCGAACGGCCGGATCAATCCCGTGACCGCGCGCATCGTCGTGGTCTTGCCGGAGCCGTTGGCGCCGAGAAGGGCAACGACTTCGCCTTCGTTGACGGTCAGGCTGACGTCTTCCAGAACGACAGAGTCGTCGTAACCGGCGCGCAGACCTTCCAGACTGAGCAGAGGCTTCATGGCGTGGCCGCCTTCGTCGCTGACGGAGCGGTGGGGGTGGTTTGGCGTTTGCGTTGCGACCAGGTCAGCCACGTGCCGTAGATTCCTTTCGGCATACACAGAATGGAGAACACCAGGATCACGCCATAGACGAGCAAGCTGAAGCCTTGCTCGCCGACCATGACGCGCGTAACTTCCGAAAGACCGATAGTGGCGAATGCCCCGATAATAGGGCCTGCAAGCGTATGAATGCCGCCGAGGATCGGAGCGATCTGCGCCAGGATGGTCACGTGGAGATCGAAGCCGATGGCGGGATCGAGAAAGCCGCTGTACCAGATGTTCACGCCGCCCGCGAGCGATGCCATCGCGCCGGACAGGCTCAGGACGGCGATACGGAAACGCAGCGGATTGATGCCAAGCATCTCCGCCGCGTTCTCATTGTTGCGCATCGCGCGGCAGGCGTAGTGAAACGGCGTCAGCGAAATCCAGTAGGCAATGATTGCGCACCCAACCGCGCACGCCGCCGTAACCATGGCCACGGTCTGCGTGCTCGGCCGCAGGGCTTGATCGATGAAGACGCCGGCGCCGCCGCCGGTGAATTCCGGCGTCATCACGGCGATGACGCGCAGACCTTCCGAGAGCGCCAGCATGGCGATCGCAAAAAATATGCCTCGTAGCCGGCCGGTGATCACCGCAATGGCCGCGGCCGAAATCGCGCCGATCAGCATTGCCGGGATGAGCGACGCGAAGAACGGCCAGCCGAGGCGATTAGCGACCAGCAGGGCCGCATAGCTGCCCAGGCCCCAGAAGGCGGAGTGGCCGAGAGAGATCAGGCCGGCGTTGGCGGCGAGGTTCCAGCTAATCGCCAGGATCATAAGGCTGCCGACGCGTAGGATCAGGTTGTTCATGACCGGCGGCGCCACAAGGGGCAATAGGATCGCCGCAATCGCCAGCAGGGCGTAGATGACGAAACGCGCTTGCATCAGTGCACCGCCACCGCTTGTCCAAGAATGCCCTTTGGGCGGATGATAAGAACGCAGAGGAGAACGACGAAGGACACGCCTTCCGCCCAACCGCTGCCGTCGGGAACGTAATAGCTCACCCAGGTTTCGGCGAAAGCGAGCGCGAAGGCGCCGAGAATGGTGCCAGGAACGCTGCCAAGGCCGCCCAGCACGACAATCGCAAATGCCTTCACCAGCATATGGAAGCCCATGAACGGTGTGACGGTGAGCAAGAATGCACTGATTGCGCCAGTCGCCGAGCCGAGCGCGGCGTTAATCCCGAAGGAGATCATGTACATACGCGACACGTTGATACCCATCAAAGTCGCTGCCTGACCGTTTTCGGCGACGGCGCGTGTCGCCCGTCCGAGTTCGCTGAAGTGCAACCAGCAGAACAGGGCGACAATGAGAATGGCGGCGGTGACAAAGGCGATCACGCGGCCGTGCGGGACAAGCAACGTGTCGAATTCGAAGGCAGTCAGCGCGTAGGGCGTCGAGACGGAGCGCGCATCGCCGGTCCACAGGATGGCGGCGACGTTCTGCAAAACGAGTCCAATGCCGAAAAGCAGCAGAATCTGGTTGATGTGCGGCGCATCGAGCACTTTCTCAATGAGCCCCTTGAAGAGCAGCGCCGAAGCGGCGGCCACGAGGACAGCAACGACCGGCAGCGACAGCAGCGGATCGACCCCCAACAGTATAGAAGCGAAGTATGCGCCATAGGCGCCGAACATGATCATCTCGCCATGCGCGAAATTGATGATGCGTGTGACGCCGAAGCCAAGTGAAAGGCCGATCGCCATGAGGCTGTAAAGCCCACCGAGCAAAATCGCGTCGACGAGGCATTGCAATAGGAGAGACATGGAACATCGGCTCCGCGAAGGCAATTATTCAATAAGTGCCGGCCCGCAACGAACGTGTGTCGCGGGCCGGGAAGACGCTGTTATTTCTTGAGCTGCAGCTTGCCGTCAGCCGCATCCGGCGGATAAAGCACGACGAACTTCTCGCCGACGCGCTGGAACACGACCATGTCGTTGAACGCCTGATGCAGGGCGCCGCCCGGCGTCGGCGCGAAATTGGAGCTGCCCAGCATGGTTTGGATGTCGAGCTTCGTGAATTCCTTGGCCACCTTCTCCTTGTCGGTGCTGCCGGCGCGTTCGATGGCGACGAGCAGCATCATCATGGAAGTGTAGTTGGTGACATCAAGAAACTCGGGTTCGCGATTGTAGCGCTTCTTGAAGTCCACTTCCCAGTCGGTCAGGGAGGGAAACAGCTTCGCCAGCTTTGGATCGGCCGCGCGCTTCATGCCCGGCAGATAAGTGGTGACGCCGATCCAGCCATCTGCGGCTTCGCCGGTGGCTTGCGACCATTCCTGAAGTTGCGGATAGGCCGTGCCGACGAGAACCGGAATATTCAGTTTTGCAACGTGAATCTGCTTGGCGAGCTGAATGCCGTCGGTGGTCTGAACGATGCCGACAAGAACGTCGGGACGTGTCTGCCGGATGCGCTGCAGAACCGGATTGAGATCGGCTGAGCCCTCGCGAACCAGTTCGGTCGCGACGATGGTGAAGCCGTTCTTGGTGTAGAACTCCTTGGCCCACGGCAGCTGTTCGCGGCCATAGGCGCCGTCCGAATAAACGATCGCGACCTTCTTGCCTTTTCCCATCGCATCGGCCAGCGATTTCGCGGCCCCTTCATGATACTGATAGGCCCAAGGATAGGTGTGGAAGAAAAGCGGTTCACCCTTCATTGCATCTTCGAGCTGCGTCGAAGACGAGCCAGGCACGATCCACAGCGGCTTGGTTTGGCGCCATGCCGGAACGGACGCCGCGACGATGCCAGACGCGATCGGGCCGATGACGAAATCGACCTTCTCCTGCTGCGTGAGTTCGGTGAATGCTGTCACCGCGGCTTGGTTGTTGCTCTGAACGTCGCGATAGAGAACTTCGATCTTCTTGTTGCCGATCTTGCCGCCGTAGATATCCACGGCCATTTCGACGCCGCGCTTTCCTTGCGCGCCGTAGGCAACGAAGCGTCCGCTCAATTCAAACGGCGCGCCAATTCGAATCGTGTCTTGCGCATAGGCGTGTGTCGAGGCGAGTGCGCCAACGAGTACGGCCATGCGTCCCAGGTTTTCCATTAGTGAAGTCATGTCTCTCGCTTCCTCCGCGTCTGTTGCTGCTCCCGTTTCTGACGCCGGATAGCAGCAAGCGTTGACAAACCGTCGATGCCAATTCTATGGTGTGGAACACGTTCCGTCTAGTGGACTGGATGCCACAGGCAATAAAACAATGGTTGAGATCGTCTAGCCGCACCAAAGACTTCTCGTCACGGTGCGATAACCGCCGGTCATGGCTCTTCGGAGCGACCGCCATCTCGAGTGAGTATTTGGAATGACGCAGTTCGAAGACATTACGTATGCGGCGCAAGGTGGCGTCGCGAATATCGTTATCAATCGTCCGAAAGTGCGCAATGCCGTGCGGCCGCAGACCTACGAGGAACTGACGCGCGCGATCTCGCTAGCGGCGGACGATCCCGAAGTTGGTGTGGTGGTGATGTCCGGCGCCGGGGACAAGGCGTTCTGCGCCGGCGGCGACGTCGGCGACCAGCAGAAACGGTATCCGGAAGTGGGGCGCACCCATATGCGCCGCCTGATCGCCCTTTCCACGGCCATGCGTATGATCGACAAGCCGATTATCGCGAAGGTTCGCGGTTATTGCGTCGGCGGCGGCAACGAAATCCACCTGTTCTGCGATCTGTCGGTGGCGTCGAGCGACTCCAAGTTCGGCCAGACCGGGCCGCGGGTGGGCAGTATTCCGATCTGGGGCGCCTGCCAGCTGCTCGCCCGTTATGTCGGCGAACGCAAGGCGCGGGAGATGGTCTACACCTGCAGGCTTTATACGGCGCAACAGGCCCTCGACATGGGGCTGATCAACGAGGTGTGTGAGCCGGAAGAACTCGACGCCCGCGTCGATGCGCTTTGCCAGGACATTCTCGACAAGAGCCCGCAAAGTCTTCGGATTGCAAAACTCGCGCTCAATGCCGGCTCGGACCAGGAGTTTTATTCGTCGTACTTCCCAACAGCCGAATTGCTCGCGTCGATCTACGGCAACACCGAGAACATGGAAGGCATTCGTGCTTTCCTCGAAAAGCGCAAGCCGAACTTCCGCCAGTACCGGGCGAAGCGCTGAGTATGGTGCGCTGCGGTAGATATTCGTCAAGATAGGGGTGAACGTGGATTACGGGATAAAAGGACAGTCTGTTCTCATCGTTGGCGGCGCGCGCGGCATCGGCTATGCAGCCGCGGAACTGCTGGCGGCAGAAGGTTGCGGCGTGGCGCTGGCCGACATCAACGGCGACGCTGCGAAGCGGGCTGCGGAAAAGCTTGCCAAGGATAGTGGCGCCAAGACTGTTGGCATCAAGGTCGACGTGACCAATACCGATCAGGTGAAAACCATGATCGCGGCGGCTGAGAAAGAAATCGGCCCGCTGTCGGTCCTGGTGAACTGCGCGGCCGTGCTCGACGACAAGTTGTTCATGGAGTCTGGGCCGGCCGACTGGAAGCGAATGATTGAGGTCTGCCTTTACGGGCCGATGAACGTCATCCACGCGGTATTGCCGGGGATGGCCGAGCGGAAATACGGCCGCATCATCTGTCTCGCGTCGGACTCGGCGCGCATCGGGCAGGCAAGGCTTTCTTATTACGCCGCCGCCAAGGCTGGCGTCATCGCGCTGGTGAAATCGGTGGCGCAGGAGGTCGGTAAGGACGGAATTACACTTAATGTCGTCTCGCCGGGCGCAACCAACACCGAACTCCGCCAGGAACGCGAGGAAGGCATGCGCGCCCAGATGGGCGACGAGAAATACGCCAAGCGCGTCCAGACCGTCCTCAAAATGTACCCGACACGCCGCATCGGCGAACCCCTCGATATCGGCTCCGCCATCGCTTTCCTCGCCAGTCGCAACGCATCCTGGGTCACCGGCCAGGTTCTCAGCGTCAACGGCGGCTTTGTCATGCCCTGATCGGACAACAAGCCATGCAATTTGCGCTCTCTGATGAACAGAATATGGTGCGCGACTCCGCCATCCGCATGGTGGATCGCGATATCCAGCCCGTGCTCGATCGCAATCCGCCGGATCAGCCGCTGCCGAAGGATGAGATGCTGGCCATCTACAAGGTGCTGGCCAGCCAGGGCCTGACCGCGCCGCGTCTGCCGGAAGAGGCAGGCGGCTCCGGCATGAGCATGCTCAATTACGGCCTGATGTTCGAGCAGTTGCCGGCCATGGTCGCCATCTCGCTGCTCGCCCATGAATGCACCATCGCCCGCATCTATGCCGAGAGCACACCTGAACAACGCGAGCGCATCCTTACCCCGCTATTCGCGGGTGAGAAAATTTGCTGCACCGGCACGACCGAACCGGACATCGGTTCCGATCCCCGCGGCGTCAAGACGCGCGTGCGAACCGAAGGCGACATGCTGGTGATCAACGGGAGTAAGGCTTGGATCACCAACGCCTCGATCTGCGACACGATCAACGTCACCTGCGGCGAAGCTCAAGCTGACGGCTCAATTCGCATGCGCCGCGTCGTCTGTGAACGAGAAAAGTCCTCATTCAAGACGCAGGAGACTGCGACGCTTGGTTTGCGCCAGGGCCATCTCGCCGAAGTCTTTTTTGACGACACCAAGACCCCGCTTAACAATGCGCTTGGTGCCGCTGGCGACGCCGCCCGCGTTCTGACGTTGACCTGGAACGGCAACCGACCGCTCGTCGGGCTCGCCGCCACGCAACTGGCGCAGAAGGCATTCGACGCCGCGGTTGCCTATGCCGGCATGCGCAAGCAGTTCGGCAAGACGATCGGTGGCTTCCAGCTCATCCAGAAGAACCTCGCCGATATCCAGACCGCGATCACCACCAGCCGTCTGCTTTGCTATTACGCGCTCGACGCCATCGATCGCGGCGAGCGCGCCAATGGCAGTTCGGCCATGGCCAAGCGGTACGCCACAACCGCCTGCCATGACGCCATTTCGCTGGCGATGCAGGTCCATGGTGCCATGGGCATCAGCCGTGAAGCGAAGATCGAAGGGCTCTATCGCGACGTGCGCATGCTGCCTATCCCGGATGCGACCAACGAGATCCTCGCGCTCATTCAGGGCCGCGAAATCACCGGGCTGGACGCCTTCCGGAGCTGACCGCAATGAATGCGCAAGGCGCGCTCAGCGGCATTAGGGTGGTGCAACGCGAAGGGCGGCATGCGGTCGCTGTGTGCGCCCGCCTGCTGGCGCAGCTTGGCGCCGATGTTGTGCGTGGCGCCCCGGGGTCTAGAGCCGACGTTGTCGTTGGCGCGCCGGATGGGATGCAGGCGAGCGCCGACGTCGTCCGCTGCGCCATTTCCTCGACCGGAGCGCTGCACCATCCTGACATTGCCACGGATGCACCTGAAATCGTCATGCAGGCACTTGGCGGCTTGATGGGAACCACCGGTGACGCCGATGGTCCACCACAGGCGGTAATGATCCCGGTGCTCGAAACTTTCACGGGAATCGATGCTGCCGCATCAATTCTCGCAGCGCTGCGCGTTGTCGAGGCAGGCGGGCCCGCGCAGGCGATCGACGCCGCGGTGTGGGACACTAATGCCAGCCTGCTCGGTACCTTCATTGCGCAGGCCACCGCCGGCAAAGCGTCGGGTTATCGCGACGGCGCGCGTCATTCGATCTGCGCGCCGTGGAACGCTTATGCCGCGCGCGATGGCTTCGTCATGGTTTGCACGAGTTCCGATGCGCAGTGGAAGAAGTTGCTCGGCGTCATGGGGCAGGGCAGCAAGTTCGCCGATCCGGCTTTTAGCGACATGAATGCTCGCCAATCCAATATCGCGGCGGTCGACGCATTGGTCGAGTCCTGGACGCGGACGATGTCGGTCGCGGACATCGCGACCTTGCTCAAGAAGAACGGCATCCCGTCCGGCGCCATCGCTTCGGGCGAGACAGACGGCGAGGACCGCCTGCCTTTTGGGCTTACCGCCATGACGGTGCAAGGTGCGCCGGCGCAGCGCCGGCGAAAAGCGAGCGCCGCGGCGCCGCTCCAGGATATCCGGGTGCTGGAAATCGGTCCCTTTACCGCTGGACCGGTGACCGGCCGTTCGCTCAGCGATCTTGGCGCCGAAGTCGTCAAGGTCGAGCCGCCCAAGGGCGAGGTGTCGCGCACCTGGTCGCCGCGGGCCGGTCATGTCAGCGGCTATTTCGCCCACTACAACACCGGCAAGAAATCCATTGTCCTCGATCTCGGGGATGACGCGGACTGCGCCACGTTCGAAAAACTTCTCGGCAGCGCCGATGTGGTGGTGCAGAATCTGAAGGCGGGCGCGCTGGAGAAACTCGGTTTCGGCGTCGAGGCTGTCACCCGCCGCCATCCGCATATCGTCTATTGTTCGATTTCCGGCTACGGCCACCATGGCGCGCCCGATGCCGCACTCGATACGGTCATCCAGGGCGAAAGTGGCATCATGTCGAAGGTCGGCAACGGCGCCGCGCCTTGCAAGGTCGGCTTTTCGGTCGCCGATCTGATCGCCGGCCATCTCGCAGTACTCGGCATCCTCGCAGCCTTGCGCCGCCGCGACCGAGACGGCGTCGCGCAGCATGTCGACATCTCGATGCTCGACGCGCTGAAATGGTTGATGGGGCAGGGCCGCGACTATCCGCCCGCCTTGTTCGAAGGAACAGCGGTCAAGAACGATGACGGCCGGTGGGTCTTTCGGCGTGCGGCGGCCGGCGACGTGGCTATCCGCGATTTGGGCGATGTCTTTGCCGACGGCAGCTTGATGACGCGGGGCATGTTGCGTCGCGTGCCGTCGTCGGGCCGCGACTCGGCCTCTATTCTGGGCTCGCCCTATCCGCTGACGCTGACGCCGCCGGTGCCCGGTCCGATGATTGGCGAACCCGATGCCGATCGCGACGCAATTCTGCGGGCCTGGACAGCCGAGTTCGTCACGCATGGAGAAGTCGCATGATCCGCGTGTTGCATAGGGCGCTTGCCGTGCTTGAGTGCTTCAGCGACGACAAGCCGCGCATGACACTGCAGGAGATTTCGCAGGAAATTGCGCTGCCGAAGACGACGACGTTTCGCATTCTGGCGACCCTGGTTGGCTCGGGCTATCTCGTGCAGCTCGAGAACCAGTCTTACGGCCTGTCGCACAAGCTGATGACGCTTGCCAGCATTGCGCAAAAATCGCTCGGCATTCGCGACATCGCTCATCCGTTTCTGGAGGCGCTGGCCGCCAAGACCGGCGAAACCGCAGAAATAAGTATGCTTGATGGCGATCATCGCGTCTGTCTGGACGCAGTCGAAAGCAATTCATCCCTGAAATCGATTGTGACGCCAGGCGCGCGCCTGCCGTTGCTGCACGGGGCGACCGGCAAGATGTTTCTATCTGGCATGAAGGACGCGGAGGTCGACCGTGTCGTCAAGACGCAGGCGAAGCCGAATGAAGTCGACAAGCAGCGTTTGAAGCGCTCCCTCGCGAAGATCAAGAAGCAGGGATATGCCGTCACCCATAATGAACGTGTGCGCGGCGCCACCGCCATTGCCGCGCCGGTCTGGAGCCATCAGGGCCAGGTCTATTGCATCACCGTGACCGGACCGAGCGGCCGGTTTGATGGCCGCGAGGACAAGTTGCGTGTGTTGGTCGTCGAGACGGCGAACCAACTGTCGACATTGCTCGGCATGCGGCTGGGGCGCACGGCATGATCGACGGCTTAATGCATGACAAGGCTCTTTCGGATGTCCGCGTGCTCGATATCAGCCAACAGCTTGGCTATGCCAGCAAGCTGTTTGCCGATCTCGGCGCCGATGTCACGTTGGTCGAGCCGCCCGGTGGTATCGAGGCTCGCCGTCATGCGCCTTTTCTTGGCGGCCGCCGGGATGGCGAGGCCAGTCTGCATTTCCAGTATCTCAGCGCCGGCAAGCGGAGCGTTGTCATTGATCTGGCGGTTGAACGCGACCGCGTCCTGTTTCGCGAGATGCTGCGCCACGCGGATATCGTCGTCGACGACCGGCTTCAGGCCGATTGGCGCCGCGACGGTTTTGCCTATGACGAAGTCGCCAGCGTCAACCCGAACATCGTTTGGTGCGCCGTGACGCCTTTCGGGCAGACCGGACCGCGCGCGCAGGACGCCGGAGACGATATGGTCGCAATGGCCTCCGGCGGTATGGCGTGGCTGACCGGCTATGCCGATCGCGGTCCGCTGGTTTCAGAGGGTGAACTCGCGGTCTACAGCAGCGCGCAGTACGCCGCGGTCATGGGCATGATCGCCTATCTCGGCAGGGAGGCGACGGGCGGCGGCCAGTTCATAGATATTTCGATGCAGGAGGTCGTCGCGCTTGGCACCGAGACCGCTCCACAATTCCTGACGCTGAAAGGCGTCGAACGCCGCCGGCTTGGTGAGGACGAGCGTCAGGCCGGTATCGGCATTTATCCGTGCCGCGATGGCTATGTGCTGCTGTATGCCGCCGACTCCGGTCTGGGCACCGGTTGGTCCGACGTCGTTGCCTGGTTGCGGGAAAGCGGCACGCCGGACGCCGACAGTCTCAGCACGCCCGAATGGTTCGACAATGCCTTCAAGGCGAAGCCGGACAGCAAGGCGCGCTTTCGCACCATCTTCACGGAGTTCGCCAGAACCCGCGGCAAGCAGGAATTGTTTGAGCAGGGGCAGGCGCGCCATATCGCGATTGCGCCGATCAATGACAGCGGCGAAGCCTTCAACGACGCGCATCTCAACGCCTGCGGCTTCTTCACGCGAATTGGCGCCATCAGCAGCACCGAACTCAAGGGTCCCGGCGCGCCGTACCATCTGACCGAAACGCCCTGGACCGCGGGCTTGCGTGCGCCAAGTCTCGGCGAACACACGGACGCCGTCCGCAAGGCCATGCTGGCGCAAAAGGAGTTTGCATGACCGGCAAACTTCCGCTGAGCGGCATTTGCGTTATCGATTTCACCTGGGTCGGCGCCGGGCCGTTCACAACCAAGATCCTCGCCGACTTCGGCGCCGAGGTGATCAAGATCGAGTCGCGTACCCGGCCCGACCAGTTGCGGCGCGCCGAGCCCCTCGTGGGTTCGCGCGGCCTGGAAGAGAGCGGGTATTTCGCGGTGCGCAATACCAACAAGAAAAGCGTCTCCATCGACATGAAGGAGCCGGGCGCGCGCGGCCTTGTGCTCAATATGGCGCGTAATGCCGACGTCATGGCAAACTCGTTCTCGCCGAAGGCCATGAAGAAGTTCGGCCTCGAATATGCCGACGTCGCGGCGGTCAACCCGCGCATCGTCTTTCTGTCGATGCCGATGGCCGGCGCGAGCGGGCCTTATCGCGACTATATCGGTTACGGCATGAGCATTGCGGCGATCGCCGGCATGTTCGGTCTCGGCGGTGCGCCCGGCCGGCCGCCGGTCGGCACCGGGACGAACTATCCCGATCATCTGCCCAATCCGCTGCACGCAGCGTTCTCCGTGCTTGCCGCGCTTGCGTGGCGCCGGCGTTCCGGCAAAGGGCAGGAGATCGCTATTTCGCAGATCGAGTCGACCATGGCGGCGTTTCCCGATGCCGTGCTGGATTATGCCGCCAACGGCCGCGTCAGCCGACCGGGCGAGGCAAGCGAAGGCTATGTGCTGCGCGGCGTCTATCCTTGCGCAGGGGAGGAGCGCTGGTGCGCCATCGCCGTTCGCAACGGCGCGATGCTCTCGGCCCTTTGCCAGGTCATGGGCCAGCCGGCGCTGGCCTCGCGTTCGCGCGCGGATATTGACGAGGCGTTGCGGGCATGGACCCGCAGTCAGCCCGCGGAAGCGGTCGAGCGCCTTTTGCAATCGTCAAGCATCCCGGCCAGTGTTGTCGCGCAACCGGCCGATCTGATTGCGGAAGACGGGCAATTGAATGCTCGCGGATTCTGGCAGCATCTCGATCACCCGGTCATGGGGCGGACGCTCTACCACGGCATCGCCGCCAAATTTTCGCGCACGCCGACCAACTATCGAAGCTGTGCGCCGCTGCTCGGTCAGCACAATGATGAATTGCCGGCGATTGCCGGTTTGAGCGCCGAGCAATGCCAGGCTTTGGCCGCGCAAGGCGTGATCAAATGACCGACAACACGATGAACTTTGATCTGCCCGAAGATGTCCGGATGATCCGTGACGTGGTGGCCCGCTTCACGCGCGAAAAGCTGCTGCCCTTGGAGCAGACGGTCATTCGCCGCGAAGCCGAGCGTGGCTTTTCCGATACGCCGCTGTTGCCGCCCGACATCGCAAAGAAGCTGCAGGACGAAGCCAAAGGAATCGGTCTCTGGGGCATGGACGTCCCGGAGGAGTTCGGCGGGCAGGATCTCGGCGCGCTTGCCAAGATCGTCGCCATTGAGCAGCTCAAGCTGTCGATCGTTCCATTCGTTCTGCCGCCCGACAGTCCGAACCTGCATTTCCTCAAGGATTGCTGCAAAGGCGATCAGGTCGAGCGCTATCTGCTGCCATATGCGACCGGCGCCAAGAAATCCTGTCTGGCGCTGACCGAGCCGGGCGCCGGCTCGGATGCCGGCGCCATTGCCATGAAGGCGGAACGGCGCAACGGCAAATGGCTACTCAACGGCACCAAGATCTTCATCAGCGGTGCCAAGGATGCCGATTTCATCATCACCATTGCGGTGACCGATCCAGCAAAGAAATCCCGCGGCGGGATGACGGCATTTCTCGTCGACAAAGGCACGCCCGGCCTGACCATCCCCGCGTCCTTTCCGATGATCGGCGAGTACCATCCTTATGAAGTGCACTACGAGAATGTCGAGCTCGACGACAGCCACGTGCTTGGCGAGGTTGGCCAGGCCTTCGTGCCCTTACAGCGCCGCCTGAGCATCCGCCGCGCCGAGATCGCGGCGCGTTGCCTGGGCTTCGCGCGCCGCTGCATCTCGATGATGATCGAGCAGGCCAACGCGCGCTCGACTTTCGGCAGCAAGTTGGCCGACCGGCAGACCGTGCAGTTCTGGATCGCCGACAGCTACCAGGAAATGGAGGCGTGCCGGTTGGCGGTCTACCGCCTCGCCAGCCGCGTCGACCGTGGCGACGAGGACATCCGTCTCGATGGATCGATGGTCAAAATCCAGGGCCCCGAAATGGTCGGCCGCGTCATCGATCGTGCCATCCAGTTGTTCGGCGGCATGGGCGTCAGCAAGGAATTGCCGCTCGAATATATGTACCGCGTGACGCGGGCCTATCGCATCGTCGAAGGACCGTCGGAAGTGCACCGCTGGACCATCGGCCGCGATCTTATCCGCAACGGTCTGCCGGAGGTGCGCTGATGAATATTTCCGTCTCCGGCAGCGGCTTCGTCTCGATCATCACCTTGGATCGCGCCGACGCGCGCAACGCGCTGTCGCTCGACATGCGGGTTTCGCTTGAAGCGGCGCTGCTCGCGTTCGACGCCGATACGACGAAGCGCGTCGCCGTGCTCATTGGCTCGGGGGACAAGGCATTCTGCGCGGGTGCGGACCTGACGGCGCCGCCGGCGGCCGGTTCGGGACCGGCGGCCCAACTAGATCGCAGCAACCGCAGCCTGGTGCGCGACCTCAATCTGACCAAGCCGGTGATTGCGGCGATTAACGGCATGGCGCTGGGGGGCGGACTGGAACTGGCGCTGCTCTGCGACATCCGCATCGCCGCGAAAAATGCCACCTTCGCGCTGCCCGAGGTCAAGATCGGCAGCATGCCCGGCAGCGGCGGCACCCAGCGGCTGAGCCGTATTGTCGGTCTGGGACGCGCGATGCATCTGGCCCTGTCGGGCGATCGCATCTCCGCCGAGGAGGCATTGCAGATGGGTCTCGTCAGTCAGGTCGTCGAGCCAGCAGACCTCATGGCCACGGCCACGCAACTGGCGGAACGCATCGCCGAGAACGCGCCGCTGTCGGTGCAGATGACGCGCAAGGCGATCCGCGAAGGAGCCGACTTGCCGCTCGCGCAAGGGCTCGCGCTCGAGCGCACATTGTTCACGATCATTCGCGATACGCAGGACCGCGCTGAAGGCCGGCAGGCGTTCCGCGAAAAGCGCAAGCCGGACTTCAAGGGACGATAATCGAAATGAGTATTTCCGGCAGGGCCGCAATCGTAGGGGTTGGAGCGACGGAGCAGGGCACGCTGCAAGGCCGCACGCCTCTCGATCTGGGTATCGAGGCCTTCAAACGCGCCATTGCCGACGCCGGCCTGCGCAAGGAGGATATCGACGGCTTGCTGACCATGCCGGGCACGACCTCGCCGGAAGCCAGCCTGCATTATCTACGCTTCGGCGAGGCGGTCGGCATCAATCCGCGATACACCGGCAGCATGACCATGGGCGGCGCGACCGCCGGCTGTCTGGTGCAGATGGCGGTGATGGCGATCCACGCCGGTCTTGCCTCGACGGTCGCCTGCGTATTTGGCGATACCGCCAAGACCGGTGGCGTCACGTTCAACCGCGCGAGCGGCGGTGAACTCAGTTGGGGCCTGTGGGGCATGCTGGGCGCCGCCGCAAACAGTGGCATCGCTGCCGACCGGCACATGCATGAATACGGCACCACCAGCCGTCAGCTTGCCGAAGTGGCGGTCGCCTGTCGCAAGCATGCGTCGATGAACGAACACGCGGTGATGCGCACGCCGATCACGATCGAGGATCACCAGAATTCGCGCATGATCGTGCGACCGCTGCGGCTGCTCGACTGCTGCCTGATTTCGGACGGCGGCGTCTGCATCATCGTCACCGGCATCGACCGTGCCCGCGACCTGAAAAAAAAGCCCGTCGCCATCAAGGGCATGGGTCAGGCACATACGACAATGAACATGGAGCACGAGCGCTGGTGGTATGTGCCGCACCAGAAGCAGGCTCTGTCCGACGCTTTCCGCATGGCCGGCCTCGGTCCGAGCGACGTCGATGTCGCGCAGCTCTACGACAACTTCACGATCTCGGTGATCCTGTGGCTGGAGCACGCCGGCTTCTGCAAGGAAGGCGAGGGCGGCAGCTTCGTCGAGGGCGGTCGTATCCAGCTTGGCGGCGATCTGCCGGTGAACACCGCGGGCGGCAATCTTTCAGAAAGCTACATGGAAGGCTGGCTGCATATCGTGGAAGGTGTTCGGCAGATCCGCGGCGAAAGCAGCGCGCGGCAAGTGGCTGACGCTGAAACCTGCCTCGTAACCGGACGCGGCATGTCGCTCAATTGCTCCAACGCCATGATACTGCAGGGCGGATGATCCCGATGAACGCACCCACCAAAAAGCCCGCGCCGCAAATCACCGCCTTGACGCAGCCGTTCTGGGACGCCGCCAGCAAGGGCGAACTGCGCATGCAGAAGTGTCAGTCTTGCGGTCATATTCGCTTCCCCATCGGCCCGGTTTGCACCGCCTGCCTGAGCGACAAGTCGGACTGGGTGAGGATGTCCGGTCGCGGCACGGTGCTGTCACATCTCGTCTTCCATCGGGCCTATAGCCCGGCCTGGAAGGATCATGTGCCGTACAGCGTCGTTATGGTTCAGTTGCCCGAGGGGCCGCGCATGTTTACCGACATCGTCGATCTCGAGCGCAAGTACATCGATCAGGACCTGGTCGGCCGGACCGTCGAGGTCTTGTTCGATACAGTGGAGGGCGATGTGGCCGTGCCGCGCTTCAAGGTGGCCGAGCCATGACCGCGCCTCGCCCGCTCGATGGCATTGTGGTGCTTGAATTCGGTCGCCGGCTGGCGTGCGGCGCGACGGGATCCTTGCTGGCGCAACTCGGCGCGACGGTGTTCTTCACCGAAACGGACGGCGCAACTCCCGACGCTTCGTTCGAGGACAAGTTCAGTCAGCGCGATCTTTTCGCCTACGGCAAACAAAGCCTGCGCTGGAGCGGCAAGGCCGGCGACAATGCCTTGCTGCAGTTGATCGCCGCCGCTGATGTTGTGATCACCTCGTCCGATGCCGACGCCGTGGCACTGCCGGGACCGCCATCGCCATCGGCCATCGTCTGCGACATCACCGCGTTCGGTGCGCGGACAACCGAACGGAGTGCCGTACCGGTTTCGGATTTCCTGCTGCAAGCGATCAGCGGCATCGCCGATACGACAGGCGAGAGCTCTGGCCCGCCGGTTTCTGTTGGCGCGCCCGTGGTGGAATTCTCGACCGCGCTTTATGCCGCCGCGTCGATAGTCGCAGGCCTGCGCGTGCGTCGTCTCAGCGGCATCGCGCAGACGATCGACATGGCGCTGTACGACTGCGCCGTGAATGCGATGGCGACGTTTTTCCCCTCGCATTTCGGTGGCGGCAAGCCGCGCCGTCTCGGCAACCGCCATTCGATGGCGGCGCCGTGGAACGCCTATCGCGCCAGCGATGGCTGGGTGTTGTTGTGTTCGGCATCCGAAGCGCATTGGCAGAAAATCTGCGAAGTGATCGGCCAGCCGGAACTCGGCCGCGACCAGCGTTACGCAAATTTGGGCGCGCGCATGTTGCGGCGCGACGAAGTCGACGATCATGTCGCCGGCTGGATGGCCAGGCATCCGGCGAAAGACTGCATTGCCGTGCTGAGCGGCGCCAACATCGCCTGCGGCGAAATCGTGCCGGTGGGCGCGCTGGCCGACGAGCCTAATCTGCGCCATCGTCATTCGGTACACCAGGTGGTCGGTCCGGGTGGCCGCATGCTCCGCGTTGCCGGCAATCTGTTCGCGCCGGGCGAGGCGGCCTACGGTTCCGGCACAATTCCCGCGCCTGATAGCGGCCGGACCCGCATCCCCGAAAATCTTTCTGCGACGCTCGCGCCGCAAGCCGCCGAATTGCCGCTCAAGGGCATCCGCATTGTCGAACTTGGCCAGTACACAACCGCGCCGTTGGCCGGCCGTCATCTGGCGACGCTTGGCGCGGAGGTCATCAAGATCGAGCCGCTCGAAGGCGATTCCGCCAGACAATGGGCGCCGCACCGCGATGGCATGAGCTACTTCTTCGTCATCAGCAATGCCGGCAAGTGTGCCATTGGCGTCGATCTGCGCAACGAGAAAGGGCTCGATTTCTTCCGCAAACTGTTATGCAGCGCCGATGTACTGGTTGAGAACATGAAGCCGGGTTCGCTGGCGCGGCTTGGCTTCTCTGCCGAGGTGCTAGCCGAACTCAATCCAAAGCTTGTCTACACGTCCATTACCGGCTTTGGCGCCGATGCCGCCTATCAAGAGCGGCCAGCCTTCGACACCGTGGTGCAGGCCATGTGCGGCCTGATGGATGTGACGCGCGCCAATGATATACCGTTGAAAGCCGGTATTTCGATTGCCGACATCTGCGGCGGTCAGCTTGGGCTGCTCGCCATTCTCGCCGGGCTTGAACAGCGCGACCGCAGCGGCCGCACGCCGCGTTACGACCTGTCGATGCAGGACGTGGCTTCCTGGCTCACGCAGTTGAGCTGGAATGGGCAGCGCGCCGAGGTGGGCAAGGTCGCCGCTGAGGGCGATGGCTTTATTGCGGTCGATCTTGGCGGCGCCACGGCTCCGGTCAAAAGCGTGGCGCAAGTTGCCGAGGCGCCGCTTACCAAAGCGCGCCAGCTCATCGTCATGTCCAGCGACGCGGACCCGTGGCCTTTGCTCGGGTCGCCGCTTCGCCTCGGAGCCACCCCGCCGCGCGTCGCCCGGGCGATCGGTCAACCGGAATCCCTGTCGGATGCTCTGGCGCGTGAATTAGGCTTGGACACTTCGCCAAAGCCGGCGCCGGCAAAGCCGGAGTTGAGGTCATGACGAGTGCGCTGTTCTCGCCCATCACATTGCGGGGCCTGACATTGGCAAACCGCATCGTCGTGTCGCCGATGTGCCAGTACAGCGCCGTCGACGGCAGCGCTACTGACTGGCATCTGATGCATCTTGGTAAGTTCGCGGTGTCTGGGGTCGGCCTCGTCATCATCGAGGCGACGCACGCCGAAGCGCGCGGACGCATCACGCATGGCTGTCTCGGGCTCTATAGCGATGAAAACGAGCGGCAACTCGGCCGCGTCGTCGAATTCTGCCGCAAGGTAGGTCAGGCCAAAATCGGCATGCAGATTTCCCATTCCGGCCGGAAGGGCTCGGCACGCCTGCCTTGGGTCGGCCGTGGCGAGTCGCTGCCTGCTGACGAGAGCCCTTGGGAAACGATTGCGCCGTCCGCCGTGCCGCATGGACCGGGCTGGCCGGCGCCGCGCGAACTCGACGCCGCGGGGCTCGACGTCGCCAAGGAGGCCCATGTCGACGCGACGCGCCGCGCCGCCCGCATCGGCATTGATCTGATCGAGGTTCACATCGCGCACGGCTATTTCCTGCACGAGTTCCTGTCGTCGCTGTCGAACAAGCGCAACGACCAATACGGCGGTAGCCTTGAAAACCGCATGCGTTATCCGCTCGAAGTCTTCAAGGCGATGCGCGCCGTCTGGCCATCCGACCGGCCGATGGGCGTGCGCCATTCGGTGACGGACTGGGCCGAGGGCGGCTGGACGCCTGAGAACGCAGACGCCTTTGCCGCTGCGCTCAACGCGCTTGGCTGCGATTACATAACGGCGACGACCGGCGGCCTGTCGGTTCATCAGAAGATTCCGATCGGCGAAGGGCATCAGGTCGAGTTCGCGCGCCGCTTGCGGGACAAGACAGGCCTGCCGATGATGGCCGTCGGTATGATCTTCAATCCGCATCACGCCGAGCGAATTATCCGCGATGGCGACGCCGATATGATTGCGCTGGCGCGCGGCGTGCTGTCCGACCCGCATTGGGCCTGGCGTGCCGCCGCGATGCTCGACGCCGAGGCGGCGTATCCTGTGCAATACGTGCGCGGCTACAAATCCAACTGGTTGCGCGCGCAGCGCGGCGCGGGCGAGCGGGGAGCGTCACAATGAGGACTTTAGGGCTGGCTACGGTGGAACAGCGCATCGTCGAGGGCTATGTCGCGCTCCAGACGGCGAAGCTGCCCGATATTGCCATCGACGCCGGCAAGCAGCTTGTCACCGACTGGCTCGGCTGCGTGTTGATCGGCGCCGAGGCCGCGCCGGCCAAGGCATTGGTTGCGGCACATGGCGACGAGATTGGGCATGGCGCGGCGACGTGTTTTGTCGGTCCGACCGTTTGTCATCCGGGTCTGGCCGCACTGATATCCGGCACGGCCTCGCATACGATCGAGCTCGACGACATCTATTCGCCCGCGATGTACCATCCCGGCGTCTGCGTCATTTCGGCGGCGCTCGCTGCCAGCCAATCGGCGAATGCGTCCGGCGAACGCTTTCTGCACGCTGTTATCGCGGGCTATGAGATTTCCAACCGCATCGGCGCCGGCGTCAATCCCGAGCACTACACCTACTGGCACACCACGGGCACCGTCGGCACATTCGGCGCAGCGATCGCAGCGGCGGTCGCGCTTGATCTCGATGCCGGACAGGTGGCCAACGCCATCGGCAATGCCGCGTCAATGGCGGCCGGGCTGCAACAGGCCTTCCGCAGCGATGGCATGACCAAGCCGCTGCATGCCGGCCGCGCCGCCGAGGGCGGGTTGCTTGCCGCGCGCATCGCCAAGAGCGGCTTCACCGGTTCGTCCGACATGCTGTCCGGTCCGGTCGGTTTCGTGCAGGCGATGAGCCACGGCCGCGACATTGCGGGGCAGTTCGACAATCTGCTGACGGATTGGACGGTGACGCGCAGCATGTACAAGCGCTTCTCGTCCTGCGGCCATATTGCCGCGCCGATCGATGTGGCGATGGATTTGAAGGCGCGCGAGAACATTGATGCGGCGCAGATCAAACAGATCGATGTCGCGACTTATGCAACTGCATTGAAAGCGGCCGGCATCGTGCATCCGAGAAGCGTATTCGAGGCGAAGTTCTCGCTGCCGTTCTGCGTCGCGGCGTCATTGCTTGGCTACGACCTGACCGATCCGACATCGTTCGACAGGCTATACGCCGACCCGGCTATCGGCCGGCTGATCGACAAGGTGACCTTGGCCGAGGATCAGAAGATCACGGCGGCGTTTCCCAAGCTGCGCGGCGGTCGTGTCTCGATCACCATGAATAATGGAAAAGTCTATGCCGACGTTGCGGTGACGCGGAAAGGCGAACCAACCAATCCGTTCACGGCGGATGAACTGCGCCAGAAATTCAAGCGGCTCGCAAGCGCCACGCGTCAAAAAGGCAACATTGACGCGTGGCTGGCGTGGATCGATGGGCTACCTGGCGGCACCAGCGTGGCGCCGGGGTCATTACCGTTGGCCGCACGATGATGATATGCTCGGGCCTCAGCCGGAGTTTGTTCCATGAGTAGACGCTTTCCGCCGCTCAATCCCTTGCGCACCTTCGAGGTCGCAGCGCGTTGCAAGTCGTTTACCGAAGCGGCCGAGGAACTCGGCGTGACGCAGGCCGCCGTCAGCCGGCAGATCGGGGTGCTGGAAGGTTTCTTCAAGGCGAAGCTGTTCGAGCGAAACGTGCGTTCGGTGGTGCTGACACCGATCGGCCGCCAGTTGCATGAAGACGTATCGTCGGCATTTCAGATCATTCGCTGGTCGACGGACCGAATCTTCCAGGAAAACGTCCTGGTGCGCGTGCAGACCTATCCGACCTTCGCGGCGCGCTGGCTCATGCCGCGGTTATCGAATTTCATGACCAAATTTCCGGCGGTCGATCTGCGCGTGCAGACCGCGATCAAGCCGGTCGACTTTTCCAAGACCGATACCGAAATCGCCATCCAGTTCGGCCGCGGCGATTGGCCGGATGTGACGGCGCATCCGCTGGTGGCGGATGCGATCGAGCCGGTGTGCAGCCCGCATCTTACGTCGATTCCGAAATCGGGCGATATCAACGCGCTGCTGCAGCACACTCTGCTGACGTCGAAATACCGGTCGCGTGACTGGACCGACTGGTTCGAGCATGTCGGCCTGCAGCCGGGGTCGGAAAAGCGCTGGCTGGCCTTTGAAAGCTCGATCCTGACGTTTCAGGCGGCCATCGAGGCGCTAGGCATTGCCATGGGGCAGACGGCGCTGCTGACCGCGGAATTCAAATCCGGCGCGCTTATCAAGCCGTTTAATCTGCCGCTGAGACGAAAGCTGCAGTACTGGATCGTATGGCCTGCCGGACGACGCCTGTCGCCCGAGGCGCGCAAGTTCATCGACTGGATCATCGCCCAAGCGGACTCGGAGCGGAAAGGGCCGTCCCCGGCGCTGGTGCCGCGGGCTGGGCAGAAGATAGGCACATAACCAGACCGAATACCTCAATGAGCGATGCGAACTGGCCTCGCGGACCAAAAACTACCGATATGCTACCGGGCTTCGGCCCTTAACTGATGCGTTGTGGGGCGAAATGGATTTTCAGCTTACCGAGGAACAGCTGCTCTACAAGGATACGGTGCGCAAGCTGGCGCAGAAGCACCTGGCGCCCGGCGCAGTCGCCCGCGCCAATTCGGACGCCTATCCGTGGGACGTGGCGAAGCTCTTAGCCGAGAACGGGCTCCTGGGCATTACCATGCCGGAAGCCGACGGCGGCCAGGGCGGCACGCTGTTCGACGCGGTGCTGGCGATCGAGGAGGTCGCACTGGCGTGCCCGCGCAGCGCCGACGTCATCCAGGCCGGCAACTTCGGCGCCATCCGCACCTTCGCTGAATACGCCACGCCGGAGCAGAAGAAGCGGTTTCTGCCCGATCTGCTGTCCGGCAAGAAGGCCATCGCCGTGGCGATGACCGAACCGGAGGCCGGTTCCGCGGTGACCGAATTGAAATCGTCCGTCACACCGGACGGTAACGGCTTCCGCCTGAATGGCACGAAGGTGTTCACGACGCTGAGCACCGAAGCCGAGCTTTTCCTGGTTTACGTGCGCTTCGGGCCAGGAACGACGGGGATAGGTTCGATACTGCTGGAGCGCGGTACGCCGGGCTTCAGCCTCGGCCAAAAATCGCGGTTCATGGGTGGCGACGCCTGGCAGCAACTCTACTTTGAGAATTGCTTTATCCCACCGGAGAATGTTTTGCTGCCGGCCGGAGGCTTCAAGAAACAAATAGCCGGATTCAACGCCGAGCGCATTGGCAATACCTCGCGGGCGCTCGCTGTCGGACGGCACGCTTATAACGTTGCCCGCGAACATGCGCGCAATCGTCGCCAGTTCGGCCAGTTGCTGTGCGAATTCCAGGGCCTTCAGTGGAAGTTCGCCGACATGGCGATCAAGCTGGAAGCGGCGCAATTGCTGCTCTATCGCGCCGCGCTCAACGCCGCGAACCAGTTGCCGTCGGAATACGAAACCTCCATCGCCAAGGTCGCGTGCAATCGGGCCGGCTTCGAAGTCGCCAATGAGGCGTTGCAGGTGATGGGAGCACTCGGCTTTACCGAAGAGAGTATCGTTCAGTATTGCGTACGGCGTACGCGCGGCTGGATGATCGCGGGTGGTTCGATCGAGATCATGCTCAACCGCATCGCCGGCTCAATCTTTGAAACCAGATCGCGCAAGAAAGCCCTGACGGCGGCCGAATAAGAATGGAAAGCCGGGCAAAGTTACGGCGCGCGCTGTTCGAGCCGGAAGCGGTTGCGATCATCGGCGCCTCCGATGAGCCTGGCAAGATCGCCGCGCGGCCCCTCGAACTGCTGATGCGGCACGGCTATGCCGGCGAAATCTTTCCGATCAACCCACATCGCGATACGGTGCTTGGCCGCAAAGCCTATGCCGGCCTTGACGCGCTGCCGCGTCGGGTTGACCAGGCTTATATCGTCTTGCCGACGGAGCTGGCGATGGCCGCCGTCGAAGATTGTGTGCGGCACGGCGTCGGAGCGATTTCGATTCTGGCCGACGGTTTCGCCGAAGCCGGTGAGGCCGGCCAGGCCTTGCAGCGCAGGCTCGTCGGCATGGTCGCCGGCACCGGCACCCGCGTCCTCGGCCCCAACAGTCTCGGCCTGGTGCGGACATGGAACGGCCTGTCAATGACCGCGAACGCTGCCTTTGCGCGCGACACGCTTAAAACCGGGCGATGCACCGTGCTGTCCCAGAGCGGCAGCCTGATCGGGACGTTTGTCTCCCGGGGCCAGGCGCGTGGCATCGGCTTTTCGAACCTCGTTTCAGTCGGCAACGAAGCGGACCTGTCGATCGGCGAGATTGGCGATTGCCTGATCGACGATTCTGAGACCGATACGTTTCTGTTGTTTCTCGAGACGATGCGCCATGTCGATCATCTCGCTGCCTTCGCCCGCCGTGCGGCGGCGGCCGGCAAGCCGGTGCTCGCCTACAAGCTCGGCCGTTCCGACATCGGCGCCGAACTGGCGGTGTCGCATACCGGCGCACTGGTCGGCTCGGACGCCGCTGCCGGTGCCCTGCTGCGTGATCTCGGCATCGCGCGGGTTAATATCTTCGAGGCATTGTTGGAGGCACCGCCGCTGCTGCGGGGACGGCGCCCGGCGACCGCCAGGCCGAGCGTCACCGTGCTGACGACGACCGGCGGCGGCGGCGCAATGGTCGCCGACCAACTCGGCACTTTCGGCATCGGCGTGCAGGGCGTCGATGAGGAAAGCCGCGCCAAGCTCAAGGACAAAGGCATCGTCATCAAGCCGGGGCGGATCGCCGACCTGACCTTGACGGGGACGCGCTACGACACCGTGCGCACCATCATGGATCAGTTGCTGGTCGCGGCGGAAACGGAAATCCTCGTTTCTGTCATCGGGTCGTCGGCGGAGTTCCTGCCACAGCAGACCGTGGCGCCGATCGTCGATGCTGTAAAGGCGGCCGGTTCAGGCCACCCGCCGGTTGCGGTTTTTCTAGTGCCGCAAGCCGATCAGGCGATGAGCATGCTGGCCGATGCGGGCATCGCTTGTTTCCGCACCTCCGAAGCCTGTGCGGACGCGATCCGCGCCTGGGCCGAGCGACAGTCTCCACGCAACGAGGCCAAGCCCTCATTGCTGGCTGCGGCCTCGGCATTGATCGCCGCCAATTCGGGACTATGGACCGAACGCGACGCGCTGGCGCTGTTCGAAGCCTGCGGCATTGCACCGGTCAGACAGCACATTGTCGCCGTTGACGACATCGTCGCCAATAAGCCGCTCGACGCGAGCGTGACATTTCCGCTGGTGGCGAAACTGCTGTCGGCCGCTCTGCCGCACAAAACCGAGGCCGGCGCGGTCGCGCTCGGCATCAAGTCGCCGGACGAATTGCGCGCGGCCGTCGATCGCATGCTCAAGTCGGCTCATGCCTATGCACCGAAGGCCAAGATCGAAGGCGTGATGTTGCAGCCGCAATTGACCGCCGTCGGCGAAGTCCTGCTCGGAATGCGGCGGGATCCGTCCGTCGGTCCGGTAATCACTGTCGGCATGGGCGGCATTGCGACCGAGATTTATCGCGATATCGCGCTGCGGATCGCGCCGGTATCGTCCGACGAAGCGATGGCGATGTTCGATGAGGTCCGCGGCTTTGCCATGTTGCGCGGCTTCCGCGGCAAGCCGCGGGGCGATCTGGCGGCATTGGCGAACGCGGTCTCGCGCTTATCGCAGCTTTGCGCCGACGGCCGCATCGCCGAAGCCGAGATCAATCCGGTTCTGGTCATGCCCGAAGGGCAAGGTGTCGTCGCAGTCGACGGTCTAATTGTGTTAGGCAATAATATCACCTGAGTATCGTGTCCCAATTCTGGCGCGTTCTTTGCAGGCGGTGGCCAGTTTTTTAATGATGGGACGGACGCATTCGCCGGCGGCGGAATTGCAAGTGTAGAGACTTGCAGTGGGCAGCTTAGCGTACTGCGGTCGTGCCACCGACATTTCGCGCATGCGCGGCGACACGCACCGCGTCTCACGCCGAGGCGGCAATCTCAGCCTTGTTTGATGACGTTGCGGGCCGTATAGGCCTTAGAGTTGCCTCTGCGACGGCTTAGTCTTCTGCGGTGCAACGCCCGGGCCCAACGCGAACCGCATTGTAAATGCCTGATATCAATAGACAATTCTCTATCGCTCCGATGTTGGAGAGGGTCGGCTGAGGTGCGCAAATCGGACGTTGTACCGCTCGGCGTACTTTTCGCTGCGGAAGTGAGTAGGTTATACGGCCGTGTTCTGAATTGGCTCCGTTCCCAAATATGCAACCAGAACGTTCGGATCTGAGAGGACAGCGTCAGGCTTGCCGTCTGCGATAGTGCGCCCGTAATCGAGCACATGAATACGGTCGGCGAGGTCTGCGATCATCTGCATATCGTGTTCGATCCAGACGATAGTCATCTTCAGTTCTTGCTTGATGCGGAGAATAAAGCGAGC
>CANKBJ010000002.1 GCA_947479905.1 Bradyrhizobiaceae bacterium
CCGTTACCGCCAAATGAGGCCCCTTCGGGCGTCGACGCCGCTGCTGGGGTAACTCCGGTCGGGCTACGCCCTCCCTTCGTCACCCCAGCAGCGGCGCATTCTCATCCTGATTGTCGCGGGATTCCCATCTTGATTGTCGCGCCGCACTTCCGGCTTGAACACGACATCCGGCCCTTGTATCGAAACCTGGGCGTCGTCGCGATCGAGATAGACCGCCAACTGCGAGCGGATCAGTTCGGTGAGCGAGGCGCCGTGCCAGTTTTCCCGAACCAGCAAGTCGTGCGACGCGGCCAGCGCCTGTAGCCGCGCGCCGAACTGCGTGAGAAAACCTTGCGTGGAACCGGCGTGCCGTGCGGTCTGTCGCGCCATCGCCTGGATGACCGCCAGCAGATTCTTAGAACGGTGCGTCAGCTCACGCAGCAGCAAGCGCAGATGCGCTTCGCCTTCTTTGCGCCCGGTAACGTCGACCGCCGCGCAAGTCAGCCCAACGATGCCACCGCCCTCGTCGCGCAACGGCTCGATATGTATGTCGTACCAGCGTTGATCCAGCCCGTCGTCGAAAGCGATCTCGGCATTTTCCGGCTGGCCTGTTGCAAGCACAGTGCGCTTGAGCGCTTTGATGCCCGAACCGGCATCGGTCGGCCAAAGCTCGTCATCGTTCCGGCCGAGAATGTCGTCGATGGACAAGCCTAAAAGGCCGCGGCTGATCGAGGTGTAACGTAAATCGGAATCTTGCGTATAAACGACGACATGCGAACCGCGTATCGCACTCTCATACCGCGCGAAACGAGCGCGCAGCAGGTTGATCTCTGTCGATTGGGCATCGACTTGCTGCTCAAGGCGCCGGCATTCGGCCTGCAGAATTTCGACCTGCGATCGGTCGCATTCCGGGGCAGTTCCCGCTGAATCGTCGCGCGCCATCTGAACACCTTCCATGCCTGCCCGCGGGCCCAACGTGCGGGTGCTCGTCAGGTTCACTGTCAGGTGCCGGCGCCATCACGAATTTGCTGAATGGCGGAAGGCCAATCGCGACCGTGCAACAAGTGCTGCTCCGCCCGGAGCAGCATCGCACTATTGCCTGCGCCAACGCAGACTGCCGATCAACTGGCTTTGCGCTCGCGCCTCTTGGCGTTGCGGGCAAAAAACAGCGCCTGGCTCAGCACCGCCGAAACGGTCGCCGGCTGAAACGGCTTGGCGATCAGGAACGCCGGTTCCGGCCGCTCGCCGGTCAGGAAACGTTCCGGATAAGCGGTGATGAAAATCACCGGCACCTCGAACGAGCGAAGCATTTCGTTGACCGCATCGAGGCCTGAACTGCCGTCGGCCAGTTGAATGTCGGCCAGGATGACACCCGGCTGCTTCGCCTTAGCCAAGGCAATTGCCTCGCTATGGGTGCGGGCAACGCCCAGAACCTTGTGCCCGAGACCTTCGACCAATGCTTCCAGGTCGAGAGCGATGAACGTCTCGTCCTCGATGATCAGCACGTCGGTGGCGATTTCGGCGGCGAGTTCGCGGCCCGAATCTTCAACCAACTGACGAAGGGTCGGGACATCGACGTCGAGAACTTTGGCGGCTTCGTCTTCCGACAATCCCTCCAGCGCCACCAGCAGAAAGGCCTGCCGCGGCATCGGAGCGATTTGCGACAAATGACGCTCGACCGGCTGGTTATCGTCGGAAGAAGTCGACTGACCGTTCACGCCGACCGAATTCCATATCTTGGTGAACAGGCTGTAGAGGCCGATCCGGGTCGAAGCGTTGCTGTCGATGACCTTGGGATCCTGGATCAGGGCTTCCAGCGTAGCCGCTACATAGGCATCACCGGAGGCCTGGCTGCCCGTCAAGGCGCGAGCGTAACGGCGCAAATAGGGCAAATGCTGCGCAACTGATTGAGATGTCGACAAGAATTCCTCCCGAAACGAAAACGGCCCTGGCCTCGCTGGGCGCGGCCCCCATAGGTTCCTGCGAACCTACGCCCCAGCAACGTACCATATTGAAAAAAGTTCCCAATCCGGGGAACCATCTGCGGGGTCAGAGGTTTTGAATGCACACCAGATGGGGGGAACCTGGCTCGGTGTCGAGCAAGGTACTTGGGGGCCACAGATGAACGATCGCGAGAAACCCGTGGGACAACAAAAGCCAATGGAAACCCCAGCCGCGCACGGAAAGAAATCCGACGTCAAACCGGCCAAGCTGGGGCGCGAGGTTCAAGCCCGCCTCGGCCAGCAATTGCGCGCCATGTACGACGACGTTCTCAACCAGGGTGTGCCGGACCGCTTTGCCGACCTGATCAAGCGCCTCGACGCCAACGGCAACAAGGACAAGCAGTAATGGCTATGGACGACACGGTCCGAAATTCCATTCTTGCCGCGGTTCCAAGCCTCCGCGCCTTCGCCATCTCGCTGTGCGGGAATGTCGATCGCGCCGATGACCTGGTTCAGGAAACCATGTTGCGCGCCATCGCCAATATTGACTCGTTCCAGCCGGGCACCAACATGTCGGCCTGGCTGTTTACGATCCTGCGCAATCATTTCCGCTCGGAATATCGCAAGCGCCGCCGCGAGGTCGAAGACAGCGACGGCCACTATGCCGATAGTCTCAAATCGCAGCCCGAGCAGCACGGCCACATCGAATTCGCCGAATTCCGCAAGGCGCTCGGCTTCCTGCCCGCCGATCAGCGCGAAGCGCTCATTCTGGTCGGCGCCTCCGGCTTCTCGTATGAAGAAGCGGCGAATATTTGCGGCTGCGCGGTCGGCACCATCAAATCGCGCGTCAATCGCGCCCGCACCCGGCTGGCCGAAATGCTCAACGTCAACGGCGCCGACGATTTCGGACCGGACGAACAGACCCGCGCCGTCATGGCCGGCGGCGGCGAATAGCCCCCCAACTCCTTCCGCCCGATCAGCGACTATTCGTTACGGAACCGACCGGCTCGTCCGCGGGTTCACGCCTTATCGATCGTGTAACGGAGTATCGCCATGGCGCCGCGGCCTAGCTGGAAAGGTTTTCTGAAGCTGTCTTTGGTGTCATGCGCGGTGTCGATGTATCCGGCGACGACGACCAGCCAGCGCATTCGCTTCAACATCATCAACAAGGCGACCGGCAACCGAATCCACAACGAAGTGGTCGACGCGGAAACCGGCGAGCCAGTCGAGCCTGAGGACCGCATCAAGGGATATCAGGTCGAAAAGGGCCAATACGTTTTGCTAGACGACGAAGAATTGGACAACGTCGCCCTTACCAGCACCCACACGATCGACATCGACGAGTTCGTGCCGATGGCCGACGTCGATCGTATTTATCTCGACGAGTCATACTATATCGCACCGCAGGATGAAGTGGCGCAGGAAGCCTTCGCCGTTATCCGCGAAGCCATGCACAAAGAGGATCTCGCCGGCCTCGCCCGCGTCGTCGTCTATCGGCGCGAACGGCTGTTGCTGTTGCGGCCGCGCGGCAAAGGCCTGCTGGCCACCACCTTGCGCTATCAGGACGAAGTCCGCGACGAGAGCGAATATTTCGAGGATATCCCCTCAACCAAGGTGCCAGCCGACATGCTCAAATTGGCGACGCACATTCTCGAAACGAAAAAGGGCAAGTTCGACCCGGCCAAATTCGAGGACCGCTACGAAACCGCGCTCAAGAAATTGGTCAAAGCCAAGCACACCGGCAAGAAAACGCCGGTGGCGTCCGATTCCAGACCGAGTAATGTGGTCAATCTGATGGACGCGCTGCGCCGCAGCGCCAAAGCCGATCGTGACAAGGCTGGCCGTCGTGAACCCGCGCCTGCGCGGCGCAAGACCAGGGCTCGCAAACCGGCTGCGCCTCGGCGCAAGGTGCGAAAGGCAAGTTAGAACGGCGGATTTCGATGGCCGGTCTGAAGACCTATCACGCCAAGCGCCGGTTCGGTGTCACCGCCGAACCGAAGGGCAAGATTGCGCGCAAAGCCGGACATGCTTTTGTCATCCAGAAGCATGCGGCGCGCCGCCTTCACTATGACCTCCGCCTCGAACTCGACGGCGTCATGAAAAGCTGGGCGGTGACGCGCGGCCCGAGCCGCGTGCCCAGCGAGAAACGTCTGGCGGTGCAGGTTGAAGATCATCCGATCGACTATAACAAGTTCGAAGGGACCATCCCAGCGGGGGAATATGGCGGCGGCACCGTCATGGTCTGGGACCGTGGCACCTGGTCGCCGGAACACGACGCCCACAAGAGCCTGAAGAAAGGCCACCTTTCATTTTTCCTGAATGGCGAAAAATTGCACGGCCTCTGGCATCTCGTGCGACTGAAAAAGAGACGGGGCGAAAGCAAGGACAATTGGCTGCTGATCAAGTCTAACGATGAGGCCGCCCGCAAACCGCGCGCCAAAGATATATAGGAAGAAGCGCCGCTCTCGGTAAAAACCGGCCGCACGATGGAAGAGATCGCCGCCGGCCTTTCCGGGTCGAAATCGGCGAATAAGCAAACCGCCCGTAAACCAAAGACGGCCGCGAAGGTGAAAAAGACGACGGCGAAAAAGCCAAGGTCGGCAAAGACCGTGAAAGCCAAACGCGCGCAAGCCGCCACCATACGGCAAATTCGCAAGGTCTCGTCGACGGAAAAACCGGCGGCCCTGCCCGCCTTCGTCAAGCCATGTCTGGCGACGCTGGCCAACAATGCTCCGGAGAGCGCCAACTGGATTCATGAAATCAAATTCGACGGCTACCGCCTGCAGGCCCGGCTCGAGGCCGGCAAGGTCACGTTGCTCACGCGAAACGGCCTCGACTGGACCCGGAAGTTTGCCGCCATCGCCAAGGCCGTTGCCGCGCTGAGCACGGACCAGGCGCTGATCGACGGCGAACTGGTCGTCGAAGACCCCGACGGCGTTTCCAGCTTTTCCCTGCTGCAACAGGAGCTGAATTCAGGCCGGCAGGATCGGCTCGTTTTCTACGCCTTCGATCTCCTGCATCTGGACGGCAGCGACTTGCGCCCGCTGCCGTTGCTGCGGCGCAAGGATGCCCTCGCCAGCCTCATCAAAAGCGCGCCCGAGAACGGCGCTATACGCTTCAGCGAATCCATCGACGAATCCGGCTCGGTCCTGCTCAAGCACGCCTGCCGCATGCATCTGGAAGGCATCGTCTCGAAACGCAGCGATGCGCCGTACCGCTCCGGCCGCGGCCACGACTGGGTCAAATCAAAATGCACCGACCGGCAGGAATTTGTGATTGCCGGCTTCGCCCCCGCGACCCATGACAGCCGCGCCGTCGGCGCGCTGGTGCTTGGCGTATTCGACAAGGGAAAACTGATGTATGCCGGGCGCACCGGCACCGGCTTCAGCCAGAGCGGCGCGCGCGATCTTTATCGCAAGCTTCATGCGCTGGAACGCGACAGCACCGGCTTTGCCACACTGCCCGAGGAAGAACGCGGCGCGCGCGCGCCGGTCTGGGTCGAGCCGCGCTTGGTGGCGGAGATCGCCTTCCACGGCTGGACCCATGGCGGCCGCATACGCCATGCCTCGTATCAAGGCCTGCGCGACGACAAGGCCGCGACAGACGTCGTCCACGAAGTTAGAGACAAGGCGGCCGTCGCCGCCGCCAGAAACAAATCCGCGGCGGTGAAAAAACAAAGCGCACCGATCGGCAAGGCCGCCACGCGCAAAGCCGTAACGCCCAAAGCAGGCAAACTCAAAGCTGGCAGGAATGCGCGGACAACTGTCGGCGCCATCGCGCTCAGCCATCCGGACCGCATCTATTGGGAGGACGCCGGCGTCACCAAACAGGACCTCGCCGAATATTATCGCGCGGTGTGGAAATGGATGGCGCCGCATATCGTCGGCCGGCCGATTTCCCTTCTGCGCTGCCCGGAAGGCGCGGCCGGCCAATGCTTCTTTCAAAAGCACGCCGCCGCCGGCATCGCCACCGAGCATCTTCATCTGGTGCCGGAGAAAGGCGACAAGATCATTACCCTCGACGATCTCGACGGTCTTCTCTCGCTCGTCCAGGCCGGCGTCCTTGAGGTCCACACGCGCGCCACCACCGCCGCCGACCGCGATAATGCCGACCGGCTGGTGATCGACCTCGATCCCGGCCCGGGCACCGGCTGGAAAGATGTGGTGGCGGCGGCGCGCGACGTGCGCGACCGGTTGGACGCGCTCAAGCTCAAGAGCTTCCTCAAGACGTCGGGCGGCAAAGGCTTGCACGTCGTCCTGCCGATTGCGCCGACGCCTTGGGACGAAGCAAAAGCCTTTACACAAGGCTTGGCCGGCGCGATGGCGGCCGACGACCCGGATCGCTATGTCGCCACCGCGACCAAAAGCAAACGCAACAGGCGTATCTTTATCGACTATCTGCGCAACAGCCATGACGCGACCGCGGTCGCACCTTATTCCACCCGCGCGCGGCCGGGCGCGCCGGTTTCGGTGCCGATCGATTGGTCCGAACTCGGCTCGCTCAAGAGCGCGAGCCAGTATACCGTGCTGAACCTTTCCGCCCGCCTCAAGAGGCTGCGCAAAGACCCGTGGGCCATGATCGGTCGCTCCAAGCAAAAGCTGCCGCGCTTCGAAAAGCGATCCGCCAGGAATTAGCGCCGACGGAACCCGGCCAATGGTCGGACGTTGGCATGCGACATTCTAACGCGGGTGAACAAATGACCGGCTCATCGATCAAGAAAACCAATGGAAAGGCCGTGAATAAACACGGCGCGGCGCCGGTAGCCGCGGCCTTTTCGGCATTCGCGCAAAAGACGGCCGCCTGGACCGGTCATCCCATCGCCTTCCTGCTTGCCACGGCCGTAATCGTCGTGTGGCTCGTCACCGGGCCCATCTTCAATTACAGCGACACATGGCAACTGGTGATCAACACCGGCACGACCATTGTCACATTTCTCATGGTGTTCCTGATTCAGAACACGCAGAACCGCGACATGCTGACCATGCAGCTGAAACTGTCGGAGCTGGTACTGGCGATGCATGGCGCCAAGAACAAATTCGCGGCCATTGAAGATCTCAGCGATGCCGAACTCCAGGAGATACATGAGGAGTGCCGGGCCCGCGCCGAACTCACCCTCGATCATCTCGAAAAACGCAGCGGCAAAAGCGGGAAGCGAACCGCCGCTGCGACCGCCAAAGCCCCGCGCCGAACCTCGAAAGCCTGACGGCCCCCAACGCATCGCCCCCCGGCGCCCGGCAAATTGGCGCGTGACATGGCCAGCCCCAAAAAGGCTGGCCATTCGCTATCCAGCCACAGGGTTGATTTATGGTGGGGATCGGGCGAAAATTCAGACGGGACGACGGATGACCCTGCGTTAAAAACTGGCAGCACAGCATGACGTTGCGGATGCATAGATTCATCTTATTGGCCGCCGGCCTTGCCCTCGTCGGCGCGCCCGTCACGGCTTTGGCGCAAGACAATCGCGTCTTCTCCGGCCTCGCCTCCTATTACGACAAGAATTATGCCGGCAAAACTGCCGCCGGCGACCTCTACGACGCCTCCAAGTTCACGGCCGCGCACCGCACGCTGCCTTTCGGGACCCGCGTCCTGGTCACTGACAAACGCACAAAACGGACCGTCACCGTCACGATCAACGACCGGGGACCTTTTATCAAAGGCCGCGTCATCGACTTGTCCTATGCCGCGGCCGAGGCATTGCACATGCACAGTCGCGGCGTCATCGAAATCAGCGCCGCCGTCCAATAGCGCCCGGCGGTTTGCAGACCCCATGGATTTGGGGCGCGGAGACCCGCTTCGTTTACCCCGCGGTTTTACCGACTATACTCACGCCCCATTCCACTCCGCACGGGTCCGCGTCTCGGCCCCAGCCGTCTTTTATTCGCTGCAAAGGAAGTCCAATGCCCGCCAAGCGCCCCGCGCCTCGTCTTGCCATTCCCAATGAGGCCCAACTGAGCGGCGCCCAGCGCGAGCTGATGGAGAAGATCCGCTCCGGCCCGCGCGGCAAGTCGGTCACACCGCGCGGGCCGTTCGCGGTCTGGCTGCATGCGCCCGAATTCGGACAATTGGCACAGGCGCTGGGCGGCCATTGCCGCTACAAGACCGGCGTCCCGACGCGGCTGTCCGAATTCGCCATTTTGTGCACGGCGCGGCTTTGGCGCGCCCAATACGAATGGTTCGCCCACGAGCCGCCAGCTCTGGCGGCCGGCGTCAAACCCAAAACCATTCAGGATTTGCGCGCCGGCCGCGTGCCGAAGTCGGCCGCCAAGGATGAACGGGCGATCTATGATTTCATTCAGGAAATTTATAAAAAACGCCGCGTCAGCGACCGCACTTTCATGCGGGTGCAAGGAATCATCGGCGATGCCGCGACCGTCGAACTGGTCGGCATCCTCGGTTATTACGTCATGATCTCGATGACGCTCAACGTCTTCCAGATGCTGCCGCCGCCTGATGCCAAATTGGCCTTCGCCGAGCCGAAACCATAACCCGACGACGGCAATGGCGACCGCCTTACGCTGAACAAATGTTCACGATGAGGCGATGATCCGGCAGCCCGCGTGCAACCAAAGTTCCGATTCCGCGTTACCTCGCAACGGGGAACAACCGAGGAGTTGGAAATGAAATTTGCAATCATGGGCGCCGTGCTGGCCGCGAGTGTCATCGCTGCGCTGCCGGCATCCGCCGAAGTCGTCATTCGCGCCGGCGAAGGCGGCGTCGCCGTCGGCACGCGCCATAACGACGCGCGGCATAGCAATTGGCGCCGCCACCGCGCCGAATGCCGCACCATCCGCACGCGCACCGTGACGCCGAGCGGTCGCGTCATCATCAAGACCCGCCGCACCTGCTAACGGCGCGTCATCGATATGAACACGAAAAGCCCCGGCGCCGGCGGTGCCGGGACTTTTGCGCGCCACAGCTAATGCTTCATGTTCATGCCGGGCATCGTGTGGCCGCCGGCCGGCGCCGGACTTTGCGCACCGAGCCCTTCGATGGCGAATACGACGTCGACCTTGCCAGCCTTTTCGAACTGCAAGGTCGCCTTCACATTCTGGCCCTGGATCAGCTGCTGTTTGAGCCCCATGAACATGACATGATAGCCGCCAGGCTTGAATTCGATCTTCTCGCCGGGCTTGATCTCGATGCCGCGCGCCACTTCACGCATCTTCATGATGCCGTTGTCCATGCTCATCTCATGAACTTCGAAGCGGGCGGCGATTTCGGCGGCGCCGCCGATCAGCCGATCGGGCGCGCTTCCCGTATTGGCGATCGTCATGTAGCCGCCGCCAACCGCCGCGCCCTTCGGCGTGGCGCGGGTCCATGGCGCGGAGATTTTCAGCCCGCCGACGGTAACGTCGTCGGCCAGCGCCGGCGTCGCCGCCAAAGCGGCGCAGACAGCGGCGGCAAACAAGGAAATTCGGATCATTTTAAGTCGCTCCTGACAGCGCCGGCGTGCCGCTGATCGCGCGCACAGCCTGGCGATTGATAAGGGATTTAAATCGACGCCAGAAAATGCTGTCAGGCGAGCGGCGGCGCGCGCGGTATTTGCGGATGCCAGGTCGCCGCTCGCGGTAGCGGTGCAAGATCTAAGACCGGAGTCAGACGCCAAGCATACCTTGGATCGTAGAGGGTCGCACCAGGTGCTGCTTTGGACACACCCTGCGCGCAGCACTGCGTGCCGCAACCGGCGGCACAGGGACATCCTGTATCGCTGCCGGCCGGCGCATGCGTATCGATACTGGACGAAACGCACGGGCCATCGCCCGGCAGTCCGCCTGCTGCGACCGCCAGCGGCAGCAGCAAAGCCTGCAGCACGACCACATAGACAGCGGCCAGCGAAAATAATCGCCGATACGGGGAGGATTGATTCATCTTGGCAAGTTTATGCCGTCCGCGCAGCAGCGTCCACCCGGGCGGCGGTCAGGCCGACGCCGGGTAGAGCTTGATCAGTTTGTTCTGCTCGAACAGGCTGGAGACGAACTTGCCGACTTCGGTCGGACGGAAGCCGCGCGCGCGGTTACGATTGCCGATCTGGAAAAGCAATTTCTGTTGCGCCGTCAGGCGGCGGTAGCATTCCCGCACCCCAAGATGCGGGTCCCAGCAATCGATCGACTCGCCGCCAATACCGTTGATTTCGACAATGGCGAAATCCTCGCCCCGCATCAGGCCCTCGATCGTATTGAAGCGCAGATCGAAACGGCCGTAGTGAAATTCCGTCATGCTGCGGCCGATGGCGTCGAAGCGCGTTTCAAGCGCCGGCGTGATGTGGCTGCAGGCATCGCGGTACAACGCCCCGGCGCGCTGGTTACCGATCAGCGCGATGCGCACGACTTCACCGCGTTCCGGCACGCGGTCTAGATCGATCGCGCTGACGCCGCGGTGCGTCGGGTCGACACCCAGATGCAACGCCGACTTCCATTGCGCGCGGGCATCGGCGTTGATGAGGTCGCGTACCGTCATGCTGCCATTGCCGACGACATGCGGGAAATAGCGCAACGTCAGCGATACGATGCGGCCCTTCGCCTCTCCCGGCAGACGCGCATAGAGCACGGCAGCCTCGGCCGGATAAGGCACGTAACGCTGCAACACCACCGTATGCGCTTCCGGGAAATTGCCGATGTAGCAGGCCAGCCCGGCGCTGTCGTCGATACGACGTACGCCATGACCGTGCCAGCCGATATCGGGCTTGGCGATCAGCGGGAACCCAAGCCCACGCTCGGCCAATGCACGTTCGGCGCGCGCGATGTCGGCCGCCGGATCTTGCGCACCCGGCGTTCGATTGACCAGGACAAAGTCGGCGATCCATTGCCGCTCTTCTGGCGCGACGTCATGGAAATACGAGCTTTTGGTTTCGCCCCACATGCCGCCGGTAAAGATCGTTGGATTGGCGGCGGTCGGCAAGGTCAGCGAGCGATGCTTAAGGCCCAGCCTGATCCAGTTTAGCACCAGCGGCAGATAGAACAGCGCCGGCGGAATTCGCTCAGCCATGGCGACTTTGCGATCGCCGCGCGACAATGGCGGCATGCCGAAGCTATTATTGGGTAGCGTCGCGTCCTGAGCAATTTCCAGCTCAATCGGGTCGCGGAATGCGAAAATGCGCTTGCGGGCGAAGCCGGTCGCGCCGATGGCGGCGAACAATATCGGCCAGGCCCACAATCCAATACGGTCGTTGAGCGCGTCACCGAACACGATCACCAAATACAGCATCAGCGGCAGATAAAACGCCGACACGATCAGGCTGGCGGCGGCGAAGCGCCAAAGCGACACACGCGCCCAGCCGCAGGCGACGAAAGCGACGAAGACGATGCCCGGCACAACCCGGCATAGCGCAACCAGACCGAATACATTGCGCTTGAGCGTGTCGCCGACGCGCCGCACCCGGCCGTCGACGGCGAAGCGCGACAACCAGGGCACATAGCGGGCGGCGGCGCCGATGCCGTAGAGCACGAAATCGCTTGCGACGATGCCGCCATAGATGCTCAGCACGACCAAAGTCGTCGGCATCAAATTGTTCACGATGAGGTAGCCGCCGAGGATGATCGCGAGATCCTCATGTGCGAACGGCAACACGATCAAAGACGTGATTTTTGTGAGGCCGGACAAATCCGCGGTCAGGATTTGCCCGAACGCCGCTATCGATTGAAACAAGAGTTACCCCGATCCCCCACGAAGCCTTTCCCGATGAAAGGCGGAGCCTGTCGTTTTTATGCTTACGGCTCTAAAGATTATTTTGGCCTAACAAGCCCTGCCGGACAAGAAACTTCAATCCCGCAACGCGCAATATGCTGAATCCCTGCGCAACTCCCAAAAAATTGTTGCTCCGAGGCCACAACGGAATTTCACCGCTTTTCCAGCGAGGGTCGGCACATTATCCGGATACCGAGCGATTTCGGCGGTGTCCCGCAATGCGCGCGACATCTGGCAGCCCAACTCCACCAAGAGTCGAATATAGCGCCGCCTCGTGATACGCATTCGTTGCATGAATAGTGATAGGTCGCCCTCGCCGCAACGCAGCGCGCGGATCTTGAGTTTTCGACGTCGCGAGCCGGCGCCCGACCCGCCGAGCCGTAGTGGCGCAGCGCCCGGATTGGGCCAATACGAGCGTGACGATCAACCGGACGATTACCGCCACCGGATGCTGGTCAATCTGGCGGCGTTTTTGTTTGTGCTGATGCTGGTTGGCGCTGGCTACTGGCTAGCCGACACCATGGCGCGCATGCGCAAGGATCAGGATTGCGTGCTGAGCGGACGGCGCGGCTGCAGCCCGGTCGGCGTCGAAATTCCCCGAAATCGCTGGTGAGCCGGGCCAGTCTGCCTTCGCCGCGGGACATCGCGGGGCTCAGCCCCCGAAATTGGCCGTTTTAGCCTTAAAATGGGTACCGCCATTGAACTTGACCCATTGCTTCGCTATACGGGCGAACGACGGTTAGCCGGTAAAATGCCGGGCCGGGGCTGATCCGCTTGGGCGTTGCGCCCTCCACCTTGGGCAATTGTCAGAACTCAAATTAAATCAGAGAGTTATCGATGTCCTCCACGTTCGAAACGATCGCCAATATTATCGCCGAAACGTGCGATATTCCGCGCGATTCCATTACGGCCGAAAGCCACGCCATTAACGATCTCGGCATCGATAGCCTGGATTTCCTCGATATCGCCTTCGCCATCGACAAGGCCTTCGGGATCAAGCTTCCGCTCGAGCAATGGACACAGGAAGTCAGCGACGGCAAGGCCACCACCGACCAGTATTTCGTGCTCAAGAACCTCAGCGCCCGCATCGACGAACTCGTCGCTGCCAAGGGAGCCTAAATCACGGCACCGCATGCGACTCGAGTATTTTCAACTCATCGATCGCATCGTCGAGCTCAATCTCGCGGATCGCAAGATCACCTGTGAGGCGACGGTACCAACGGCGAGCACAATCTTCGAAGGCCATTTCCCCGGCTATCCGTTAATGCCGGGAGTGCTGCTGGTGGAAGCCATGGCGCAGACCTCGGGCTGGCTTGTCGTCGCCGCCACCGGATTCGAACGCATGCCTTTCCTCGCCTCGATCAAGGACGCAAAATTGCGCACCTTCGTGACTCCCGGCCAGGTTCTTTCGGTTACATCCCATCTGGCGCACGAAGGCTCCGGCTTCGCGGTGCTCAACGCCAAGATCAAGGCCGAAGGCAAGGCCGTTGCCGATGCCACCCTCACCTTCAGGGTGCTCGATTTTCCCAATGCCGAGATGGCGGAACAGATGCGCAAACAGGCCGACAATATTGGACTGAAGATCGAGGCGCGCGCCGATGGCTGACGCGCCACGCGAAGTATGGATCACCGGTATCGGCATCGTTTCTTGTCTGGGCGAAGGCGGCGAAACGCACTGGAAAAAGCTGATGGAGGGAAAGCCGTCAGGCGACGTTACGCTTTTTGCACCTTTCGTCGTGCATCCGATTACGCCGATCAATTTCGATACGCAGATCCCGAAGAAGGGCGATCAGCGTCAAATGGATTCCTGGCAGCGCATCGGCACCTATGCCGCTGGCCTCGCGCTCGATTCCGCCGGCGTTAAAGGCAATCTTGAACTTCTCTCGCACATGGATATGATCGTCGCCGCCGGCGGCGGCGAGCGCGATCTCAATGTCGACTCGACGATCCTGACCGGCACGCCGCACGCGGCCAACCCGGCCGCTTTCCTGAACGAGAAGCTGATGGGCGATCTGCGCCCGACGCTTTTTCTGGCGCAGCTCTCCAATTTGCTCGCCGGCAATATCTCGATCGTGCACGGCGTCACCGGATCGTCGCGCACATTCATGGGCGAGGAATCCTCCGGCGTCGACGCGGTCCGCATCGCGCTGTCGCGCATTGCCGCCGGGCAAAGCGATATTGCGCTGGTTGGCGGCGCCCATAATGGCGAGCGGCCGGACCAATTGATGTTGTACGAATTCGCCGGCAACTGTCTCAAGGACCCGTACCGGCCGGTCTGGGAGCGCGACGCAAACGGCGGCGGTTTCGCGCTGGCCTCGCTCGGCGCGTTTCTGGTGATCGAAGCCAGGGAGCATGCCGAAAAGCGCGGCGCCAAGCCGCTAGCGCGCCTGACGGCTGTTTTGTCCGACCGCTCCAACCGCAAGCCTGGAGCTGCGACCGCGGCGCTGTCGCGGTTGTGGGACAAGCTCAAGGACAAGGTCAAATCCGGCCATGCCGCCGTTCTTTCCGGCGCGTCCGGCGCCAAGGCGGCGACGGCCGAGGAACGGACTTTTCTGGAGGCGCAAGTTCTGGAAGCCAAAGGCGACCTTGCCGTTCGCGCCACCGGCTCCTATCTCGGTCATGGGATGGAGCCGCAATTCCCGATGAACGTGGCCCTGGCGGTGGTCGCCTTGGGTCACGGTGAACTTTTCCCGCCCTGCGACGCGAGCGGGCTGGAAAAGCCGATGAGCGCACCATTAGATCAGGTTCTGGTCACCGGCGTCGGGCATTGGCGTGGCGAGGGACTCGCGCTGGTTGAGCGCGTCGGCTGACGGAGGGCACGCAGATGGCATCGGGCAAGAGTCGTTCAGGCCTGGATAAATTCGGCCGGCCGCTGGTTGTTGTGACCGGTCTCGGTGTCGTCACATCGCTCGGCGCCGGCAAGGCCGACAACTGGGCGAAGCTTACCGGCGGCCAGTCCGGCATCCGCGCTATTAGCCGCTTCCCGACTGACGGTCTCAAGACGCGCATCGCCGGGACCATCGACTTTTTGACTCCCCAGCCTTCCACTGCGGGCCTCTGCGAATCATTCGCCGATCTCGTCGCCGAGGAAGCCATCGCCGAAGCCGGCATCGGCACGCCGGGAAATTTTCCCGGGCCCCTGTTCCTCGCCGTCCCGCCGATCGAAATCGAATGGACGCAGCGCATTGAAGTCGGCGCCCGTTCCGGCAGCAATGACAAGACGACCTATGCCGACCTGATGCGCGTCGCCACCCAGTTTCCCGACTATCATCAACGCTTCATGTTCGGCTCGGTCGCCGATCATCTGGCCGAGAAGTTCGGTACGCAGGGTTCGCCGATTTCGCTGTCGACCGCCTGCGCTTCCGGCGCCACCGCGATCCATCTCGGCGTCGAGGCCATCCGCCGCGGCGAGACCGACGCGGCGCTCTGCATCGGCACTGACGGCTCGGTCAACCCGGAAGCCCTGGTCCGCTTCTCGCTGTTGTCGGCACTGTCGACCAACAACGACATTCCGCATGCCGCGTCGCGGCCTTTCTCGAAGAACCGCGATGGCTTCGTCATGGCCGAAGGCGCCGGCGCGCTGGTGCTGGAAAGTTATGACTCGGCCATCGCCCGCGGCGCCAGGATCATCGGCGTCCTCGAAGGCTGCGGTGAAATGACCGACGCCTTTCATCGCACCCGCTCGAGCCCCGACGGCAAGCCGATCATCGGCTGCATCGCCTCAGCCATCAAGGATGCTGGCCTGACCCCGGACGACATCGACTACGTCAACGCGCACGGCACCTCGACGCCGGAAAACGACAAGATGGAATATCTCGGCGTTTCCACTGTCCTGGGCGAGCGCGCCAAGACCGTCCCTATCTCGTCGAACAAATCGATGATCGGTCATACCCTGTCAGCGGCCGGCGCGGTCGAAGCCGTGTTCTCGCTGCTGACGCTGAACAACCAGCGCATTCCGCCCACCATCAATCACGACATCCCCGACCCGGCCATCATGATGGACGTCGTCCCCAACAAGGCCCGCGACGCCCGCGTCACCCACGCCATTTCCAACTCGTTCGGATTTGGCGGACAGAACGTGTCGCTGGTGATGGGGCTGGAGCCGGCCTAAACGTCAATACTGCCCTTACGGCCAAAGAGAACCATGCGCGCACTCCAACTCATCGGCGACCGCAAGCTCGAACTCGTCGAGGTGCCGGACCCCGCGCCGCCGGCCGCGGGCGAAGTACAGGTCCGCATCAAGGCGGTCGCGCTTAATCATCTCGACGTCTGGGGCTTTCGCGGCATGGCCTTCGCCAAGCGCAAGCTGCCGCTGGTCGTCGGCGCCGAGGCCTCGGCCGAAATCGCCGCGACTGGCGAAGGCGTCAGTAATTTCAAGCCCGGCGACAAGGTGGTCATGTATGGCGCGATGACCTGCGGACAATGCGAAGCGTGCCGCGAGGGCCGCGACAATCTGTGCGAAAACGTCGCCGGCATCATGGGCTTTCACCTCGACGGCTTTGCCCGCGATCTCATCAATCTGCCGGCCCGTCTCGTGATTCCGGTCCCGGCCGGCGTGTCGCTGCGCGACGCCGCCTGCGCGCCGATCGCCTTCGGCACCACCGAGCATATGCTGTTCGACAATGCCAGGTTGAGGCCCGGTGAGACCGTCCTGATTCATGCCGGAGGGTCAGGTATCGGGTCGGTCGCCATTAAAATGGCGAAAGCGCTCGGCTGCACCATCATCACCACAGTCGGCGACGATACAAAAGCCGAGAAGGCTAAGGCGCTCGGCGCCGATCACGTTATCAACTACAAGACCGAACGCTTTGAAGGCGTGGTGCGCAAGATCACGAAAAAGAAAGGCGTCGACGTCGTATTTGAGCATGTCGGCGGCGAAGGCTTCAATGCGTCGCTGTTCTGTCTCAAGCGCGGCGGACGGCTGGTGACCTGCGGCTCGACGGCGGGACCGACCGTCACCATCAATCTCATGCAGTTGTTCCAGCAGCAGTATAAAATTCTTGCGTCCTTCGGCTGCAACATGCGCAACATCCGCGATTGTCTTTCCAAGATGGCCGCCGGCATGGCGCCGATCATCGACAGCGAATTTTCGCTGGGCGATTTCGAACGCGGCCTTGAGCGGCTGGAAGGCCGCCAGGTATTCGGCAAAGTGATTGTCAATTTCTGATGCTGACCCGGATCAAACGCCACTTGCGTCACACCTTGAAGAACGTCGGCGGCGCCGTTGCCGGCAACCTCGCGGTCGGCCTGCTCGGGCTTATCCGGCGCGTCGATCTCGAAGCAATGGCGAATCTCGGCGGCTTTTTGGCCCGCAGCCTCGGACCGCTGTTCAAGGAAAACCGTATCGCGCGCGACAGCCTGATCATGGCTTTCCCGGAGAAATCCGCGACTGAGATCGACACGATCCTGCGCGGCGCCTGGGACAATCTCGGCCGCGTCGGCGCCGAATTCGCCCAGCTCGACCGGCTATGGGACTACGACCCGGCGCATCCGGAGAAGCCGAGCCGCGTCGAGTTTCGCCAAGCCGATACCGAACGGTTCGATCGTCTCTCCAATGACGGCAAGCCAGCGCTGATTTTCGCCGCGCATCTGGCGAACTGGGAATTGCCGGCGATCTGCGCCGCGACACATAAGCTCGACAGCGCGGTTTTGTACCGCCGCCCCAACATCGCCGCCGTCGAACGCTGGCTGCGCCAGACCCGTAGCGCCAGCATGGGAACACTGATCGCCACCGGGCTCGATGCGCCGATGAAAATCGCCGACGCGCTCAAGCGAGGCCTGCACGTTGGCATGCTTGTCGATCAGTATTTCGTGCGGGGCGTCGAGGTGACCTTCTTCGGCCAGCGCACCATGGCCAATCCACTATTGGCGCGCCTCGCCCAGCATTTCGATTGCCCGATCCATGGCACCCGCATCGTGCGCCTGCCGGGTCACCGCTTCCGTGTCGAATTGACCGAGGAAATCCAGCCGGCACGCGATGCGCGGGGCAAGATCGACGTCGCCGCCACCACCCAGATCATCATCAATGTGATCGAGGGCTGGATCCGCGAACATCCCGAGCAGTGGCTCTGGCAGCACCGGCGCTGGCGGCCCGAGGACATGACACGCCGTCATGAAGCGCAGCGTCAGGCCGGGGCGTAAGGCTCAGCTTTTGGTCGGCAGGCCGGCGGCCTTCCACGCGATGATGCCGCCGGCCATATGGGCGCTGTAGGGATAACCGGCGTCCTGGGCCGCGACCGAGGCGGTAATCGAGCGCCGGCCGGAACGGCAGGCGAACACCACCTGCTTGCCCCGCGGGTCGGGAATGGCGGCCGGGTCGAACGCCGACAGCGGCACGATCACCGCCTCGGGATAGGCCTCCACCGCCGTCTCGTTGAGTTCGCGCACATCCACCAGCAGCATGCGCCCGGCCCGCAAGCCCGCCGCCACCTCGTCCGGCGTCAGGTTGGTCACTTCGTCGGCGCGCGGCATTTCATCGGCCATGGCGGAACTCCATCGGGCAGAACGTGAGAGAAGACGCGGGTCCACCGCGAAAACACGCCCGATTTCTAGCCGGATTTCGCACTCCGCGCACGCGCCTTTTTCCGCCGAAGCCTAGACGGTCACCTGCGTACCAACCTCCACAACGCGCCCGGTCGGAATCTGGAAGAAGTCGGTGGCGTCCGAGGCCGAACGCGCCAGCGCGATGAACAGGTGGTCCTGCCAGCCCGGCATGCCGGACTGCGACGACGGCCGCAGCGTCCGGCGCGACAGAAAGAACGACGTCGACATGATATCGAACTGCCAGCCGTGCTTGCGCGCGATCGCCAGAGCCTTGGGCACGTTTGGCTCATCCATGTAACCGAACTTCAGCGTCACGCGCGCGAAATGCTCGGACAATGGCGTGTACTGCACACGGTCTTCGTCCGGCACGCGCGGCGTGTCGGATGTGACGATGGTCAAGATGACATTGTGCTCGTGCAGAACCTTGTTGTGCTTCAGATTGTGCAGCATCGCCGTGGGCGCGAATTCCGGATCGCTGGTCAGAAACACCGCGGTGCCCGGCACGACGTGCGGCAGCTTCTTTTCCAGACTGCGGAACAGAGTATCGATCGGAACTTCCGTGCGCCGCGTCTTGCTGATGAGAATGCCCGATCCGCGCCGCCAGGTCAGAATGATCATCACCATGGTGACGCCGAACAGCAGCGGCGCCCACGCGCCCTCGAACAGCTTCAACATATTGGCGGAGAAGAAAGTCGCGTCGATAATGACGAACGGAACGATCAGCAGCAAGGCCTGCCAAAGCTTCCATTTCCACAAATGCCAGACCACGAAAAACGCCAGCAGCGAATCCATCACCATCGTGGTTGCCACCGCGATGCCGTAGGCCGACGCCAGCGCGCCGGAGGTCTTGAACAGGCCAACCAGCAGCAGCACGCCGATGAGAAGCGCGATCGTCACGCGCGGGATGTAAATCTGTCCGACATGCGAGGCCGAGGTGTGCAGGATCGCGAGGCGCGGCAGAAGCCCGAGTTGAATCGCCTGATGCACCAGCGAATAAGCACCGGTAATCACGGCCTGGCTGGCGATGACGGTCGCCGCGGTGGCCAACAAGATCATCGGGATCAGGAAGCCCTCCGGCACCAAACGGTAGAACGGGCTTTCGATCGCCGCCGGATCGGCCAATACCTTGGCGCCCTGGCCGAAATAATTGATCAGCAAGGCCGGCAGCACCAATCCGAGCCAGGCAATCTGGATGGGCTTGCGGCCGAAATGGCCAAGATCGGCGTAAAGCGCCTCGCCGCCGGTGACGACCAGAAATACCGCGCCCAACGTAATCAGGCCGATCTGCCCGTGCGTCAATAGAAACGAAACGCCGTAATACGGATTGAGCGCCAGCAGCACATGCGGATCATCGGCGATATGCAGGCCGCCGGCAACGGCGATCGCGACAAACCAGACGATCATCACCGGACCGAACAGCTCGGCGACCTTGGCGGTGCCGCGGCTTTGCGCGGCAAACAGGCAGATCAGAATGATCACCGCCAGCGGCGCAACATATTCGCTGAACGCCGGGTTGGCGAGCTTGAGACCTTCAACCGCCGACAGCACCGAAATCGCCGGCGTAATCACCGAATCGCCGAGGAACATGGCGGCGCCGATCACGCCGAGCAGCAGGATCAGCGGTGTCCGGCGGCCGGACGCGCGCGTTACCAGCGCCATCAGAGAAAGCGTGCCGCCCTCGCCGTTATTGTCTGCCCGCAACAGCAGGAGCACATATTTCAGGGTCACGGTGACGATCAGCGCCCAGACGATCAGCGACAAGACGCCGAGCACGATGTCGCTGGTGACGCCGCGGTCGCTGCTGGCCGCCAGCACCGCTTCGCGAAACGCATAGAGCGGACTGGTGCCGATATCGCCATAGACGACGCCGACGCTGCCGACGGCAAGCGCGACAAAGCTCGGCGGCGCAACCTGGCCATGGCTCGCATTGGTGGGCTCGGCCGATACTGCCGTTTCGTTCACACTGTCTCTCATGAAGTCTTGCGAGGGCCCTAGGACCGGAAGGCCGCGCTTATAGCATCGAGGCCGCCGTGAGAATACCGGCGTTCGGCTAATGCCTGTTGATGAAAATCAATCGCGCTGGAACTCTTAAGATCGTGGGTCAGGGGCTCAAATCGACCGGAATCGGCGGTTCTTCCCGCATCAGGGTAATGGTCACCCGCCGGTTCGGCGACATCGACGGATTATCCGGAAACAACGGCTCGTTGTCGGCCTTGCCGGCAACCATGTAGAAATTGCCAGCCGGTACGCCCTCGGCGGCAAGAATCTGGCGCACCGCATTGGCGCGGTCGGCCGACAATTCCCACGGACCATATCCGGGCCTGGGCGGAACCTTGCTGGTCGCGGTGTGACCGGAAATGGAAATGCGGAACGGCATCGCCTTGAGCGACGGCCCCAGCTTCTGAATCATCTGTCGCGTGCGCTCGTAAGGCTCCTTGGCGCCCTCGGCGAACATCGAGCGGCCGTCCTGGTCGACGATCTCGATATTGAGGCCCTGCTTGGTTTCCTCCAGCATTATGTGCTTGGACGCCTCGGAAATCTCCGGCATGTTTTGCAGGGCCTGACGCAGCGACGCGGACGCCAACGCGAATTTGCGGTCTTCCTTGAAGCGCGCGCCATAACTGCGGTTGCGGTCGTTGTCGTCCGGCGCCGGCGTCGCCGAAGCGTCCTTCGGATCGATATTGGCGACGTTCTTGAGTTTCGGCCGGGTTGGCAGCCCCATGACCTCGATGACGCCGGAATAGCGCACCTTGTCCTGCACGCCGAAGGCATCGCGCATCGAGCCGGCGACGACCTGGAGCTTGGCGGCGTCCTGGGTCGAAAACGCGACCAGCATCACGAAGAACGCCACCAGGAGCGCCATAAGATCGGCGAAGGTTACGAACCAGCCGTGGCCGCCTTCATGTCCGCCGCGCTTCTTTTTAGCCATAGCGGTTGTCCGTTAGGCCGCGGCCGGTTCGGCCTCGCCGTCCTCAAGCGCGTGGCGGTGCTTTTCCGGGAGATAGGCCAACAGCATTTCGCGCACCAGCGTCGGACTTTTGGCTTCACGGATCATCAAAATGCCGTCGATGATCAGCGAGCGATTGATTTCCTCTTCGATCAACTTGACATGCAGCTTGTCGGCGATCGGCAGACAGAACATGTTGGCGACGGTCGCGCCGTAAAACGTCGCCAGCAACGCGCCGGCCATGAACGGGCCGAGCTTGGAAGGATCCGACATGTTCGAGAACATCTGCACCATGCCGATCAGCGTACCGATCATGCCGAAGGCCGGCGCGCAGTCGCCAATGGCCCTGTAGATCTTTCCGCCTTCGTCGAGATGGGTGAGGAAGTTGTCGCGGTCGCGCTCGAGATTGTCGCGGATAAAATTGGTGTCGTAGCCGTCGGCGACGAAGCGGATGCCTTTGGCCAGGAACGGATCGTCGATCTCGACTTTTTCCAGCCCGACCGGGCCCGACTTGCGGGCGACTTCGGCGATGCCGGCGATTTCGTCGACCAGTTCGCGCTGGGTCGTGCGCCGCTGCGAGAATGCGTATTTCATGCCGAGCGGCATGCCGTGCATGATCGCCGAGAATGGGAAGCGGATCATGGTGGCGGACAGCGCGCCGCCGAAAATCAGGATGGCCGCGTGATCGTTCCAGAACATGTGGAGATCACCGCCCATCAGAATGACGATGGTGATCACGCCGACGCCGGCGGCCAGACCCAGACTTGTCGCTAAATCCATAACGCTACCCCACCGACGCAAACCGACACCGGAGCCGTGAAAACCGGCTCCGTATCGAGACCCTAGACCGACGCTGTTAAGAGGCCGTAAAGGCTACCGGCTGCTGAAATGAATCTGCTCGTCCGGCGCCGACAAACCTGTGATCCGGCCGACAGATGCTGTAAAAACCCTTGCGAAAGGGTATCAAGTCGCCGGCTGGCGGACCTGGTGCCTTAAAGAAGAATTAACCGGAGGAGAGTGACTCATGCGCGATATTGGCCATTTCATCGGCGGCAAGACGGTCAAGGGAGCCTCCGGGCGCACCGGCGACGTCTTCGATCCCAATACCGGTGACGTGCAGGCCAAGGTCGCGCTCGCCAGCAAAGCCGAGGTCGAGGCCGCGATCGCCAACGCCGAAGCCGCGCAGCCAGCCTGGGCCGCCACTAATCCGCAACGCCGCGCCCGCGTGATGTTCAAGTTTCTCGAACTCGTGAACAAGGAATACGACGAGCTCGCCAAACTCCTGTCGTCCGAGCACGGTAAGACCGTACCGGATGCGCGCGGCGATATTCAGCGCGGCCTCGAAGTGGTCGAATTTGCCTGCGGCATTCCCCACCTGCTCAAGGGCGAATACACCGAAGGCGCCGGGCCCGGCATCGATCTTTATTCGGTGCGCCAGCCGCTCGGCGTCGTCGCCGGTATCACGCCCTTCAATTTCCCGGCGATGATCCCCTTGTGGAAGTGCGCGCCGGCCATCGCCTGCGGCAACGCCTTCGTCCTCAAGCCGTCCGAGCGCGACCCGTCCGTGCCGATGCGGATCGCCGAACTGTTTCTCGAAGCCGGTTTGCCGCCGGGCATTCTCAACGTCGTCAATGGCGACAAGGAAGCGGTCGACACGCTGCTCACCGACCGCCGCATTCAGGCGGTCGGTTTCGTCGGCTCATCCGACATCGCGCAATACATCTATTCGACCGCGGCCGCGCACGGTAAACGCGCGCAATGCTTCGGCGGCGCCAAGAACCACATGATCGTCATGCCGGATGCCGACATCGACCAGGCGGTCGACGCGCTGATCGGCGCCGGCTACGGCTCGGCCGGCGAACGCTGCATGGCGATCTCGGTCGCCGTGCCGGTCGGCAAGAAGACCGCCGATCTCTTGATGGAAAAGCTTATCCCGCGCGTCGAGAGCCTGAAGATCGGCCTGTCGACCGATGCACAGGCCGATTACGGCCCGGTCGTCACCAAGGCAGCGCTCAACCGGATCAGGGATTATGTCGATACCGGCGTCAAGGAAGGCGCGACGCTCGCGGTCGATGGCCGCGGCTTCAAGATGCAAGGCTACGAGAGCGGCTTCTTCATGGGCGGCTGTCTGTTCGACAACGTCACATCGGACATGAAAATCTACAAGGAAGAAATCTTCGGGCCGGTTCTGTCCGTCGTGCGGGCGAAGAACTATGAGGAAGCGCTGCGCCTGCCGAACGAACATGACTACGGCAACGGCGTCGCCATCTACACCCGCGATGGCGACACCGCGCGCGACTTCGTCAACCGCGTGCAGGTCGGTATGGTCGGCGTCAATTTCCCGATCCCCGTGCCGCTCGCCTATCACACCTTCGGCGGCTGGAAGCGCTCGGGCTTCGGCGATCTCAACCAGCATGGTCCGGATTCGGTGCGCTTCTATACAAAGACCAAGACCGTCACCCAGCGCTGGCCGAGCGGCACCAAGGAAGGCGCCGAGTTCTCGATCCCGACGATGAAGTAACGGCGGAGCCGGCATGAGCGGCTGGCGAATAGCGGTGCCAATGCTGATCGCAGCCGCGCTCGCCGGCTGCGCCGGCGGCGCGTCGTTGCTGCCGGATTCGGCGCCACCTCCGGCCGAACTGGCCATGCCCGGCCGCTGGATGCTGGCGGCGCCGAATGCGCCCGCTTGCGGCCTGAGTTTCACCGCCAGACCAGGCGCGAGCGAAGGCACTGTCTCGCCCGAAGGCGGCTGCCCGGAACGTTTCTTCACCAGCCGGCGCTGGTCGCTGCGGCAAAGCGCGCTCACCATCAGCGACGACAGCAACAATGAACTCGCCCAGCTCAGTTATGCGGGCGACCGCTTCGAAGGAAAATCCAGTTCCGGCACGGTGCTGACGCTCGCGCGTTAGCCCTCTCATCACCGGCGACATAAAGGCGCATCCGATGTCCGATTATCAGCTCTATTGCTTCGCCCAGTCCGGCAACGCCTATCGCGCCGCGCTGATGCTCAACCTGATCGGCGCCAAGTGGAAGCCGGTGTGGATCGATTTTTTCGGTACGGGCGTCCAGCGCACGCCGGACTATCGCGACGGCGTCAATGAAATGGGCGAAGTGCCGGTGCTGGTCGATGGCGACAAGCGTTTGTCGCAATCGGGCGTGATCCTCACTTATCTGGCGCGCAAGTCGGGAAAATTCCGGCCGCAAGGCGAGGACCAGGAACTCGAGTCCTTGCGCTGGATCATTTTCGACAACCAGAAGGTCAATGGTTTTCTCGGGCCGTTTCGTTTCCTCAAGAACTTCGCCAAGCCGGCCGGCGACCCGGCCGTGGTCGCGTTTCTCAAGGGACGCATCGACAATGCGCTAGCCATCGTCAACAAGCGCCTGACCGGGCGCGACTTCCTGGTCAGCGACAGACCGACCATCGCCGACATTTCGATGACGGCCTATCTGTATTACCCGGCGGACGAGTACGGCTTCGATATCGCCAAGGAGCATCCGGCGATCGGCGCCTGGCTCAAGCGCATGCAGGCCCTGCCCGGCTGGGCGCATCCTTACGATATCATGCCGGGCTATCCGTTCGGCACGCAAGGCTATCGTAACAAGGCGTAGCGTTTAGTCGTGCTTGTGGCCGTGATGGTGGTCATGGCTGTGATCGTGGCCGCAATGCGCATCATGAACGTGGCCATGGCCATGATCATCATGGTGTTGCATCGGCGGCGCATAGGCGCCGCCTTCCGGTTCGAAAGGTGCGTCAATGAGCGTGACCTTGGCGCCAAGCGCCGCCAGCAAGGTCTCGACCGCTTCGTCGCGCCGCGCCCGGACGCGGTTCGGTAACAGCTGAACGGCAATATGGCGGTCGCCAAGATGCCAGGCCAGCCGCGCCAAAGCCGCGACATCGGCGGCCCGCGCCTCGATCAGCGGCTCCGGCGCCGCCACCACTTCGACCAAGGCGCCGTCGTCAAGCACCAGCAGATCGTCGGTGCGCAAGCGCACGCCGCCATGCAAGTCGATTTCGATTATGCGGCCCTTGACGCTCGTCACCGCGCCCTCACCGGCGCTGCGCGCGGCGTAATCCAGAATCACGGTATCGGCCACCGGCCTGTCATGGCGATGCTGGGCGGCGATGACGCTGGTAGCGCGCGGCATGATGGCGATATTTTCTATGCAAGCTTGAAATCGGTCAGTTCAGGCGCGTCGGGCGATCCGGCGCCGCGTCATTGCCCGGCGGTGAAAGGCCCGCTTCCGGCGCCGTGGCGCTGACGGACGCCGATGGCTCCGAACCCGACGCGGCGGCCGCCAGCGCATCCTTGCGCACATAATCGCGGTAGGACAGCCAGCTGAGCGGCAGGCTGGCGAGATAGACGATCGCACTCACCGACAGCACTTCCCACGGATAGCTGATCAGCAGCGCGAAAACCAACACCACCACCACGAACACCGGCAGCACCATTTCCGGCGGTACCCTTTTGCCGACGCGCTTGCCGGACAAGACCGGCAGACGCGACACCATCAGCAGACCGATGGCCAAAGTGTAGAACAGCGTCAGCCAGATCGTGACAAGACCGTTGGAGACGCCGAGGAAGTAAAGATAGATCGGCAACAGCACCGTCAGCGCGCCGGCTGGCGCCGGGATGCCGGTGAAAAAGTTGCCCGACCAAGCCGGTTTATCGGGATCGTCGATCATCACGTTGAAGCGCGCCAGCCGCAGCGCCGCGCAGATCGCAAATACCAGGGCCGCTATCCAGCCGGCCGATTTCAGTTCGTGCAGGCCCCAGAAATACAGGATCAGTCCGGGCGCGACGCCGAAATTGACGAAATCGGCCAGGCTGTCGAGTTCGGCGCCGAAGCGCGAGGTACCCTTGAGCATCCGCGCGACGCGCCCGTCGATACCATCGAGCACAGCAGCGAAGACAATGGCGCCGAGCGCCAGTTCGAGCTTGCCCTCGATCGCCAGCCGGATCGCGGTCAGGCCGGCACACAGCGCCAGCAATGTGATGAGATTGGGCAGCAGGGTGCGCACCGGGATCGCCTTGAAACGGCGGCGGGGGGGAGACTGCGTCGGATCGATGGGTTGAAAGACCATGACCGCAATATAGCCATTCGCCGCCCTCAACGCTATGCCGGTCTGCCGAAGTTCCCGGGCGCCGTTAACGAATGCGGCGCGACAAATCAGCCGGCGCGGAACGCCCGGCTTTCGTCATGCGCGCGCAGATCGGCAAGCACCGTCTCGCCGGACAGCGCGGTCTGCCCGACGGCGACCAGCGGCACGGTGCCTTCGGGCAGATAGACGTCAAGCCGCGAGCCAAAGCGGATCATGCCGAAGCGCTCGCCGGCGCCGAGCGGCTGGGCTTCGCGCACGTAGCAGATGATGCGGCGCGCGATCAGCCCGGCGATCTGCACCACGGCGATGCGGGTGCCGGCGGCCGAAATGACCAGCGAGTTGCGCTCGTTGTCGAGCGAGGCCTTGTCGAGATCGGCGTTGAAGAACTTGCCGGGCTGGTAGAGAATTTTCTCGACCCGGCCATTCACCGGGCTGCGGTTCACATGGCAGTCGAACACGCTCATGAACACCGATATGCGCAGCATCGGCGCAACGCCCATGCCAAGCTCATGCGGCGGCGCCATGGTGGTGATCATGCTGACGCGGCCGTCGGCCGGCGACACCACCAGCCCTTCGCGCACCGGCGTCACCCGCGGCGGATCGCGGAAGAAATATACGCACCACAAGGTCAGGACCGTGCCGATCCAGCCCAAGGGCGCCCAGATCCAGAACAGGATCAGGCTGGCAAAGGCGAAGGCGCCGATGAACGGATAGCCTTCCGGCGTGATCGGCACCAGTTGCTTGCGGATCGAGTCATAGATCGACATTTTCAGCTTCCTATTCCGCCGCGTCGGCGGGCGCGGCGAGGACCGGCGAATCGCTCGGCGCAATCATATCCGCAACTGGCGGCGGATTGCGATTGGGCATGGCCCCGTCCTCGGCGACGCGGGCGAGTTTCTCTCGCGCCTCCTCGGCCTCGCGTTGCCGGTTCCACATGCTGGCATATAGCCCGTTATTGGCGAGCAGAACCGCGTGCCGACCGCGCTCGACGATCTCGCCCTGGTCGAGGACGATGATCTCGTCGGCCCCGACAATGGTCGACAGCCGATGCGCGATCACCAGAGTGGTGCGGCCTTTCGACACGCGCTCCAGCGCATCCTGAATTTCGCGCTCGGTATGGCTGTCGAGCGCCGAGGTTGCTTCGTCCAGCACCAGGATCGGCGGCGCCTTCAATATCGTGCGCGCGATGGCGACGCGCTGTTTCTCGCCGCCGGACAGTTTCAACCCGCGCTCGCCGACCTCGGCGTCGTAACCCTTCGGCGCCAGCCGGATGAAACCGTCGATCTGCGCCAGACGCGCCGCCTCTTCCACCTCTGCGTCGCTCGCCTCCCAGCGGCCGTAGCGGATGTTGTAGCGGATGGTGTCGTTGAACAGCACGGTGTCCTGCGGCACCATGCCGATGACCTGACGCAGCGATTTTTGCGAAACCTTGGCGATATCCTGACCATCGATGGTGATGCGGCCGCCGAACAGATCGTAAAACCGGAACAGCAGCCGCGAGATCGTCGATTTGCCGGCCCCCGAGGGACCGACCACGGCGACCGTCTTGCCGGCCGGCACCTCGAAGCTGATGCCTTTGAGAATGCGTCGCGCCGGTTCATAGGCGAACTGCACGTTCTCGAAGCGAATGACGCCGCCAGAGACCTTCAGCGCCGGCGCGTTCGGTTCGTCCTTGATTTCCGGATCGCGGTTTAAAATCGAGAACATCAACTCGATGTCGATGATCGCCTGCTTGATCTCGCGATAGACCATGCCCATGAAATTGAGCGGCTGGTACAACTGGATCATCATCGCGTTGATCAGCACGAAGTCGCCGACCGTCTTGCTGCCGTCGCGGATCTCGAAGGCGCACAGCACCATCGCCGCCGCCAGACCGCAGGTGAAAATCACCGCCTGCCCGGCGTTGAGCACGGCGAGCGAGGTGTAGGCACTGGTCGAGGCCTTCTCGTAACGCGCCATGGCGCGGTCGTAGCGTTCGGCCTCGCGCTCCTCGGCGCTGAAATATTTCACCGTCTCGTAGTTGAGCAGCGAGTCGATCGCCTTGACGTTGGCGTCGGTGTCGCTGTCGTTCATCTTGCGGCGAATGCCGATGCGCCACTCGGTCGCGTAATAGGTATAGACGAGATAAAGCGCGACCGTGACCAGAATGACCGCGACATAGCGCCAGTCGAACTGCCACATCAGCACGACGACGATCATCGACAGTTCGATGATGGTCGGCGCCAGTTGCAGGATGACCATGCGCACGATGGTTTCGATGGCGTTGCGGCCGCGTTCGAGAACACGCGTCAGCCCGCCGGTCTTGCGCTCGAGATGAAAGCGCAGCGACAATTCGTGCATGTGAATGAAAGTGCGAAACGCCAACCGCCGCACCGCGTGCATCGCCACCTTGGCGAACATGCCGTCTCGAATTTGCGTCAGCACCGCCATCAGAATGCGCGTACCGCCATAGGCGATGGTGAGCGCTACCGGCGCCGCGACGACCCACAGCAGCCAGTCTGAGCCTGCGACCGGCGCACTGCCGGCGCCGGCCAGTGCATCGGTCGCCCATTTGAAGGTGAACGGCACCACCATGGTGGTCAGCTTGGCGGCGAGCAGCAGCACCATGGCGCCGACGATGCGTGCCTTCAGGTCCGCCCGTTCGCTCGGCCAGATATAGGGCCACAGATGCAGGACGGTGCGCAAAAGCGAGCCGCTGTCGGCGGAAACCGCGGCGGGTGCTTCGTGATGGTGGTGGTCGGTCATTCAGGTCCCGGGAACATCTTGGCCCCTCATATAGGAGGATTCTCACGTCTATTCACCCTTAAGCCGCCAATTCGACAAGGGAAAATAGGGATTTCGGCCGCCATCTTGACGATCGCGCTATCGCATTGCACATCGGGTCCATGAATCGTCCCGAAACAATCCAAAAAATCGCGAAAATCTGTGTCTATTGCGGCTCCGGCGGCGGTACCGACCCGGCCTTCGTCGAGGCTGCAACTGCGCTCGGAATCGCCATGGCCAAGGCCGGTATTGGCCTGGTCTATGGCGGCGGCGACGCGGGCATGATGGGTGCGGTCGCGGACGCGGTCCGGAACAACGGCGGATCGATCACTGGTATTATCCCACAGTTCCTGCTGAACAAGGAGCGCGCGGGCTTTAACGGCGAAGGCCTCATCGTCACCGCCGACATGCACGAGCGAAAGCGCAAGATGTTCGAAATGGCGGACGCCTTCGTCGCCATGCCCGGCGGTGTCGGCACGCTCGAAGAACTGGTCGAGCAGCTCACCTGGGCGCAGCTCGGCCGGCACAAGAAGCCGATCCTGATCGCCAACATCAAAGGCTTCTGGCAACCGCTCTGCGCGCTGCTCGATCACATGAAGGCGCTGGAATTCATCCGGCCGGGACTGGAATTCGACATGCTGGTCGCCGACCGCGTCGAGGATATCCTGCCGATGTTGCAGAAAGCGGCGGCCGCGGTGTCGCCAGCCGAAAAGCAAATGCCGCCGGCGGTCGCCGACCGGCTTTAGCCGGCTTGTCGTTCCGGGGCGCGAGCGCACCAGGAATGACACGACGCCTATCTGCTCGCCACAAATGTTACCGCCTCGATGCGATTACCGTCCGGATCGCGGATGAAGGCGGCGTAGTAGCCGCCCTCGCCGTCATGCGGCCGCAAGCCCGGCGCTCCGTCGCTTGCGCCCCCCGCAGCGAGCGCGGCGGCATGAAAGGCGTCCACCTGTTCCTGCGTGCGCGCGCGAAAACAGACATGCGCACCGCTTGTAGCTGCGAGCGCCGTCATGTCGGCACGCAGATTGATCCAGAACTCAGAATAGGCCTTGCCGAAGCCGACGGTCGTCGGCCGGCTTTCCAGTTTTGTCAGGCCGAGCGCGCCCAGCACGATCTCATAGAAACGCGCCGCCGCATCAAGATCGCGCACGGCGACGGAGACGTGATCGATCATGGGCACCCTTCCTGTCGTCCCCGCGAAGGCGGGGACCCATACGCCGCAGCCTATCGAGAAGCCGCGGAGTATAGGTCCCGGGCTTCGCTTCGCTCACCCGGGACGACAGTCACGCCGGCGCGCCGGACTTGATCAATTTATAGATGATCGAGTCCATCAAGGCCTGAAACGACGCATCGATGATGTTCGCCGACACGCCGATCGTGGTCCAGTGGTCGCCGTGCTCGTCCTCGCTCTCGATCAGAACGCGCGTCACCGCCTCGGTTCCGCCGTTAAGGATACGGACGCGGTAATCGGTCAGGGACAGGCCTTCGATATATTTCTGGTACTTGCCGAGGTCCTTGCGCAGCGCCTGATCCAGCGCATTGACCGGGCCGTTGCCTTCGGCGGCCGAGATCATGTTGTCGTCGCCGACCTTGACCTTGACCACGGCCATGGTGACCGTGACGCGCTCGCCTTTGGCATTGATGCGCTGCTCGACACTGACGTCGAACTGGGTGACGTCGAAATAGGCCGGCACGGTGCCGAGCGTGCGCCGCGCCAGGAGATCGAACGAAGCGTCGGCGGCCTCATAGGCATAGCCGAGGGTCTCGCGCTCCTTGACGATCTCCAGCAGCCGGCCGATGCGCGGATCGTTCTTGTCGGCCTTGATGCCGATGCGCTCCAGTTCGGCCAACACATTCGACTTGCCGGCCTGTTCGGAGACCAGCACCTTGCGCTTGTTGCCGACCGACTCCGGCGCGACGTGTTCGTAGGTCGCCGGCTCTTTGGCAATCGCGGACGCATGGATGCCGGCCTTGGTGCCGAAGGCATTTTCGCCTACATAGGGTGAATAGCGATTGGACGGGCGGTTGAGCCGCTCATCGAGCGCGTGCGACACCAGCGACAATTTCTTGAGCTGCGCATCGCTGACACCGATATCGAAGGCGTCGGCATATTCCGGTTTGAGCTTCAGAGTCGGAATGATCGACACCAGATTGGCATTGCCGCATCGTTCGCCGAGCCCATTGAGCGTACCCTGGATCTGGCGCGCGCCGGCGCGCACGGCGGCGAAAGAATTAGCGACCGCCTGCTCGGTATCGTTATGCGCATGAATGCCGACATGATCGCCGGGGATGACTTTCACCACCGCGCCGACAATGCTCTCCACCTCATGCGGCAGCGTGCCGCCATTGGTGTCGCACAACACGACCCAGCGCGCGCCCTCGTCATAGGCGGCTTTGGCGCAGGCGAGCGCAAAGGTCGGATTGGCCTTGTAGCCGTCGAAGAAATGCTCGCAGTCCAGCAGCACTTCGCGGCCCTTGGCCTTTGCCGCGCGTACGCTGTCGCGGATCGAGGCGATGTTTTCGTCTTCGGTTGTCTCCAGCGCGACGCGGACATGATAGTCCCAGCTCTTGGCGACGAAGCAGATTGCGTCGGCCTTCGCGTCTAACAAGGCTGCGACGCCGGGATCGTTCGACACCGAGCGGCCCGGCCGCCGCGTCATGCCGAAGGCGGTGAATTTGGTCTTGAGGCCGTGATCGGCGGCGAAGAATTCCGTGTCGGTCGGATTGGCGCCCGGATAGCCGCCTTCGACATAATCGATGCCGAGTTCGTCAAGCATGCCGGCGATCGCCTTCTTGTCGGCGAGCGTGAAATCGACGCCATTGGTCTGCGCACCGTCGCGCAGCGTGGTGTCGAATAAGTAAAGCCGTTCTTTCATCACGCCGCTTCGCTTTCTTTACCTCCCCCCTTGCGGGGGAGGTCGACCGCCGAAGCGTCAGCGCAGGCGGTCGAGAGGGGGGTAAATCCGCGAGCTTTGAATCTGAAGCACACCCCCCTCCCCAACCCTCCCCCGCAAGGGGGGAGGGAGAAGCAAGAAGTGGTGTCGAACAGGTACAGGCGTTCGCGGGCCATTTTAAACCTTCAAGCCAGACTCATGACGACGTAAAGCGCCAGCAACGCAGCGGCGGCCATCACCGCGTATTTCAACACGATGTAATATCGCCAATGACGCGGGAATGGTGTTTCGTGTGGTTTGGTCATGACGCCTCCGGTTTGGCCGCAAGTTGCTTATGCATCGTGGTGTTGGCGAGCCATTCGTCGCCGACGGAAATCGAATTGCGCTGTTGCGCGACGTAACCGCGCTTCTCGAAAAAGCCGCGCGCCGTGTCGCTGGCATCGACAATGAGCTTGGCGGCGCCGCGTCCCGTCGAAATTTTCTCCAACGCGTCGGCGAGCATATTGCCGACGCCCTGCCCGGCCGCGACCGGATGTACGTAAAGAAGATCGATCTTAGCCCCGGTGGCCAGCGAGGCAAAGCCGACGGGTGAGCCCTGCAATGTGGCGATCAGTGTCAACTGGCTGCCGAGCCTTTTGGCGAAAGATTCCAGATCGTCTAGCGCGGCCAGCCAGGCCTGCTGCTGCGACTCGCTGTAATCGTCCGCCGTCAATTCGGTGACGCTCTCGCGGAAGATTTCCGCCAGCACCGGCGTATCAACCGGCAGGAATGGCCGCAGCGCCAACTTGGGATGCGCGGTCGCCATTATAATTCTCCGTCATGCCCGCGCTTGTCGCGGGCATCCACGTCTTTCGGATTCATCCACGAAGCAAGACGTGGACGGCCGGAACAAGTCCGGCCATGACGGCTGAGAGTCATCGCGCCAACTCCCAAGTGGTGCCTTCCTTGGAGTCCTTGAGCACGACGCCCATGGCGGCAAGCTCATCGCGCAGGCGATCGGATTCCTTGAAGTCCCTGGCCGCGCGCGCGGCGGTGCGCGCGTCGATCAGCGACTGCACCTTGCCGGCATCGACATCGGCATTCGATTGCCTGCGTGCCGCCCATTGCGCCGCGCTTTCGTTCAGGAAGCCGAGCATGCGCAAAGACCAGGCCAGTTCGTTGCGCGCATTTTCATCGCCGCTCTGCGCCTTGTTGCGCAGACCGTGCAGCACGGTGATGACCTGATGGGTGTTGAGATCGTCGCCGAGCGCCGCGAGCACCGCGTTCGATATCCGGTCGCCTTTTGTGTCGCCGACGACCCAGTACCAGTCGTCGAGGGTCTTCCAGCTTTCCTCCAGCCCCTTCACCGTCCAGTCGATCGGCTGGCGATAGTGCGTGCGCAACATATTGAAGCGCAGCACTTCGCCAGGCCATTTGTCGAGCAGTTCGCGGATGGTGAGGAAGTTGCCGAGGCTCTTCGACATCTTCTCGCCTTCGACCTGAAGAAAGCCGTTGTGCATCCAGAAACTCGCCATCACCGGCGTGCCGTGCGCGCAGCGCGATTGCGCGATTTCGTTTTCGTGGTGCGGAAAAATGAGATCGAGACCGCCGCCGTGAATGTCGAAAACATCGCCGAGATAGGCCGCGCTCATTGCCGAGCATTCGATGTGCCAACCGGGCCGTCCCCGGCCCCACGGGCTGTCCCAGCCGGGTTCGTCGGCCGATGACTGCTTCCACAAGACGAAATCATTCGGGTGTCTCTTGTGCGCGTCGACCGCGATGCGCGCGCCGGCGAGTTGATCCTCGAGATTGCGGCCGGACAAAGCGCCGTAGTCCGGCATCGAGGTGGTGTCGAACAAAACTTCGCCGCCGGCCTCATAAGCGTGGCCGCGCGCGATCAGTTGCTTGATCAGGCTGACCATGTCGGCCTTGCCGTCGGCGCGCGGCAGCACGAAGTCGGTGGCGCGCGGTTCGACATTCGGGCGCAAGGCGCCCAGCGCATCGACGTCGGCGTGGAATTGCGCTTCGGTTTTTTCGGTAACCTTGCGGATCGCCTCGTTGAGCGGCAGGCCGGGAAAGTCGCGCGCGGCCCGGGCGTTGATCTTGTCGTCGACGTCGGTGATGTTGCGGACGTAAATTACATGGCTATCGCCGTAGATATGGCGCAACAGGCGGTACAGGACGTCGAAGACGATCACGGGACGCGCATTACCAATATGCGCGAAGTCATAGACCGTCGGGCCGCAGACATACATGCGCACGCGCGCCGGTTCGATCGGGATGAACACCCGCTTGTCGCGCTTCAGCGTGTCATAGAGCCGCAATTGCAGGGACGAAGTCATTCGGGGTCACCAAAGCATAAGGTCGTGCCGGCCTGGGCGTCCCCAAAAGCCGTCACCTTGTATCTCGATTCGAGAAAAGACGGCCTCAGCCAGCGTTTGCGCGCTAGCTAATAATCTGGCGGCTAATGCCGCAGATGGGGGTCTGGCCGGTCATAATAAACACATTGCTGGTTTGCCCCGCCGCCGTCAATCCCTCCAGCGGTCTGCCTAACCATCGGCAATTTTTGGGTTTTTCCGTGTGAGCGCGCCTGCCGTCATATCGGTTAAACGACTCTTAACGATTTCACTCGCATTGTCGCTATCGATGGCCCGGTAGGCATCCTCAACTTAAATGGACGATTCTCATGCGGACAATCCTGGTCAGTCTCGGCACCGTCCTCTGCCTATGCCTCGCGGGGGCCGCGCAGGCGGAACGGCGCGTGTTCATCATCACCAATGACGCCGACAGTTACGGCATCGACCGCTGCCTCGCCTCCGGCGCCAAATGCGGCGCGGCCGCCGCCAACGCCTATTGCAAGTCCCGCGAATTCGCCGAGGCCGCTTCCTTCAGCAAAGTCGACCGCGACGAGATCACCGGCGCCATCCCGACAGGCGGAGCCGGCGGCTGCAAGGGTCCCAAATGCGATGACCTGGTCGCCATCGTCTGTTCGCGCTGACGTCCGCGCCTACCGAAAAAAGTTCCATCGATGACATAACGCCCGGTCCCGCCGGGCGTTTTCCATATCCTGGACCGGCGCGGTTGAGTTTGACGTCGCAGCCCGGTACCAATGAGGCCAACACATTGTCGGTCTCGCCACCATATGCCCGAAACAACGGACCGATCGAAGCAGAATGCCTCGGCCGCGGATAGCCGCGCCGAGCGGCCGCTACGTCTGCTGATCGTGGCATCGCTGGTCCTGCCGCTGGCCATTTTCGCGATCGCCGCCTGGATTTCCTACAACCAACATATCGCCGACGCCACCGACCGACTGCAGCGCACCGTCGACACGATGCAGGAACACGCGGTCAAGGTGTTCGAAACCTTCGCAATCAGCGAACGCTATATGGAAGAGCTCTTCAACGACGAAAGCGACGCCAATATCGTCGATGCGGAACAGGAATATAGCGCCCGTATCAAAAACTTCATTCGCGACCTGCCGCAATTGCGCGATCTGTGGGTGATCGACGCCGCGGGACGTCCGCTGGTGTCTGGCACCGTCTTTCCGATGCCGCGCAATCTCGCGCTTGCCGACCGCGATTATTTCAGCGCCCACAAGAACGGAACGAGTGACGACACTTTTATAAGCGGCGTGGTCGATGCGCGCGCCGCCAACACCAATTTCTTCGCCATCACCCGCAAACGCATGGCGGCGGCCAAGTTCAACGGCGTCTATCTGGTGTCGATCGCTCCGGAATATTTCACGCGCTACTATTCCGAATTTCCGGAAACCGACGTCACCGTGGCCGGCCTGACTCGCGCCGATGGCGTGACCTTGGCGCGATTCCCGGCGGCGAGCGCCGGCTCGCGGTCGATGCCGGACTCGCCTTTCATGCGGGCGATCGTCAATAACCCGCAACGCGGCGTCACGACCGGCACGTCGTCCTTCGATGGCGCCAAGCGCATCGTCGCCTATCGCAAACTGCCGAATCAAGCGGTTTATGTGAACGCCGGCATCAATCTTTCCACCATTCAAACCGACTGGCTCTCCGACATGTCGGCGCATCTTGTCTTCGGCATTCCGGCGACATTGACGATGCTTGCTCTTGCCATGATGACGTTGCGGCACACCCGCCGTGAATCCTATGCCTATGCGCAACTGCGCCAGGAATCGGCGCGCCGCGAAGCCACCGAACAGGCTTTGCGCCAGGCGCAGAAAATGGAAGCGGTCGGACGCCTTACCGGCGGCATCGCCCACGATTTCAACAATCTGCTCACCGCTATCATCGGCAACGTCGAATTGGCGAACCGGCGCAATACGTCGACGGACGAGCGCGTGGCCAAGTCGCTCGGCGCTATCCGTCAGGCGTCGATGCGCGCCGCGACCTTGGTGCAACGCCTGCTGACTTTCTCGCGCCAGCATCCGCAGGAAGTAAAGGCCGTCGATATCAACCGGCTGGTCGGTGAAATGTCGGAATTGCTGCACCGTTCGATCGGCGAAACTGTGACGGTGGAGACCGTGCTGGCAAGCGGCCTGTGGAAGACGGCGATCGATCCCAACCAGCTCGAAAACGCCATCCTCAATCTGGCGGTCAACGCGCGCGACTCCATGCCGAAAGGCGGTCAACTGACGATCGAAACGTCGAACGCCTATCTCGATGAAGCCTATGTCCTGCGTTCAGGCGCCGAGGTGAAACCGGGCCAGTTCGTTTTGGTCGCAGTCAGCGACACCGGCGAAGGCATGCCGGCGGAAGTGCGCGACAAGGCATTCGAGCCATTTTTTACTACCAAGGCGGCCGGCGCCGGCTCCGGCCTCGGGCTAAGCATGGTCTATGGTTTTGTCAAACAATCGGGCGGACATGTGCAGATCTACAGCGAACTTGGCCAGGGCACCGCGATCAAGATGTACTTCCCGCGCCTTACCGACGCTTCGTCCGTACCAGCGTGGGAAAATGTCGAAGCGCCGCGCATGCCGCGCAGCGGCGAGCACAACGAATGTATTCTGCTAGTCGAAGACGACGAGGACGTCAGCCGCTTCGTTATCGATGCGCTGACCGATATCGGTTACCGTGTCGAGCATACCGCTACCGCCGCCAGGGCGCTGGAGATATTGAAAGCGGTGCCGCAAATCGCGCTGCTGTTCACCGACGTCGTTCTGCCCGGCGGCATGAACGGCCGCGAACTTGCCAACGAAGTCAAAAAGCTGCGCCCCGAACTGCCGGTGTTGTTTGCCACCGGCTATACCCGCAACGCCATCATCCACCATGGCCGGCTCGACACCGATGTCGACCTCTTGACCAAACCGTTCACCACAGAGGCGCTGGCGCGCAAGGTGCGGCAGGTGATCGAGGGTAAAACAGCCTGATTGCTGCATTTTTCGCGCAGGATTTTGTCTGAAAGGCGGTCCCGCTTTTCGGGATCATGGGTTTTTGGCGAGCGCGATGGCTTCCTTGAGAACCTCAATATCGCCGATATGGTTGGCGAGAATAAGCGCCAACCGGGCATCGAGCGCCGCCGCCGCCTGTTCGTCGAGACCGCGTCGCGCCTCCACCAGTGCCACATAGGCGGCATCGGGGTCGGCGAATTGCGATGCGGTGATGAGTTTGGCCATTACGCTATTCCCAAGTTGCGCCCGTTGGCGCGGTCGCGCGCGGCCCCGATCTTACCGCGATCGTAGCTGCGCCAGCGCGCGCACAAATGGTGATCGGGGCGCAACAGGCAAACCGCTCCCGGTGTCGCGTCGAGCCGGCGCGCTACCGCGCCGTCAGGATCGTCAATGTCGACGCCGACAGAAAGACGAGCGACACCTTCCGGCGCGATTGGCGGCGGCGCGCCATTCTTGAACGTCAGCATTGTGAAGCCGTCGCCCAGATTTTCGAGCAAATAGCCGGCGCTGCCATCGGCATTGCGGATCGGACAATCCGGCAAGGGCGCGCCGAGACGCGCGCTGCCGCCGAACGGGCTTTCATCGGCCGTCGACAATGAGGATTCATAGACGGTCGCCACCGACAGCCGGCCGGAATTGATCATGCGGCGCGCGAACTCGGCCTTCGGCGCCAATGCCAGCACCGCGTTGCGCAAGGCGCGCTCGGCGGCGGAATGCGGCGCGATAAAATCGGTTGAACGGGTCGAATGCGTGATATTTTCGTCCGCCGCCTGGATGCGCTCGGTCTCGTAGCTGCCGATCAAGCCTTCGCTGGCCTCGCCCTTGAGGACAAGCGCGAGCTTCCAGGCCAGATTCTCGGCATCCTGAATGCCGGAATTGGCGCCACGCGCGCCAAACGGCGACACCTGATGCGCGGCATCGCCGACAAAGATGACGCGGCCATGGATGAAGCGATCGAGCCGCCGGCAATTGAAGCGATAGACCGAAATCCACTCCAGTTCGAACGGCCGTTCGCCGAGCATGCGCTTGAGCCGCGCGGTCACCCGCTCCGGCTTCTGCTCCTCGGCGACGTCCGCATCCGGCCCGAGTTGCAAATCGATGCGCCAGACATTGTCGGGTTGACGGTGCATCAATGCCGATTGACCGGCATGGAATGGCGGATCGAACCAGAACCGCCGCTCGGTCGGCAGATCGGCGGCCATACGGATGTCGGCGATCAGAAACTTGTCCTCGAAGGTGACACCGGAAAAATTCAATCCCAGAAGATCGCGCGTGCTGGAGCGCGCGCCATCGGCGGCAATCAGCCAATCGGCCTCAAGGCTATAGGGGCCGTCGGGCGTATCAATCGTCAGCAACACATGATCGTTATGCTGTCTAAGACCGACAAGCCGGTTCTTCCAGCGCAGATCGACGGCATCGATTGCGTCGGCGCGTTCGACCAGCGCCTTCTCCAGATAATACTGTTGCAGATTGATGAAAGCCGGCATCTTGTGGCCGTCTTCCGGCAGCAGATCGAACGAGAAAACGAGATCGTCGCCGTGAAAAAGCTTGCCGATCTTCCAGGTCACGCCTTGCGCGACCAGACTTTCGCCGACGCCAAGCCGGTCGCAGATTTCCAACGTCCGTTTGGACCAGCAAATCCCGCGCGAGCCCTCGCCGATGCGATCGGCGTCATCGATCAGCACCACCGCAACGCCACGCAGCGCAAGATCAATGCTGGTGGCAAGCCCGACCGGCCCGGCACCCACCACAACGACCGGCCGCCGCGCAACCGCACGCGCGTCCTGATCGGACGCGCGGCGGTATGCGAAACGATAACGGTCTGAGGTCACGCGGTGGTCAGCGCTTCGCCAGATAGGCGTCGACCGCGTAACGGCCTGCGCCGTGGACGAAGACATAGAGCGCGCCGCCCATAATCGACAGGTTCTTCAGGAAATTGTTGTACTGCGCGCCCTGCTGAGCCGCGGGATAAGTCCAGTAACGATGCGCGATCACGGTTGCGACAAGCACCCAGATGAAAGTAGCAATCGCCGTATAGCGTGTCGCCAGCCCGAGGATCAACGCCGCGCCGAGAACCAGTTCCGCACCACCGGCAAACCACGCCATCAAGTCCGGAGGCGACATGCCGAGATTGTTGAAATAGGCCGTGGTGCCGGCGATGTTGCCAAGCTTGGCCCAACCGCTGGCAAGAAAAATCCAGCCGAGCAGAATGCGGCCAGCGAGAAGCAGAAAGTCGCTATAGGCCGTGGCATAAGTGTCGGTGCATGAAAGCGCGGAATGCGATGATCGTTGTGCCATGTCGTTTCCCCTGGAAGCATCTTTTGGTTGCACGGCAGTCTAACGCGACGTCGCGGCATTCCGCCAGATGGCGGAACTCGCGTGCCGCACTGCAAAACAAAAAAAATAATGCGGGCGACAGGGAATAGAGCCCACCGGAACGCCGCATCAGCCCTGCAGCGCGGCCCACAATTCGCGATCGCGCTGCGCGGTCCAGATCACCGGCCATTCGATGCCGCGCGCCTCGTCATAGGCACGGGCGACGTTGAACGGCAGGCAGTGTTCGTAGATGGCGAAGGTCTTGAATTTAGGGTCCATCGCCAGCCGCGCGAAATCAAAGGCGTCTTTCAGCGAACGGCCCTTGGCGACGCTATCGCTGACCGATGAATACAAGGTTGAGATGAAGTCGCTGGTCATCTCGATGCCCTCGGCAACCAATTGCGGCGTGGTCAGCGCCGCGCCGCGGCCGGGCACCAGCGCATTCGCCTTCAACTCGGCGAGCCGCGCCAAAGTCGCCGGCCAGTCGGTGAAATGGGCGTCGCCGCAGTAACAGGCGGATTTGTACTCGACGAGGTCGCCCGAGAAGACGACGCCGGCATCCGGCACCGCGGCGATTACGTCGCCTGCGGTGTGGCCGCGGCCGATATGCGTGATGCGAACTTCGCGGCGGCCAAGCCAGATTGAGATCTGGTCCGGAAACGTGACCGTCGGCCATGTCAGGCCCGGAATGGTCTCAACCGCGCGGAACAGGCGCGGAAAACGGCCGATCTCGGACTCCATGTCCTGTTGCCCGCGTTCCACGATCATGGCGCGCGCGGTATCGGAGGCGAGGATTTCGGCGCCCTTGAAGGCCGAGGCGCCGAGAACGCGCACCGCGTGGTAATGCGTCAGCAGCACGTATTTTATCGGCTTGTCGGTGACCTTGGCGACGCGCGCGATCAGTTCCTCGGCCATGGCCGGCGTCGCCTGCGCGTCGATCACCATGGCGCTGTCGTCGCCGACGATAACACCGGAGTTGGGGTCGCCTTCGGCGGTGTAGGCGTAAAGCCCCGGCCCCAATGCGTCGAACGAGACTTTCTTCTCGCCCAGATCGGCGGTGGAAGCAAAACCCTTCAGCGGCATTACCAGATCCTCTTCAGCTTCGCCGGTAGCTTACCACATCCTGATCGATGGCGCCGAAAATGGAGTGGCCTTGCGCATCGCGCATCTCGATGCGGACGCGGTCGCCGAACCTGAGGAAAGGTGTCACCGGTTTGCCCTGATGCAGCGTCTCGACGGTGCGCAACTCAGCGATGCAGGAATAGCCTAGCCCGCCTTCGGCGATCGGCTTTCCGGCGCCGCCGCCGGCGTCGCGGTTCGACACCGTGCCGGCGCCGAGAATAGTGCCGGCGGAAAGCGCGCGAGTCCTGGCGGCATGCGCGATCAAGGTGGGGAAATCGAAGGTCATGTCGTCGCCGGTATTCGGCCGGCCGAACGGCTGGCCGTTGACGAAGGACAAAAGCGGCAGGCTGACTTTGGCGCCGTCGAAGGCCGTGCCCAGTTCGTCCGGCGTCACCGCGACCGGGGTAAAGGCCGAGGCGGCCTTCGACTGGACGAAGCCGAAGCCCTTGGCGAGTTCCGGCCCGGTCAAATTGCGCAGGGTCACGTCATTGACCAGCATGATCAGCCGGATCGCCTTGGCCGCCTCTTCACGGCTGGCGCCCATCGGCACGTCGCCGAGGATGACGACCACCTCGGCTTCCAGATCGATACCCCAGGCCTCGTCGGCCATCGGAATGGAATCGCACGGCCCCAGCATGATGTCGGAACCGCCCTGATACATCAGCGGATCGGTCCAGAACGAGGCCGGCATGTCGACGCCGCGGGCTTTGCGCACCAGCGCGACGTGATTGACGTAGGCCGAACCGTCGAGCCAGGCAAAAGCGCGCGGCAGAGGCGCGGCGCACTCTCGCGGATCGAAGGCTTGCGCGTCGCCCTCGCCCCGCTCCAGGCCGGCGGCAATGGCGGCGAGCGCCGGCGCCAGCACCTCCCAATTGTCGAGCGCCGCCTGCAAGGTCGGCGCGACGCCGGAAACGCCGATGCAGCGCGTCAGGTCCTTGGACACGACGACCAGACGACCGTCGCGGCCGCTCTTGAGCGAGGCCAGTTTCATCGGGCGTCCTTGATTGCTATCGCGGCTTCGGCTCGCGCCGGTTCGGATCGAAATGCTTGTTCAGCCCGCTCCAGCAGTCCGCGTAATTGTCCTGCAAGGTATCGAGCGAGCCCGCATACTGGGTGACGCGCTGGCGATAGCGCGTTTCGAACATGAAGGCGAGCGTGTTGGTCAGCTTGACCGGCTTCAACTCGACATTGCTGGCGTGTTCGAAAGCGTCTGTATCCGGTCCGTGCGGCAGCATCTGGTTGTGCAGGCTGAAGCCGCCGGGCACGAAGCCCTCCGGCTTGGCGTCGTAAACGCCGTACACCAGGCCCATGAACTCCGACATGATGTTGCGGTGATACCACGGCGGCCGGAACGTGTTCTCGGCCACCATCCAGCGCTCCGGAAAAATAACGAAGTCGATATTGGCGGTGCCGGGCGTTTCCGACGGCGAGGTCAGCACGGTGAAGATCGACGGATCGGGATGGTCGAACGAAATCGCACCGACCGGCGAATAGCGCCGCAGGTCGTATTTGTACGGATAGTAGTTGCCGTGCCAGGCGACGACGTCGAGCGGCGATTGCGACACTTGCGCCTTGTGCAATTCGCCGCCCCACTTCACGAACAGAGTGTGAGGTCCTTCGACATCTTCATAAGCCGCGACCGGCGTCAGGAAATCGCGCGGATTGGCTAGACAATTGGCGCCGATCGGCCCGCGGTCCGGCAGCGTGAAGCCGCCGCCATAGTTTTCGCAGACATAGGCGCGCGCCGGCCCGTCGATCAGCTCAACGCGGAAGATGACGCCGCGCGGGATGATGCAAATCTCGCCCGGCTCGATATCGATGACGCCGAATTCGGTGCGGAAGCGGATTTTTCCCTGCTGCGCGACGATCAGGAATTCGCCGTCGGAATTGCAGATGTGCTCGCGCGTCATCGAGGCAGTGATGAAAAGCAAATGACTCGCCATACCGGCATGCGATTCAGCGTCGCCGGCGGTCGTGATGGTGCGCAGGCCGGTGACGAACGTTACCTTGTCTTGCGGCATCGGCACCGGCGCCCAGCGCATCGGCCCGATCGGCACCTTGCCGTCTTCGCGCACCGGCGCGGTGCGGATGTGGCCCTGGTCGACGCGCTCGAAGCGGCCGAAGTGCCGCACCGTCGGCCGGATGCGATAGAGCCAGGAGCGTTCGTTCGACGCCTGCGGCGCGGTGAAGGCCGAGCCGGACAGTTGCTCGGCATAGAGGCCGTAGTCGCATTTCTGCGGCGAGTTACGGCCGACCGGCAAAGCCCCGGGCAGCGCTTCGGTCTCAAAACTGTTTCCGAAGCCCGACATGTATTCGGACGCCATGGCGCTCGCCTCCCCTTGCTTAGACTTTATCGGACAAATTAGTTGCCATTGAAACCATGGTCAATGCTCTGGGACCGACCCGTCCCCCTTGGCTATCGATTCCTGCGTCATTTTCGCCAAATGGCTCGGCTGAACCAAAGCTTAGAAGGCTTCCAAACTATAGTTGCACCTGAACGCAGTTTCGTCCAAAGTTACATATACGCGCGACGGCAGCCGCCAAGCTTGGCCTGCCCACGCGGGAGAACGCGGCAGCCCAGCGATGACCGACACAACCGCTCCAGCAATGCCCGCCCAACCGGGCACTGCCGATGCGGCGCTCAAGCTGGAAGAGTTCCTGCCCTACCGGCTCAATGTCTGCGCCAACATCGTATCGACCGCGCTGTCGCGAATTTACGCCGAGCACTACAGCATCGGCGTGCCGGAATGGCGCGTCCTGGTGACACTGGGCCAGTTCGGCATGATGACCGCCAAGGCGATCGGCATCCACAGCCACATGCACAAGACCAAGGTGTCGCGCGCGGTCGCCATGCTGGAACGGCGCAAGCTCGTGGTGCGGCGCGCCAATCGCGACGATTTGCGCGAGGCCTTCCTGTCGCTGACCCCTGCCGGCCGCGATATCTACAGCGACCTGGCGCCGAGCGCGCTCGAATTCGCCCGGCAACTGATGGAAACCGTCGAGCCGGCCGACCGCGCCGCGTTGGGCCGCGCGCTCAACAAACTGATCGAGCACGCCGCGCAGATCGCCAGCGATATCGCCAAAGGCGGCAAACCCGGATAGCTTGATCGTGATTTGTTGATCTAGCCCGGGGTAATCTTGTGAAGCTCTATTCCTATTTCCGTTCGTCCGCCGCCTACCGCGTGCGGATCGCGCTCAATCTCAAGGGCCTGCCCTATGAGATGATCTCCATCCATCTGACCAAGGACGGCGGCCATCAGCGCGCGCCGGAATTCAAGGCGGTCAATCCGCAGATGCGGGTTCCGGCGCTAAAGCTGTCGAGCGGCGAAGTCCTCACACAATCGCTCGCCATCATCGAATATCTCGACGAGATCAATCCCGAACGCCCGCTGCTGCCGGCCGATGCGCTGGAGCGTGCCAAAGTGCGCGCCATCGCGCAGCTAATCGCCTGCGATATTCATCCGCTCAACAATCTCATTGCGCTGCAATATCTCAAACGCACGCTCAAGCACGAGCAGCCGGAAATAGACGCCTGGTATCATCACTGGGTGATCGAAGGCTTCACCGCGCTCGAAGCCATGATGACGCCTGGACCCTATGCCTGCGGCGCGCATGTTACCCTTGCCGATATCTGCCTGGTCCCGCAGGTCTACAATGCCCGCCGGCTGAAGGTTCCGCTCGACAGATTTCCGAAAATTGTCGCCGTCGATGCCGCCTGTCTGAAACTGCCGGCTTTCGATAATGCGCGGCCGGAGAACCAGCCGGATGCCGAGTGACGCGAGGTTGCCAGCCTGCTAGACCGGCATGGCACGCCCGCCACCTTTTAAACGATTAGCGAAAACCCCCGTGACCACATCCAAGCTTGCCCGCGTCGTCCTCTGGATGGTCGGCGCCCTGCTGTCATTTTCGGTGATGGCGGTGTCGATCCGCGAATTGTCGCGCGGCGGCATGAGCATCTTCGAGATTCTTGCCATTCGCAGCGGCGTTGCGCTTTTGGTCTTGCTCGTGCTTTTGGCGTTGCGCCCGGAACTGCGGCTGCTGACGCGGCCGCACCGCCTTGGCCTGCACGCGCTGCGCAACTGCGTGCATTACGCGGCGCAATTCGCCTGGGCGCTCAGCCTCACCATGCTGCCGCTTGCCATGGTATTCGCGCTTGAATTCACGATGCCGGCCTGGACCGCGCTATTGGCGATTTGGCTACTGGCCGAGAAAATGACGCCGAGCCGGATCGGCGTCGTCGTTTTCGGCCTGATCGGCGTCCTGGTCATCCTGCGGCCCGGCATCGCCGACTTCAATCCGGGCGCGGTGCTCGTGCTGCTGGCGGCCTTCGGCTACGCCATTACCATGATTACCACCAAGAAGCTGACATCGACCGAAACCACCTTCGCTATCATTTTCTGGATGGCGGTCATTCAGTTCCCGTTGTCGCTGATCGGCAGCGACCCGAGCAAATTCGTCCATATGCACATCAGCCACATTCTGCCCGCAATCGGCGTCGGCGTCGCAGGGCTCACGTCGCATTACTGCCTTAGTAATGCCTTCCGCGCGGGCGATGCCACCCTGGTCGTGCCGCTGGATTTCATGCGTATCCCGCTGATCGCCGTGGTCGGCTGGGCGTTTTACAACGAAAGCCTCGATATATTCGTGCTGATCGGCGCCCTGATCATTATCGCCGGCGTGCTCTGGAACCTGCGGTCGGAGCATGCTCGGGCGCACTGACAGTCTCGCAAGACCACTCTTTTGGACGTAGAATGCCCGCCATGAGATTTCCGACGATCCGATTCACCGCCGCGACCCTGATCGCCTTGACGGCCGCCGGCGCCGCATGGGCGCAGTCGCCGTCGGCCAACCCGACCTGCCAGCGGTTGGAGGCGCAGTTGGCCTCAATCGACCGCGGCAATGGCGACCCGGCGCGCGCCGACCGCATCAGGCGCGCCGAGGATGCTCTCAACCGCCAGCAGAACGAAGTCGACCGGATCGTCGAACAAGGCCGCCGCAGCAATTGCGAAAGCTCCGGCTTCTTCTCGATCTTCAGCCAACCACCGCCGCAATGCACCTCGATCAACCGGCAGATCGACCAGCAGCGTTCGACGCTCGAGCGCATGCAAATCGAATTTGAGCAGCTCAATGGCGGCACCGCCGAGCGCGCCGCGCAACGCCAGTCGGTGCTGATTTCGCTCGGCGAGAACAATTGCGGCGCGCAGTACCGCTCGGCGGCGCTGCAAGGCCAGCAAGGCGGCTTCTTCGACCGCCTATTCGGCGGCAATGGCGGAATATTCTCGACGCCGTCCGGGCCAATGGGCAGCACCTTCCGGACCATCTGCGTGCGCACCTGCGACGGCTATTATTTCCCGATATCATTCGCTACGACGCAGGAGCGTTTCCGCGACGACGAACAGGCTTGCCAGCGCATGTGCCCGGCGGCGGAAGTGGCGCTTTACGCCTATCATAACCCCGGCGAAGAAGTGTCGCAGGCCGTGTCGCTCGGCGGCCGGCCCTATACCGAACTGCCCAACGCCTTCGCCTATCGCAAGGCGCTGACGCCGGCCTGCGGCTGCCGCAAGCCGGGCGAAAGCTGGGCCACTGCGCTCAAATCGCTCGGCGGCGACGATACCGTCGCGCCCGGCGACGTGGTGGTGACCGAACAGAACGCCAAGCAATTGTCGCAGCCGCGCATCGGCGCCGACGGCAAGCCGATCCGCGCGCGCGCACCGGCCAATGCGCAGGCGCCAGTCCAGCAAGGTCAGCCGGCGGCGCAAGCGCCGGCCGCGACTGAGACCAAGCGCGACGTGCGCACGGTCGGGCCGACGTTCTTGCCGGCGCGGTAGACCCAACTCCGTTCATTCCCGCGAAAGCGGGAATCCAGGACCACGCACTCGGAAGCGGATGCACTGGGTCCCCGCTTTGGCGGGGACGAACGGAGAAATATCCATACTTCGAAAATAGAAGACGTCTAAAAATCAAACGCTTCGGTTTTCACCGGCTGCCCCGTGACGAGCGAGGTGTCGGGCGACGGCAGCGGCGCTCCGGAATCGCGGAAGCGATTGGTGATCGGATAACGGCGATCGCGGCCGAAATTCTTCAACGTCACCTTGACGCCCGGCGCCGCCTGCCGCCTTTTGTATTCGGCGATATTGAGCATGCGTTCGATGCGCACCACGGTGTCGTGGGCAAAGCCGGCGGCCACGATGGCCGAGATCGGCTCCTCGCGCTCGACCAGCCGCTCCAGAATGGCATCGAGCACGTTATAGGGCGGCAACGAGTCTTCGTCTTTCTGGTTCTCGCGCAATTCGGCGGTCGGCGGCCGCGTGATGATGTTGTCCGGGATGACGACGCCGTCCGGCCCGAGCGCGTTAGCCGGCTTCCAGTCGTTGCGCAGCCGCGACAGGCGGAAGACTTCGCTCTTGTAGAGATCCTTGATCGGGTTGAAGCCGCCGTTCATGTCGCCGTACAGCGTGGCGTAGCCGACCGACATTTCCGACTTGTTGCCGGTGGTTACCACCATCAGATTGAACTTGTTGGAAATCGCCATCAGGATGGTGCCGCGCGCGCGCGCCTGCAGATTTTCCTCGGTGACGTCGCGCGGTTTTCCGGCGAAGGCCGGCGCCAGCGCCTTTTCCAGGCCCTCGACCGCCGGCGCGATCGGAATGATTTCATACGCAACGCCCAGCGCCTTCGCGCAGGCCGCCGCATCGTCGAGCGATTCCTGCGCGGTGAATTTGTACGGCATCATGACGCAGCGGACGCGCGGCGCGCCCAGCGCATCGACCGCCATCGCTGCGCATAAAGCCGAGTCGATGCCACCCGACAGTCCGATGACGACGCCGGGAAATCCGTTCTTGTTGACGTAGTCACGCAGGCCCAAGACGCAGGCCGCGTAATCGGCGCGTTCGGCCTCGATCGCGGCGACCACCGGGCCGTTTTGGCAAATCCATGTGCCGGCGCGGCGCGCCCATTGCGTGGTGACGATGGTCTCTTCAAAAGCGCCCAGCTGGAATGCCAGCGAGCAATCGGCATGCAGGCCGAACGAGACGCCGTCGAAGATCAGTTCGTCCTGGCCGCCGACCTGGTTGACGTAGATGGTCGGCAGGCCTTGCTCGGTAACGCGCGCCACCGCGATGTTGAGACGCACGTCGCCCTTTTGCCGCCAATACGGCGAACCGTTCGGCACGACGAGAATTTCGGCGCCGGTTTCGGCCAGGCACTCGACGATTTCATCGCCCCAGATATCCTCGCAGATCGGCACGCCAATGCGCACACCACGGAAATTGACCGGGCCCGGCATGGGGCCAGCGGCAAAGACGCGCTTTTCGTCGAACACGCCATAGTTCGGCAGATCGACCTTGAAGCGCAGCGCGGTAATGGCGCCGCCGTCGAGCAGCGCCACCGCGTTATAGAGCTTGCCGCCGTCGACCCAGGGCGTGCCGACCAATAGCGCCGGACCGCCCGACGCCGTCTCGCGCGCGAGCTTCTCGACCTCGGCGCGGCAGGCGGCCTGGAAGGCCGGCTTGAGTACCAGATCCTCCGGCGGATAACCGGCGATGAACAGTTCGGGGAAGACGACCAGATCGGCGCCCTGCTGCGCGGCGACGTCGCGCGCGCGGCGCACCTTGGCGGCATTGCCGGCAATGTCGCCGACGGTCGCATTGAGCTGCGCGCAGCAGATCGCCAGTTTGTCGGCGGGACGGTTATTCATATGGATTCTCTACCGCCTCGCCAACACAGCCGGCAATGGGCGCTCGCGCAACGCTCGCCCGCGGGGCCGCTGGCCCCGCAGTATTGGCCGCAATTATAGGCCGGATGCCGCCTGGATCGGCCTGGCCGAACGTTCCTTGCGCAACAGGTCCGACAACAGGAAAGCCATGTCGATGGCCTGCTCGGCATTGAGCCGCGGATCGCAGACCGTGTGGTAGCGGTCGTTGAGATCGGCATCCGAAATGGCGCGCGCGCCGCCGGTGCATTCGGTGACGTTCTGCCCGGTCATCTCCAGATGCACGCCGCCGGCATGCGTGCCTTCGGCCGCGTGTACGTCGAAGAAGGCGCGCACTTCCTTCAGGATCAGGTCGAACGGCCGCGTCTTGTAGCCGGACGCCGAGGTGATGGTGTTGCCGTGCATCGGATCGCACGACCACAGCACCACCCTGCCCTCGCGCTTGAGCGCGCGCACCAGAGCCGGCAGATGATCGCCGACCTTGTCGGCGCCGAAGCGGCCGATCAATGTCAGACGACCCGGCTCATTGTCGGGATTGAGAATGTCGACAAGCTGAAGCAGATCGTCGGCCTTGAGCGACGGGCCGCACTTCAAGCCGATCGGATTCTTGATGCCGCGCGCCCATTCGATATGCGCGTGATCGTGCTGCCGGGTTCGGTCGCCGATCCAGATCATGTGGCCGGATGTGGCGTACCAGTCGCCGGTCGTCGAATCGATGCGGGTGAAGGCCTGCTCGTAGCCGAGCAGCAACGCTTCATGGCTGGTGTAGAAATCGGTGGTGCCGAGCGTCGAATCGACCGCGAAGGTCAGGCCGCAGGCGCGCATGAAATCGAGCGCGCCGGAAACGCGGTCGGCCAGATCCGAGTACGCCTTCGACTGCGGACTGTCGCTGACCGATTGCAGCATCCACTGATGCACGTTCTCGACGCTGGCGTAGCCGCCTTTGGCGAAGGCGCGCAAAAGATTCAGCGTCGCGGCCGACTGCCGATAGGCTTCGACCTGGCGGCGCGGATCGGGAATGCGCGCTTCCTTCGTGAAGGCAATGTCGTTGATGATGTCGCCGCGATAGCTCGGCAGCTCAATGCCGTCGCGCTTCTCGGTGCCGGACGAGCGCGGCTTGGCGAACTGGCCGGCGATGCGGCCGACCTTCACCACCGGCGAGGCGCCGGCGTAAGTCAGGACGATCGCCATCTGCAAAAAGACGCGGAAGAAATCGCGGATGTTGTTGGCGCCGTGCTCGGCGAAGCTTTCGGCGCAATCGCCGCCCTGCAAAAGGAAGGCCTCGCCCTGCGCGACGCGGCCGAGCGCCTTCTTCAGGTTGCGCGCCTCACCGGCAAAAACCAGCGGCGGAAACGTCGCCAACTGCTTTTCGGTATCGGCCAAAGCCTGCATATCCGGGTATTCCGGGACCTGCAGAACCGGCTTCTTGCGCCAACTATCGGGCGTCCAACGCTCAGGCATCACCAATACTCCAACGAGTTTCGGGGGTTATATACGAAACCCGACGCCGGATGCCAGTTTTTAGAAGGCCAGCGGTTAAGGCTATTCGGCCGCGGCCTGGCGGGTATAGCGCGCCGCCCGCTCCCGCATGGTGACCAGTTCCTCGGCCATGGTCGGATGGACGGCCATGGTGGCGTCGAAATCGGCCTTGGTAGCCCCCATTTTGACGGCGATCCCGATCACCTGGATCAGTTCGCCGGCGTCCGGGCCGGCTATATGGCAGCCGACGACCCGGCCGGATTCGACATCGACCAGGAGCTTCATGAACACCCGGGTGGCGCGGCCAGACAGTGTCGCCTTCATCGGCCGGAAGCTGGTCTTATAGACATCGACGGTGTCGAACCGGGCGCGCGCCTGGGCCTCGGTCAGGCCGATGACGCCCAATTCCGGCTCGGTGAATACCGCGGTCGGCACATCGGCATGATCGACCCTTGTCGGCTTGCCGCCATAGAGCGTGTCGGCGAAGGCATGGCCTTCGCGGATCGCTACCGGCGTCAGGTTGACGCGGTTGGTGACATCGCCGACGGCATAGATGTTCGGCACCGAGGTGCGTGAATAGTCGTCGACGGCGATGCCGCCGTGCTCATGAAATTTTACGTTCAACGCTTCGAGCCCCAGCCTCATGACATTGGGCCGGCGGCCGATCGCGAACATCGCCTTGTCGGCCGCGACCTTGCTGCCGTCGGACAACCGAACCAGGAATTCGTCCCCGGCCGGCTCGATCGCGGTCACTGTGTGACCGCAGGTGATCGTGATGCCGCGGGTGCTCATTTCATTGCGCAGGTGTTCGCGTATGTCGTCGTCGAAACCGCGCAGGATGTTCTCGCCGCGATAGACAAGGGTCACCTCGCTGCCGAGACCGGCGAAGATGCAGGCAAATTCGAGTGCGATATAGCCACCGCCCTGAATCACAATTCGCTCGGGCAGCGCGGTCAGATGCAGCGCTTCGTTCGAGGAAATGGCGTGCTCGATGCCGGGGATCTCCGGCCCCATATGCGGCCAGCCGCCGGTCGCGATCAGGATCGTTTCGGCGCGTACCCGCGCGCCCGAAGCCAGACGCACAGTGTGGGCGTCTTCCAGTACCGCGCGGCTGCGGACCAGTTCGACCTTGAAACGCTCGAGCGTCGACACATAGGCCGCTTCCAGCCGGTCGATTTCGCGGTCCTTGTTGGCGATCAGGGTCGGCCAACTGAAAGCCGGTGCGACGGGGACGCTCCAGCCGAAACCGGCGGCGTCCTCGAATTCATGACCGAAGCGCGAGGCATAGACCAGAAGCTTCTTCGGCACGCACCCCCGGATCACACACGTGCCGCCGACGCGGAATTCCTCCGCCACCATGACGCGCGCGCCATAGCTCGACGCAATGCGCGCCGCGCGCACGCCGCCTGAGCCCGCCCCAATGACGAAAAGATCGACGTCGTTGTTTGCCATAAGCCGCGCCTCAACCCGTCGCCTAAAGCGCGTGGCCCTTTTTCTTCAGCTCTTCGCGCATCTTGACGGTGACTTCGTCGGACAGCTTGTTGGCCCAATCCTGCGCGAACTTCAAACTTGAATTGACGACATTAGCCTGTTCGACAATGAATTTCTTGCCAACGGGCGAGTTGTAGAAGGCGAGCAGATCTTTCAGCTCCTGCTCGGTGAAGTGCTCGGCGTAGATTTTTGCCACCTCGGCGGAGAGCTCGCCCAGACGCGGCGCCAGATCGGCGCGCATTTTCGCGGTAATGACATTGAGGTCGCCGGCAAGGCCGGGGTTCTGTTGCAGGAACAGAATTTTCGACTGCTCGATGACACCGGGAATGAGGGTGGTGAACAAGGAAGTCGCGCCGCTCAATTTCACGATCTCGCCGGCGGTGGCCAGGGCGGCTGGCGTCGGCGGCGCGGCCATGGCCGGAAGCGAAGACGCCAACGCCGCGCCAACCAGGGCCAATTGCAAGGCGCGCCGGGTTGTCTGCATGAAAGTCATAGTCGTCACTCCATTTGGTTCAAAAAATCAGGTCCGCTCGACGATTCTGACGCCGGCAGGCCCGCCGATAATGGCGATTTTCGCCATCCCGACAAACAGCCCATGCTCCATAACCCCCGGAATAGCAGACAGCGCATGCGCCAAGGCCGCCGGATCGTCAATCCGGCCGAGCCGGGCGTCGATAATCCAGTGGCCCCCATCCGTGACGAAAGCATGACCGTCTTTAGCCAACCGAAGCACAAGCGCGCCACTGCGCTGAATACCGGCGATGGCCTTATCCACCGCCCGCAGCGTCGCGGTAAAACCAAAGGGGGTTACCTCGATCGGCAGCGGAAATTGGCCAAGCCTCGCCACCCACTTGCTCTCGTCGGCGATAACCAGCATCCGCGCCGACGCCGCCGCCACGATTTTTTCGCGCAACAGCGCGCCGCCACCGCCTTTGATGAGGCTCATGTCGGGCGCGATTTCGTCGGCGCCATCCACCGTTAAATCAAGTTCCGGCGTGTCGTCGAGCGTCGTCAACCTGATGCCACAGGCCATGGCCTGGGCATGGGTCGCCTCCGACGTCGGCACCGCGACGATGTCGAGGCCGCCGCGAACACGTTCGCCGATCAAGTCGACGAAATGCCGGGCGGTCGAGCCGGTCCCCAGCCCGAGCCGCATCCCCGGCGTGACGAAGTCGATCGCACGGGCGGCAGCGGCACGTTTCTGAGAATCGGCATCCAGGGTCAACGCTGAAATCCTCGCCTACGATTGTGGATTTGCATTCGGGAACTGGCGGCAGGCCTGTCTAGCGCCGATCCGACGGCCTGAATAGCCGAAAATGCCGGTCAATTAAGCGCGATATGGCCTTGCGTCACCAGCGGCCGCCGGTTAGCGATCGCTGCATGTCCGCTCGTCAGTCCGCCGGCAAATCCGCCGCCACAATCATTTTCGATCTCGACGGCACGCTGGTCGAAACCGCGCCCGATCTGGTCGCCACGCTCAATGTCGTGCTGGCGCGCGAGGGCATGGCGCCGGTGCCTTACGAGATTGCGCGCAACTTCGTCGGCGGCGGCGCAAAATTGATGATCGCGCGCGGCATCGAAGCGGAAGGCCGCGTCGTCGACGACCGCACGCTCGATCGAATGTTTGCCGATTTCATCGCCTACTATGCCGACAACGTCGCGGTGCATTCGCGGCCGTTCCCCGGACTGATCGAGGCGCTCGATACACTGGAAGAGCGCGGCTGGCGCCTGGCCGTCTGCACCAACAAGCTCGAGCATCTCTCGGTGTTGCTGCTGAACGAATTGAAACTCACCCACCGCTTCGTGGCGATCTGCGGCCAGGATACTTTCGGCATTCAGAAGCCGGACCCGGAAATTCTTCGCCGCACGATCGCGGCCGCCGACGGTGACGTCCGGCAGTCGATCATGGTCGGCGATTCCGAGACCGACATTCTCACCGCCCGCGCCGCCGGCATCCCGGTGATCGCGGTTGATTTCGGTTATAGCGAACGGCCCGTATCCGAATACAGTCCGGACCGGTTGATCAGCCATTTCGCGCAACTGCCCGACCAAATTGCCGGTATTTCATTCGCCAATTGACCGGGTCCGCCGCATTTATGGTTAACGCGGTAAGGTTAACGGCGTGCCGCTTGTTGCCTCGCCATGGCTGTGCCCGTAATCTGCGCAAAAGGCTTAATGCCATCCGATGGCTTATCGCCTCAATCGTTTGAGTGGACCTGGTTAAAATGATGTATCGAGTGATCGCGATTGTCGGTGGCACACTGGCGCTGGGCGCATGTTCATCGACTCCGGACTGGATGAGTCTCGACGCACTAAAACCAGCACCCTACGCCGACACGGTCCGTTTTGATTCCGAACCGCCGGGCGCCGAAGCCAAGACGTCGAACGGTCAGAGCTGCCGCACACCTTGCACCCTGCCGTTGCCGGTCGAAGCGCCGCTCACCGTCACGTTTACGCTGAACGGCTATCAGCCGGAATCCGAAACCCTCGAGCCGATCACCCAATCCGGCAGTCCTCCGCAGATGCGGCCGAACCCGGTGATGGTCGAACTGACGCCGGCGCCGCCTGCGCCGAAGCCGGCCGCGAAACCGGCGGCCAGGAAACCTGCGGCCAAGCCCGCAGCGAAACCAGCGGCCAAGCCGGCGGCGGCACGCGCCCCTGCCAGCGCCCCCGCCGCAACGGCGCCCGCCCAGCAGGCCGCCCCCGCCGCGCCCTGGCCGGCCCCGCCGCGCCAGTAATCCGGCTGAATCCGGGTCCCCCTGACTTTCCCGGCCGCATGGCCGGGACTAGTCGCGGGTCTGCTGGACGCTATGGTCAAGATCGGCCACACTTCCTATATGAAATGGATCCGTTGATCCGTTTGCGCTCCGCTTGGCCCTTATTCGCTTGGCGCGATCCGCCAGGCCTGGGATGACCGATGGCACCGATACCTGTCGCCTCCACGATCGATATTGCCAAGGTGCCTCCGCGCGCGCTGATCGATCCCTTTGCGCGCGCCATCACTTACTTGCGTGTCTCGGTCACCGACCGCTGCGATTTCCGCTGCGTCTATTGCATGTCCGAGCACATGAGCTTCCTGCCGAAGGCCGATCTGCTCAGCCTCGAGGAACTAGACCGCCTGTGTAGTGCCTTCGTCGCCAAGGGCGTCAACAAATTGCGCTTGACCGGCGGCGAGCCTCTGGTCCGGCGCGGCATCATTACTTTGGTTGAATCGCTGTCGCGCCATCTCAAAAGCGGCGCGCTCAAGGAATTGACCCTCACCACCAACGGCTCGCAACTGGAAAAATACGCCGCCGAACTCAAAGGCCATGGCGTCGAACGCATCAACGTGTCGCTCGACACGCTGGACCCTGACAAGTTCCGCGCGATTACCCGTTGGGGCGACCTCGGCAAAGTCATGGCCGGCATCGACGCGGCGCAGGCGGCCGGGCTTGCGGTCAAGATCAACGCGGTCGCGCTCAAGGACGTCAATGAGAACGAGATCGCCGGGCTGATGGACTGGGCGCATGGCCGCGGCATGGATCTCACCGTGATCGAAGTGATGCCGCTCGGCGAGATCGGTGAGGACCGCCTCGACCAGTACTTGCCGCTGTCGATGGTGCGGGCCAGACTTTCCGAACGCTACACGCTCGACGATATCGACTATCAAACCGGCGGACCGGCGCGCTACGTCCGCGTCAAGGAAACCGGCGGACGGCTCGGCTTCATCACGCCGATGACGCACAATTTCTGCGAGTCTTGCAACCGCGTACGCATCACCTGCACGGGTACGCTTTATATGTGCCTTGGCCAGGAAGACGCCGCCGACCTGCGCGCGCCGTTGCGTGCGTCCGAAAGCGACGATCTGGTCCATGCCGCGATCGACGACGCGATTAGCCGCAAGCCGAAAGGCCATGATTTCGTGATCGACCGGCGTCAGCATCGCCCTGCACTGTCGCGCCACATGAGCGTGACCGGCGGCTGATAAGCGCCGCGGGCGTTGCGCCTACGCGGCGCGGGTTTTCATGGTGACGAGGTCACGCAGCTCTTCCGCGCGCAATAGTGACGGCGAAAAACTGATGCCGCAATTGTCGGCGTCGGCGCGCACGATTCTTCCCTCAATCGCCTTCATGCCCGGAAAGGTCAAAGCGATCTCGCCGCCGACGGGCAAAACGCGCGTTGCGCCAATGCGGACGCCGCCTTCGCTGACATCCCGCACAGCGACCTCGCAGACCGATCCGTCATAGTCGAGCCGGGCGCGCAGATCGACATCGTAGCGCGGATGTTCGCGCAAATCGGCGGTGACCGCGTTGCGAACGATTTCGGGTATTTCGCCGCACAAATTCAGTGAGGTCGCCTGCATGTCGATGGCGACGGTCGACACATTCTGGGCGGTCGCGCGCGAGCGCTCCACCATGCCGGCGATACCCGCCATCCGTCCGGCAACGTCGGACACGGCAGCGCTGCTCTCGCGCGCGTTGAAGCTGAAATTGGCGGTCGCGGCGCGTTGCTGTGCGACAGCCGCCGACACCGATTGGGTGACGCCGGACAGTTGATCGATAGCCTCGGCGATGCCGGACAGCGCGCCGACGGCGTCCCGCGTTGTCGACTGAATTTCGGCGACTTTGACGCCAATGCGCTGTGTCGATGCCGCCGTGCGCGTCGCCAAGGTCTTGACCTCGCCGGCGACCACAGAGAAGCCGCGCCCGGCCTCTCCGGAACGGGCCGCTTCGATCGTGGCGTTCAGCGCCAGCAGATTGGTTTGCGCCGCGATCTGATTGATGACGCCGACGATATCGCCGATCTGATCGGCGGCCTTGGCCAGCGCATCGATGGTGCTGCGCGACGCATTGGCGCGCAGCACCGCTTCGCGGCCGAGGCCGCTGCCGCGCGCAACCTGGGCTGAAATGTCGTCGATCGCCTGCATCACCTGATCGGACAGTTGGCCGGCGGCCTGATTCAGGGCGAGCGAGCTTTCGGCGGCGGCGGCGGTTTCGTCGAATGCCGCGCGCACCGCATCCAGCGCCGCCACCATATCCTCGGCTTTGTATTGCAGCGCCGCGGCACCGTTGACGATCGGCTGAATGCCAATTTCGGTGGCCTGCTCAACCTGATGCGCCAGGCGCGACAAATGCTGCCGGCGTGTTGCCTGCCAGGATCGGTCGAGATCGTTGTGGACAAGTTCGCGGCGCTGCCGCTCACCCAGAATGTCGGCCAGCCGCTCGGTGGCGGCTTGAAGTTGCGCAAGTTCCCCACGGCTCGGCTGTGCCGGCGCGGCCTGAGCCATTTCGGCATAGGCGATGGCGTCGACTGTTGCGGCCACCTCGGCGATCGGCCGTGCGATCGACCGCGCCAGCGCACGGACCGCCAGCGCAGCCAACCCGGCAATACCGGCGGCGGCGGCTATCTGGACGGCGACAGCGTCGCCCGTCCCGGCATACGACGCCAGCATTGGCAGCGCCACGATCGCGCCGAGCGGCGCGAGAACGGCCGCCATCAATCGTTCGACGATTGTCAGATGCCGCATGCTTCACCTTGAGCGCGTTCGCCATAACCGGCGGATTGACCAAGTGAAAGTCGTCCGCCAGCCTGCCGATGCATAGAACTCTAGGCCTGACGTAGTTAATCGCAAGTTTACGATTCCTTTACTATCGGTTTCCGCAAATCCGGCCGCCGCCCGGATCGCGGCCTAATCCAGCCATATCGGTCAATCGCAGCCGCTGAACGGCTGACTTACCTCGAAAAGCTACGAATTTGGCCATTGACGGATTGCGGCCATATTCGTTTAAGTGGACTCGTGGGGACGACAAAAATCTTAAGGCCGGTATACCGGAGCTCCGGGAGGGGACGTGAAAGGGTTGCTATCTTTCAGTCGCGCAGTCGACTGGTTCAATTCCCAATTTGCCGTCGTGGCCAATATATTGGTGTTGCTCGCCTGTCTCATCAGCGCCGGCAACGCTTTCAGCCGCTATCTGTTCAGCGAAAGCTCGAACGGCTGGCTTGAAATTCAATGGTACATGTTCGCCGGCATGGTGCTGCTCGGCGCGCCCTATACACTCAAAATGAACGAGCATGTCCGCGTCGATCTCGTCTACGGCATGGCGTCCGAGCGCACGCAGATTTGGATCGATATTGTCGGCGGCATTCTTTTCCTGCTGCCTATTTGTGTGATCCTGACTTATTTCACCTGGCCGTGGTTTGTGGAATCGTGGCTTGGCAATGAGCAATCATCGAATGCCGGCGGCCTGATCCGCTGGCCGGTCAAGCTCATGCTGCCGCTCGGGTTCGCCTTGATGGCGCTGCAAGGCATTTCGGAAATCATCAAGCGCATCGCCGCGCTCGAGCACGTCATCGATATCGAATTCAAATACGAAAAGCCCCTCCAATGAGCATAATCCGCGACAACATGGCGCCCCTGATGTTTGGGGGAATGGTCCTATTTATGCTCATCGGCTATCCGGCCGCGTTCTCGCTTGCCGCGACCGGTTTGTTCTTCGGGTTCATTGGTATTGAACTTGGACTGATCGCACCGCAGTTTCTTGGCAATCTTACCTATCAGCTGTTCGGCATCGTCTCGAACGATCTCTTGCTGGCGATTCCGTTCTTCACCCTGATGGGCGCCATTCTAGAGCGATGCGGGCTCGCCGAAGACCTGCTCGATTCGATCGGACAGTTATTCGGCCCGGTTCGCGGCGGCATGTCCTACGCGGTTATCTTCGTCGGCGCCATTCTCGGTGCGATTACCGGCACAGTCGCGGCTTCCGTCATCGCCATGGGCGTGATCTCGATGACGCCCATGCTCAAATACGGCTATTCGACGCGGCATACGATGGGCGTCATCGCCGCATCCGGCACCATAACCCAGCTCATCCCGCCGTCGCTGGTTCTCGTCGTGCTGGCCGACCAGCTTGGCCGCTCGGTCGGCGACATGTACGCGGGCGCCATCGGGCCCAGCGTCATTCAGGTCGCGCTGTTCTGCATCTGGGTGTTTATCGTCAGCATCATCTGGCCGAACGACGTGCCGGCATTGCCGATGGAGGCCCGCACGCTGCGCGGCTGGCAACTCTGGAAGAAATGTCTGCGCGGCATGATCCCGTCGCTCGGGCTGATCTTCCTTGTGCTCGGCACGATTTTCATGGGCCTCGCCACACCGTCCGAAGCGGGCGCGATGGGCGTGGTCGGCGCGATCGCGCTGGCCGCCTTCTATGGCACGCTGAACTGGACCCTGCTCTATCAGGGCATGGCGACCACGATGCGCCTCACGGCGATGGTGGTTTTCATCCTGATCGGCGCGCGCGTGTTCAGCCTCGTCTTCCAGGGCGTCGGCGGTAAGGAATGGATCGAACACTTGTTGACCGCCCTTCCGGGCGGACAAGTCGGCTTCCTCATCTTCGTCAACATTTTCATCTTTGTGGTGGCGTTCTTTCTCGACTTCTTCGAGATCGCCTTCATCCTCATTCCGCTGCTGGCGCCAGCCGCCGACAAACTCGGCATCGATCTGATCTGGTTCGGCGTTTTGATCTGCGCCAACATCCAGACCAGCTTCATGCATCCACCGTTCGGTTTCGCGCTGTTTTATTTGCGCGGTATCGCGCCCAAATCGATAAAGACGTCCGACATATATTGGGGCGCCATTCCGTGGGTGTTCCTGCAAGTCATCCTGGTGGTCATTCTGATTTTCTGGCCGCAGTCGGTGACCTACTTCCTCGACAAAAAGAGCGACGTCGATCCAAGTACCGTCAAGATCGATATTCCGCAGATCGAATTGCCGGCGCTCGACTTCGGGCCGCCCAAGAACTGATCGGGCGGGTTTGAAGGTCTCGCCCGCATCGGCAAAAAAATAACCCCGGAGCCTCGCGGCTCCGGGGTTTTTCTTTCAGCGCGAAGACTAGCCGCGCATCTGGCGGACCATGTAGCTGTCGTAGCCGAGTTCGGCGACCTGATGCCACTGGTAGCCGTTCTTGGTGAAGTCCATCATCGAGTCGTTGACCTTCTTGAAGGTAGCGTTTTCCTTCGCGATTTCGCCGTGCAGCGCCATGGTTTCCTTGTAGCAGGCTTCCATGATCGCCGGCGAGAAGGCATGCAGCTTGACGCCGTTGGCGAGCAGCCGCCGCAGCGCCGGCGGATTCAACTGGTCGTACTTCGCCATGCACGAGGTGTTGGCAAAGGCGCCAGCCTGTTGAAGGACCGCCTGGTAGTGCTTCGGCAGCGCGTTGTATTTATCCAGGTTGACGAAAGCGAGCAGCATCGAGCCGCCTTCCCACCATCCCGGGTAATAGTAATGCGGCGCGACCTTGTAGAAGCCGAGCTTTTCGTCGTCGTAAGGGCCGACCCATTCGGCCGCGTCGATGGTGCCTTTTTCGAGAGCCGGGTAGATGTCCGGCGCGCCGATCTGCTGCGGCACGACACCGAGACGCTGCAGGACGCGGCCGGCGAAACCGCCGATCCTGAACTTGAGACCCTTGAGGTCGTCGATGGAGTTGATTTCCTTGCGGAACCAGCCGCCCATCTGACAGCCGGTGTTGCCGGCGAGGATCGCGGTGGCGTTGTACTTCTTGTAGAATTCATTGAGAACTTCGGAGCCGCCGCCGTGCGTCCACCAGCCCTGGTTCAACCGGGCATTCGGGCCGAAACCGACCGAGGTGCCGAAAGCGAAGGTCGGGTCCTTGCCGAAATAGTAGTACGAGGCGGTGTGGCCGCACTCGACGGTGCCGTTCTGCACGGCGTCGACGACTTGCAGCGCGGGGACGATTTCGCCGGCAGCGAATACCTGGATCTGAAATTTGCCGTCGGTCGCTTCGCCGACCGCCTTCGCCATCGTCTCGGCGGCGCCGTAAAGCGTTTCCAGCGACTTCGGCCAGCTGCAGGTCATACGCCACTTGATCTCGGGCGCCGACTGCGCGATCGCCGGCGCGGCAATCGCCGACGCGGCGACTCCGAGGCCGGCGGCCTGAATAAATTGACGACGTTTCATTCGGATATCCTCCCATGTGATGATTTTATAGCCGGTGCCCCTTCGCACCTGCCGCGCACCCGTGATTCCCACGCGGGCACTTGGCAAAGACCATGACGGACCCTGCCCCCTAAATCCAGTGTGCAACGCTTCGACGAAAGTTGTAAGAGGAAATTTTTGCCGAAGAAACCGGCAGGCCTGTCGAAATGGCGCAAAAAAGCCCGCCCGGAGAGGCTCCGGGCGGGCTCTATGAATCGGGCTCTGCGATCAGCCGTGCGAGCGCATGCGCACCATGAAGGCGTCGAAGCCGAGTTCGGCCACCTGCCACCATAGATATTCGTCGCCGCGGAATGCGACCATGCTGTCATAGACCTTCTTGAAGTCGGCGTTCTTGGCGCTGACGTCGGCGTAGGTGTCGGTGGCGGCCTTGTAGCTCGCCTCCATCACCGGCAGCGGGAACGGGCGCAACTGCGCGCCGCCGGCGACCAGCCGCTTGAGCGCCAGCGGATTGCCGGCATCGTATTTGGCCAGCATCCAGTTATGCGCCTGCGCCGAGGCGGCCTTGACGATCGCTTGGTAGCTTTTCGGCAGTGCGTTCCACTTATCGAGATTGATGAAGTTGTGCAGCATGGCGCCGCCTTCCCACCAGCCCGGATAGTAGTAGTACTTGGCGACCTTGTAGAAGCCGAGCTTCTCGTCGTCATAGGGGCCGACCCATTCGGCCGCGTCGATGGTGCCCTTCTCCAGCGCCGGATAGATATCGCCGCCGGCAACCTGCTGCGGCACCGCGCCCATCCTGGAGAAGATCTGGCCGGCCAGACCGGCGATGCGGAATTTCAGGCCTTTGATGTCATCGACATTGGCGATTTCCTTGCGGAACCAGCCGCCCATCTGCGTGCCGGTGTTGCCGGCCGGGAACCCAATGAAGTTGTACTTTTTAAAGAAGCTGTCGGCGAGCTGCTGCGCGCCGCCGAATTCCATCCAGGCCGACTGCATGCGGGCATTCAGGCCGAAAGGCTGCGCGGTGAACAGCGAGAAGGTCGGATCCTTGCCGACATAATAGTAGGACGCGGTGTGCGCCATTTCGACGGTGCCATTCTGCACCGCGTCGGCGGCCTGCAGGCCGGGCACGATTTCGCCGGCGGCGAAGGTCTGGATCTGGAACTTGCCGTCGGTCGCCTCAGACACGGCTTTGGCGAAAACTTCGCTCGCGCCGAAGATGGTATCGAGCGACTTCGGGAAACTCGAGGTCAGACGCCACTTCACTTCGGGGCTGGATTGCGCGATCGCGGGCTTGGCGATCGCGGTCGCAGCCAGGCCAAGGCCTGCCGCGCCAATAAATTGCCGGCGTTTCATTTCAATGTCACTCCAGATTTTGCAGGATTTCGCAGGTGAGTGTTATCGTCGAGGGCCGACGAAACGGCCTTGTGCAAAGCACGGCCGGCGCGGCGGTGACCAGCGCCAAGGCTGCATTGCTTGCATGCGAGGCGCGCACGCACTCTTCGCGCGCGTTCATCAAGTTAATTGATGGAAAATTCGTCGCGCGCCAATACCGGAAACGACGCCTTACGCCTCGATCACGATCTTCGGCGCGGCGCGGCCCGCCGATGCGCCGCCCCTGATCTCGGCCAGCACCTTGGCGGCGATGTCGCGATAGATTTTGGCGTGCGGGCCGTCCGGTTCCGTCGCCACCACCGGCAGGCCGGCATCCGACTTTTCGCGGATGGTCATATGCAGCGGCACCTCGCCGAGGAACGGAACGCCGAGACGTTCCGCCTCGTGCCGCGCGCCGCCATGCGCGAAAATGTCGGAGCGCGTGCCGCATTCCGGGCACAGGAAGTAGCTCATGTTCTCGACCACGCCGAGCACCGGCACGTTGACGCGCTTGAACATGGCGACGCCGCGCCGCGCATCGAGCAGCGCCAGATCCTGCGGCGTCGAGACGATCACCGCGCCCTTGAGCGGCACCTGCTGCGCCATGGTCAATTGCGCATCACCGGTGCCGGGCGGCATGTCGACCACCAAGATGTCGAGCTTGCCCCATTCGACGTCGCGCAGCATCTGCGTGATCGCCGAGATCACCATCGGCCCGCGCCAGATCATCGGTGTCTCTTCGTCGATCAGGAAACCGATCGACATGATTTTCAAGCCGTAGCGTTCAATCGGCTTTAGCCGCGTGCCGCCGACGGTTTCCGGCTTTTCCCTGATGGCGAACAGCTTCGGCAATGACGGTCCGTAAATATCGGCGTCGAGCATGCCGACCTTCAGGCCCTGATCGCGCAGACCCAGTGCGAGATTGACCGCCGTGGTCGATTTGCCGACGCCGCCTTTGCCGGAGGCGACGGCGATGACCGCGTCGATGCCGGGAATGCCCGGCAGCACCTTGTCGGTCGGATGCGCGTGCGTGTGACCTTGCGGTCCATGGGTATGGCCGGCATGTCCAGCCCCCGCGGGGCCGCCGCCGCCGGACTCGCGCGCCGGAGCGCCGGCCGCGCGGTTGGCCGCGCCATGCGAGGGCTGCGGTCCGCGCGAGGCGCCGGCGGCGCGCTCGGCCGTCAACGCCACAAGCGCCGACACCACACCCGGAACGGCCTTGACCGCCGCCTCGGCCGCGTTGCGCACCGGCTCCCAGGCCTTGACCGTCGCTGCATCGACCGACACGGAAAAGAACACCTTGCCATCGCTGACGACGACGTCGGACAGGACCCCGGCCTCGGTGAGAGGCTGGCCATTGGGCGCGGCCACCTTGGCCAGCGCGCCGAGAACCTGTTCCTTGGAAACCGCCATGCTCGTCATCCTTCAAGCCCACCGGGCGCCACCATAGGCATGCGCCCGGGCGGGTCAATCCGGTCAGAAGTGCCGGCCAAAGGGTGGTTGACGGCGATGCCCCGGCAATGACCTATTGCGCCCTGAATTCGCACAAAGCGGCCGCACCGGGCCGGACTTCCAGGGAGAAAAACGATGGCGAAGGTTGCATTTCTGGGCTTGGGCGTCATGGGCTATCCGATGGCCGGCCATCTCAAGACCAAAGGCGGCCACGAGGTGACGGTCTATAACCGCACCTTCGCCAAGGCCGAGAAATGGGTCGCGCAGTTTGGCGGCAAGGCGGCCAAGACGCCGAAGGAAGCGGCGACCGGCCAGGACTTCGTCATGTGCTGCGTCGGCAACGACAATGACCTGCGCGAAGTCACGCTCGGCCCCGATGGCGGCTTTGCCGGCATGGGTAAAGGTACAATTTTTGTCGACCACACCACCGCCTCGGCCGAGATCGCGCGCGAACTCTACGCCGCGGCGACCAAAGGCGGCTTCGGCTTCATCGACGGTCCGGTGTCGGGCGGACAGGCCGGCGCCGAGAACGGCGTCTTGACCGTGATGTGCGGCGGCGACGCCGCCGTATTCGACAAGGCCAAGCCCGTGATCGACGCTTACGCGCGCGCCTGCAATCTGATGGGCGCGCCCGGCTCCGGCCAGCTCGCCAAGATGGTCAACCAGATCTGCATTGCCGGACTCGTTCAGGGCCTGTCCGAAGGTCTGCACTTCGCCAAGAAAGCCGGCCTCGATATCGAGAAACTGGTGGCGACGATTTCCAAAGGCGCGGCGCAGTCGTGGCAGATGGAAAACCGTTACAAGACCATGGCGGCCGACAAGTTCGATTTCGGTTTCGCCGTCGACTGGATGCGCAAGGACCTCAGCATCTGTCTCGGCGAAGCGCGCAAGAACGGCGCGCACCTTCCCGTCACCGCTCTGGTCGATCAGTTCTATGCCGAAGTGCAGACGATGGGCGGCAAGCGCTGGGACACGTCGAGCCTGATCGCGCGGCTGGATCGGAAGTAACTGGCTATGTCGTCCCCGCGCAGGCGGGGACCCATAACCTCTGGCGTTTCGGATAGGCGAAGTCGAAAAAGCGAGTCCACTTCGACTGTGCCTCAATCTTTCTGTACGGCGTATGGGTCCCCGCCTGCGCGGGGACGACAAGACGCGCGTCATCGCCCGTATTCTTTGTGAAGGCGCCGGGCACGCCCTTATTCCAAAGCGCATTCCCATCTTCGCCCCCAAAACGAGGGCGCGCGGAACGCCGGGGTCACAACAACCCCGTAACCCTGTGTACGTGTTTGTTTAGAAGTACACAGGCATCGTCGTCACGCAGTTGCCGGATCTCCCGGCGCTCCGCGCGCGGTGTTTGAGGCTTGCTCCGCTTGCCCCCCGGTGGACTGACCTTTTCAGGCTTCCTCTTGCTTTAGGACATGCCTATCCACCGCTGCGGGGTTTCCTGGTGCGTAGCGAGGAAGCTTCCTCGCCTTCGGTGCCGGTTGGCTCTGGTATCGAGCTTTCCGGCGGCCGAAGGCTTCTGCCCCTTTGGCCACGCGCCATTCCGCCCCAGTGATGCGCGGCTGGCGCATCGGGACCAAGCGGCTTGGACCGCTGACCGGGTGTTTGCGTCGCATCTCCAACGCCCCGACCAGCCACCGCTCCCCGCCCCAGCATCTGACGACGCTGATCAAACGCACCTCGTTAGATGGGACGGGATAAAGCGCATTTAATCCTAGAGCAATGAACAGTCAAGAGATTATTTGAATTAATTCCTTAGTTTCCGCGTCGTCTATTTTCTATTGCTATCACAATGGCTTATGGAGCAGCGTCGTGCAAACGGAGCCGGCGCGGTCAACAAACAAGGGCGGGCGCGAGCGGCCACCCTGCTTCAGATGGCAAGCGCCAGGCCGTCTTCCGCCACCAGCACGCCTTCAGCTTTGGCGTCGCCCGTCTTCGCCAGCATGGTGTCGTTCATGTGCGTGATCATGATCCGCTTCGCGTGTAATTCGCCGAGCCGGGCTTTAAGGATTTCCCAGCTTATATGGCCGGTCATTTTCGAGCCGGCGAAGGCGTAGCATTCGCAGATGAACAGGTCGGCGTCGCGCGCAATGGGGATGAGCGCGTCGGTCCATTCGGTGTCGCCGGAATAGGCGAAGGTCTTGCTGCCGTCGCCGATGCGCAGCGCCGTCGACGGCGCGCCCGATTGGTGGATCACCTCGGCGGTGCGCACCGTGTGTCCGAGAACGTCCGTCTCGATGCCGACGCCGATTTCCACAACCTGCCATTGGAAGCGCCATTTGATGCCGGTCTTCGATTTGGGAAAGCAGGCTTCCAGCAGCGTATCGACACGCTCCCGCGTCCCCGGCGGCCCTGCGATCGTCAACGGCTTTTCGCGCTTTGCCAAAAACTGCGCATGCAGCAGGAGAAACGGCAGGCCGCCGAAATGATCGCCATGCAGATGCGACAGCACGACGGCGTCGATGCGGTTGGCGTCGATCTTTTGCGCGTTCAGCGCGGTCATCGACGAGGCGCCGCAATCGACCAGCAAGGTCGCCTTCGCGGTCTCCAGCATGAAGCAGGTGTTGTAACGGCCGCCGGAGCCAAAGGCGTCGCCGCAGCCGATGATGGTGAGGTGCATTAATGTCTCCTTATCCCTCCCCGTCTTCGGGGAGGGTGGCGAACGAAGTGAGCCGGGTGGGGCGAGCCAAACCCCACCCGGCTCCGCGCTTATCGCGCGGAGCCACCCTCCCCTTTCAGGGGAGGGATCAAGCCTTCGCGCTCGGTCTTGCCGACACCGCCGCGTGCCAGCGTTTCACGTTGGCGAGGTTCTCCGGCATGACAAGCCGCGCCGGCTTCATGAAGTCGACCGCGCACAAGGTCGTGATGTCGGCGACCGAATATTTGTCGCCGGCGATGAATTCGCGCCCCGCCAGCTCCTTGTCGATGAGTTCAAGAAACCAGATCGCCTTCGGCCGCATCGCTTCTGCATAGGCCGGCACCTGCGGAACCTCAAAGTCCTTCATCGCCGGATGCAGATGGCGAAACACCGCCGCGACATTGGCAAAGAAATTGATCTCGCAGCGCCTGTTCCACATCTCGACCAGCGCGATCTCCTTCGCGCCCTCGCCGAACAAAGCCGGTTGCGGCTGCAGCACCTCGAAATAGCGGCAGATCGCCATCGACTCGGTGATGACGGTGCCGTCGTCCAGAACCAAAGCCGGCATGCGCTGGAACGGATTGAGCGCGGTGTATTCTGGCGTGCGGTGCTGGAAGGTCGTCATGTCGACCTGCTCGGTCGGCAAGGTGATGCCCTTTTCGGCGAGGAAAATTCGGGTGCGGCGCGGATTGGGCGCGGTTTTGGTGTCGTACAGCTTCATAATTTCGCCTCCCCGGCCGTTTTAGATGGCAGCAACCGAACACAGTCCAAATTGCCTGTCAAAGTCATGGTTAATAGTTGTTAACCGCGGTGGAAGACAAACCTTCAGGGCCGGTCAACTTAAGCAAGGCCTTAAGGAATTTGAGCGACTTTGCGGCAGGTTCCATGCGTAACGGCGTACCCCTTTCATGATCCCAGGCGAGCAACCCGACCTATCCGCGCTGCCGCCGGAAACCTCGCCGGTGAAGCGGCGCCTGGCCGCGCAGCATGTGCGCGACGCGCGCGACCGGCTAACCTCGACCTCGGGCACCCGACCGCATTTCGACTACGAATTGCTGCGCCAATACGCGCAGAACCGGCTGTCCGCGTCGCTGGTGATCCTGCTGCTGGTCGCCACCATCGGCTTCCTGTCGAGCCTGTGGACCGACGCGGTCGCGGCCGGCGCCTGGACCGCCTCGGTGCTGGTCATTCATGCCGTCATCATCACCAAGTGCCGGCAGTTTCTCGCCCAGCCGATGTCGACGATGTCGGCCAAAGCGTGGCGGCTGCGTTTCATCCTGCTCGACCTGTTCTACGGCCTGGCCTGGATGTTCATTCTGATCCATCCGGTCGGCACCGACGAGAGCTCCAACACCTTCATGCTGTTCGTGATGCTGCTGGTCGTCGCGGTGTCGAGCATGCTGGCGTCATCCCTGCCGATCGCCGCCTTCGCCGCGACCTTCCCGGTCACAGCCGCCATCGCGCTCGACTTCGCGCTGCAGGGCAACTTGCGCGCCTATATCCTCGCCATCATGGCGGTGTCGGCGCAGGGCTATTTCGCCGTGCTCGCGTACCGGCTCTATTCGACGACGTTGGCGACTTTGGAAGCGCGCGCCGAAAAGGACGTTCTGATCGTTGAACTCGAACAGGCCAAGATGATTTCGGATGAAGCGCGCCAGCGCGCCGAGGCCGCCAATATTTCCAAATCGCGCTTTCTGGCGCAGATGAGTCACGAATTGCGCACGCCGCTCAACGCCATTCTCGGTTTCTCCGAGGTGATGAAGACCGAGGTGTTCGGCGAGCACCAGATCGCAGCCTACAAGGAATATTCCGGCGACATTCATACGTCCGGCGTGCATCTCTTGGGCCTGATCAACGAAATTCTCGACCTGTCGCGCATCGAGGCCGGCCGCTACGAACTCAACGAGGAGTCGGTGTCGCTGACCGGCATCGCCGAGGATTGCCATCACCTCCTGATGCTGCGCGCCACCAGCCGCGGCATCACGATGCACGAGGTCTATGAGCAGGATCTGCCGCGGCTGTGGGCGGACGAACGCGCCATCCGCCAGATCGCGCTCAATCTTTTATCGAACTCGATCAAGTTCACGCCGCAGGGCGGCGAGATCTGGCTGAAAGTTGGCTGGACCGCGTCCGGCGGCCAGTACATGAGCGTCAAGGACACCGGCGCCGGCATTCCGGAAGAGGAAATCCCGGTGGTGCTGGCCTCGTTCGGGCAGGGCTCGAACTCGATCAAGTCGGCCGAGCAAGGCGCCGGCCTCGGCCTGCCGATCGCCAAGAGCCTGGTCGATCTGCATGGCGGCACCTTCACGCTGAAGTCGAAACTGCGCATCGGCACCGAGGTGATCGTCACCTTCCCGCCGGAACGCGTCGTCGCGGCGATGGCGCCAATGACCGAGCACGCGCCGCCGATCACGCCGCCGGGCGAGCCGATCCTCTCCAGCGAGGAACGCCGCCGCCTCAGCCGCCGGCCCTTGTTCCGGGCGGGAACGTAAGGCTATCGAGGCAAATCCGCGATTGCGTTACTGGCGGCGCGACCTATGTTCGGGCCTTGAATCGGCGTCGTTGAAACCGGACATGATCCAGTCACCTTGCATCAATATCTGCTCGATCGACGCCCGCACCAATCTGTGCCTGGGCTGCGGCCGCACGATCGACGAGGTCGCCGGCTGGAGCACGTTTAGTCCGGCGCGGCGCGCCGAGATCATGGCCGAACTGCCGGCACGCATGACCTCCGCCGGCCTCGTCCCTCCTGTCAAAGCAGCGGGCTGATATGATGACGCGCCGGCTGACCTGGGTTTTCGTTCTTGGCGTGGCGCTGTCGCTGGCGGCGCTGATCGCCACCAACGACCAGGATGCCATCGCAACGCTTTTGCGCCATGACATCGGCTCGATCGCGATCAAGACCGTGCTGGCGGTGTGCGCCGGCGCTCTGGTGCTGGTCGTGTTCCGCGACAGATTGTCGAAGGCATTCGAGGCGATGCTGTTCTGGGTGGTGATCGGCCTGTTGCTGGTCGTCGGCTATTCCTATCGCTTCGAGCTGCGCGACGCCGCCGATCGCGTCATCGCCGAACTGATGCCGGGCCATGTCGCCAGCCGCGGCCAGAATGCCGAAGTGGTGCGCGGCCGCGGCGGCGACTTCGCGCTGATCGCCCACATCAACGGCGCGCGGGTACCGATGGTGCTCGACACCGGCGCCAGCGCCGTGGTGCTGACGCAAGCCGCCGCCAAGGCCGCCGGCCTGCCGATCGAGGTCCTGACCTATACGGTCAATGTCGACACCGCCAACGGACGCACCCATGCGGCGCCGGTGACGCTCGACCGCCTCGCCATCGGCGGCGTCGTCGAACGCGCGGTGCCTGCACTGGTGGCGCAGAGCGGCCAACTGCGGACCAATCTCCTCGGCATGAGCTTCCTCAATCGGCTCGACAGCTGGGAAGTGCGCGGCGACAAACTGCGCATGCGCGGGACGCCGTAAGCAAAACCGCGACGAGCGACGTCATCAGTTTTCGCATGCCGTTTAAAGCGACAATCTATATTGGTATCCGAAATTTGTGTTTATTAACCAAAGTCGTCGATGCTTACCTAATTACTGACCGCGCCAAGGCAATTTTCATGGCCCTTGTATCCGTCCAATCCGCGTCCTCCGGTTCGTTCATGACGCGGCTCAGGACGCTGAAATTCACCTTGCTGTTCGCGACCGCCTGCGTGGCGTCGATACTGGTCGTTGAGCTCACGCTCGACGGCATCGAATCCTGGGAGAAATTCCAGTACGCGAAGACGGTGCGCTCCGCCGACCGCGCCGGCAATCGACTGGTCAATGGCATTTACTTCCTGCTGCGCGAGCAGCCCACCACCAACTTTGCATTCAAGTCACCCGTTCCGGCACTTGCCGACGTTAGCAAGCGCATTAGCGACCACCGAACGGCGTCTGAGGAGAAGTTTAGCGACAGCGCTCCGCAACTGCTGGCGCTGGATTTTTCAAATAAGCCAGCTATCGCCGCTGGCATTGGAAGCGCGCTCCGAAGAGTTCAAGCTGCCAGAATCAAAATAGACGAATCGCTCGCGCGACAACCCGCACAGCGCGAACAAGCCGCATTGACGGAATATAATTCCGCAATGGTCGCGTTGATCAAGGCAGCCGACGAACTGTGGCTGGCAGCCAGTCAACTCGACATTCTAAACGACCCGATGCTAATGCGCTTTTCCCGCATCAAGAGCATAAGTTTCAAACTCCGCGAAATCGCCGGTATCGAACGCTCGGTGGTGGCCGCAACAATAACCGGCGCCGGACAAATCACGCCGGATGGCGTCCGCACGATCGCAACCGGACGGGCTCAGATTGAACTCGGCTGGCGGCTTCTCGGCGAGCTATCCAATGGCGAAAGCGATTCATCGCTCATTAAAGCAGCTATCCTAAAGGCCAAGCAGCAGTATTTCGGCACGTTTCGTCCGCGCGTCGATCAGATGCTGCAACCGGCGCAGAGCATAGATGCTCGCAATATCTCCTTGACGGACTGGCTCGCTCAAACGGATCCGGCGATCGATTCCTTTCTTGAAATACTGGACGCCGCAGCCAATGCCGGTGAGCGACATACCATTCAGTTGGAAGCCGCTGCGTTTCGCGATCTCATCGGCAGGATCGCGGGCGTCCTTCTGGCGATCGGCGCGACCGCCGCCTTCTTTCTGGTCGTCCTCAGGCGGGTGACCGATCCGCTGGCGCGCCTGAGCACCGTGGTGCGCTATCTCGCATCGGGAAAGCTGGATGTCGCAATCAGCGATACCGGCCGCAAAGACGAAATCGGCGAAGTCGCCCGCGCCGTCGATTTCTTCAAATCGCAACTGATTCAGGCCAAGGATATGGCCGCGATCCGCGACGCGGAACGTGCCGCCAAGGAAAGCCGTGCGGCGGCGCTCGAAGCCCTCGCCAGCGCCTTCGAGCACAAGGTCGCCGGTGTCGCGGAATCGTTCGAATCGTCCTCCACTGAACTCGAAGCGACCTCGCGCTCGCTGTCGGTCAGCGCCGAACAGACCAATCAGCAGTCGCACAGGGTCAGCATCGCCGCCTGGCAGGCCTCGGAAAGCGCCCAGATTGTCGCGGCCGCGACCGGCGACCTGGCGCGTTCGGCGCAGGATATCGGTGAGCGAGTGGCGATGTCCTCCCGCATCACCCGCGACGCCGTCGACTATTCGCGCCACACCGACGCCACCATCACGGCGCTGACTGCCGCCGCCGATCAGATCGGCGAGGTCGTGAAATTGATCAGCACGGTCGCGCAGCAGACCAACCTTCTGGCGCTCAATGCCACCATCGAGGCGGCGCGCGCAGGCGAAGCCGGCCGCGGCTTCTCGGTGGTCGCCGCCGAGGTCAAGCTGCTCGCCGGCCAGACGGCGAAAGCAACCGAACAGATCAATTCGCAGATCGCGCAAATCCAGGGCGCGACGCGCGAGACCGTGGCCGCAATCCACAACATGGATGCCGCCATTCTCGAAGTCGACGCGATTTCCAGAACGGTCGCACAAGCCATCAGTCTGCAGCAGGCCGCGACCCAGGCGATCGCCGACAAAATCGGCGAAGCCGCGGCCGGCACCGACGACGTGACGCAAAATATCGCCGAGGTACAGCAGGCGGCGATGCATACCGGTCAGGTCGCCAACGAGCTTTTCGCTTCGGCCACCGAAGTCGCGCGCAGTTCGTCACAGTTGCGGATCGAGGTCGAAGCCTTCCTGTCGGGCATGCGCGAGGCGTCGTAGCCGGAACGATTTTCACGCGCTCAACCGCCACAGGACGGACTGTATAATCGCACCGCCATTTTATCGACATTGCCAAAGTACATTAATATCGGAACATTGGCTTTATTAACCAAACCAGCCGAAGCTCGGCCGTACCGCGGCCGCGACCAAAGGCTCTCGATATGCTGGCTTTATTCCGCAAGAGTTCGGCATTTGCTTCGATAGTCGCCCAATTCAGGACGCTGAAATTCTCCCTGCTGCTGGCCACCGGCTGCGTCGCGGCGATCCTGACCGCCGACCTCTCATTTGACGGCATCGATGCCTGGTCGAAGTTTCAATATGCGAAGTCGGTACGCTCGGCCGATTTTGCCGGCAATCACCTTGTCAACGCCAGCTATTCGCTTTTGCGCGAGCAACCCGCGATCAACGGCGCATTCAGGGCCCCCGGCATCGTCGGCGACGGATCGTTTCAGCGCATCGACTCGTTTAAAAAGACGGCCGATGAGGAATTCTCCAGTGCGCTCACGCACCTGACCAAAATCGGCCTGCCGAACAAGCTGGCGCTTCTCGACGCGATCGAAGCCGCCCGTCAGTCCGCGAACGTCGCGCGTATCAAAGTGCGCGGCATGATCGCCGTGCCCAAGGCGCAGCGCGAGCCGGCCGCCCTCACCGCGTTCAACACCGCCATGACGTCCCTGATGAAGGCGACGTTGAATTTATGGACCGCCACAGGCTATCTGGAGACTCAGAGCGACCCTCTCCTGATCCGCTATTCCCGCATCAAAAGCATCAGCTGGAAACTGCGCGAAATCGCCGGCGTCGAGCGCGCCGTGGTCACCGAAGCGCTCATCGTCAACCAGCCGATCGGCACGATCGGCAACCAGACAATCGACCTCGGCCGGGCGCAGATCCTGATGGGCATGCAGCTATTGTCCGAACTGTCCGACATGGACGCCAAGGACTCGCCGATCCGGCTCGCCATGAGCGAAGCCAACCGCAATTATTATCGTCTGTTTCAGCCGCTCGTCGACGAAGCGCGAAACGTGACAGCCAACGGCCCCATATCCCAGCTGAATTTCAATGAATGGATCGCCAGGACAAATGCCCATATCGATTCTTTTCTCGACGTACTCAAAACAACGGCGAAAGCCGGCGAAGCACATGCGGCAAGACTGGAATCAAATGCATTTATCGACTTTATTTTTCGGACTTGCGGCATCCTGATCGCGCTCGGCGCGACGGCGGCCTGCTTTCTCCTGATCGTCAAACGTGTGACCGATCCGCTGGCGCGTATCAACGCCACCGTAAACCAACTGGCCGCGGGCCGGCTCGACGTCCACGTCGCCGACACCGGCCGTGCCGATGAAATCGGCGATGTCGCCCGCGCGGTCGATTTCTTCAAGACGCACTTGATCCAGACCAAGGACATGGCGGCGATCCGGGACGCAGAACGCGCCGCCAAGGAAAAGCGCGCGGCGGCGCTCGAAGCGCTCGCCAAAGCCTTCGAGCACAAAGTCGCCGGCGTCGCCGAATCCTTCGAATCCTCGTCCACCGAACTGGAGGCGACCTCGCGCTCGCTGTCGGTTTCCGCCGAACAGACCAATCAGCAGTCGCAAAGCGTCGCCACCACGGCTCGGCAGACGTCGATGAATGTGCAGGCGGTCGTCACCGCCACCGGCGAACTGGCGCGCGCCGCGCAGGAGATCGGCGAGCGGGTCGCCAATTCGTCCCGCATCGCCGGCAACGCCGTCGAGTATTCGCGCCATGCCGACACGACGACCAAAGCGCTCGCCGCCGCCGCCGACCAGATCGGCGCGGTCGTCAAGTTGATCAGCAGCGTCGCGCAGCAGACCAACCTTCTGGCGCTCAACGCCACCATCGAGGCGGCGCGCGCCGGCGAAGCCGGCCGCGGCTTCTCGGTGGTCGCCGCCGAGGTCAAGCTGCTCGCCGGGCAGACGGCGAACGCGACCGAGCAGATCAATTCGCAGATCGCGCAGATCCAGGGCGCGACGCGCGAGACGGTGACGGCGATCCGCAACATGGACGCCGCTATTCTCGAAGTCGACGCAATTTCCAAGGCGGTCGCGCAAGCCGTCGGCCTGCAACAGGCCGCCACCCAGCAGATCGCCGACAAAATCGGCGAGACCGCCGCCGGCACCGACGACGTGACGCGGAACATCGCCGAGGTGCAGCAGGCGGCGATGCATACCGGCCACGTCGCCAACGAACTGCTCGCCTCCGCGAGCGAAGTCGCGCGCAGCTCGTCGCTATTGCAGGTCGAGGTCGAGACCTTCCTGTCGGGCGTGCGGAACGCGGCCTAGCGCGAATCCGCTAAAGTGACATTTCTTAAAGTTAAATCGGGGGATGGCAACTCCTTCACCCCTCCCGTGGGGAGAGGGAGCGCAGCGGAGTTTGCCGCATCGCCTCAATTTCAAGCGATTTCGCTCTAGACGAGGCTGACGATAAAGCGCAGCGACACCAGCATCAGGAAAATGCCGAAAGCGATTTCGAGGCCGCGGCGCGGCAACCAGTGCGCCAGGCGCACGCCGAAGCTGGCGGTGTAGCTCGACACCGGCGCTATCAGAATAAAGCCGATCACCGACACGAAGCCAAGCGACAAGGGCGGCAGTTGACTCATAGAGGGCCAGCCGGCGATGGCGTAGCCGATGGCGCCGACAATGGTGATCGGCACGCCGATGCCAGCCGAGGTCGCCACCGCACGCTGCATCGGCTGGCCATAAATGGTCAGCACCGCGTTCGACACCGAGCCGCCGGAAACGCCGACCAGCGATGAAATCAGACCGGTGATAAAGCCATAGACCCGCATTAAACCGGCGCCGGGCAACCGGTCGCTGACATTCCAGCGGTCGCCGGCAAACAGCATCTTGGCGCTGATGAAAGCGGTGAAGACAACGAAGGCGATCTTGAATACCGCGCCCGGCGCATAGGCGGCCGTCACCGAGCCGACCACGACGCCAATGACGGCCGGCAGGGTCCAGACCCGCACAACGTCGGGAATAACCGCGCCCTTGCGCTTGTGCCCGATATAAGAGCGCAACGTCGTCGGCACGATGATGGCGAGCGAGGTGCCGATGCACAGCTGCATGCGCAAATTGTCGGGCACATGGATGAGTCCAAAAACCTCATACAGCACGGGCACGATAACGCCGCCGCCGCCGATGCCGAACAGGCCGGCGAGAATGCCGGTGACGACCCCGCCGGCCAGAATCAACAGCACGAGCCAGACGATCTCGGAGATCGGATATCCCATCATCATGCGCGCGGATGTGGAACAAATCGGCCGGCGTGTCCAGCATCGGCGCCGGCACATCTGCCATGACCGGAGAGATTAGTTGCCGGCCCTGATGACCTGCGAATAGTCCGCGGCCGCCGGCGCGTCCTGCGCCCGCCGGCTGATGGCGGCCTGCTGCAAGACCTGATCGAGCGGGATGTCGGTGCGGATGATACCAAGCTCGTACAGATAACCCGGCAGATAGCCGGAAAACAGAATACGCCAGTCCAGCGGCACACGACGATCGATGTGGTGCGCCAGTTCGAAGATCACCGTCGTGCAGTTGGAGGTCACGGTCTGATAGAACTGCGCGCTTCTGGCCAGATCGTTGGCGCGGCCGGCAAAGCCGAGAAACAGCGCCCGCGCCTGCGCGCCGGTTAATTTCAGCGGCAGCAGAGTCACATCCTCGCGCCGTATATTGGTGCGCAGGCGGATAATGTCCTTCTCGTCGGCGGCGATCATCACCAGTTCGAACTGCTTGAAGAAGCCGCCGACTTCGGAGAATTCCTCGCCGCGTTCGCGCCTGACTTCGGCCGAGAACACGACGTGGCCGCCATCGGCGAAGCCGAAGCTGATAAGGGTGTGGGCGATCGCCGGACTGTCCCAGACCGAACTCACCAGATCGACCGATATGAGCCGGTCGAGCGAATAGCGTCGCGTCTCCCAACGCGGCGTGAAATCGGTATCGCTGCGCCAGTCGAAATTCCGCACATTATGCAGAACGACAACCGGCCCGGCGATTTCGGCGGTCACGCCATGGGCGACGTCCGCAGCCCAGTCCCGATCGTTCGACGGGGCGATCGACGTCCACCAAGCCACGCCGACGAGACACGCGATCGCCAGCCCGCCCCAGCCGGCTTTCCACCGCCGCCGGCCGACGCCAATAAGGACAATGGCCGCAACGGCGATCGCGGCCATCCAGAGCCAACCATAAGGCGGCTTGACCTGGAACCAGACCGCCACGAGCGCAAGCGCGGTCGCCAGCGGCGCCGCCGCGAGAAACACGGTTCCGGCACCGCGCTCCGCCCGCATGTCACCCTGCCCCCTCATGCTCAGGCATTCCTTCCGCGCCGCATATCGGTCGCCCTTATCGATTGCCGGCTGCGCACCTGCCGGCTGGCGGCCGGCAAATATTATCCAGGCTTTCGGCTATGGAAGTGGTAAGGCATGTCTCACGCGGTCCCTATCGATTCACATCGTCTCAATTTCTGTGAAACCGCACCTCCCCGTATGCACGACAATACCGGAACTTCATACCAATAATGGTCAATGCCAACCGATCCATCGCCCCTAAAACCGCCGGCGCTATCGGTTTGACGCGGACCTGGAATTCGCGCTGGCCCTGGCTCCTGATCCTCACCGTCTCGTCCGGCCTGGCCGGTTGCGCCCGTCCGGGGCCGAGCGTCCTCATTCCGACCGAGACGATAACGCCCGGCGCCAAACTCGTCACGGTCTATGTGGCGACGACCCGCGTACGCCAGCCGGACAGCGCCATTGTCTACACCACCGGCCGCGCCCCGACGCTGAACTATGCCGAGTTCACCATCGCCATTCCGCCGCGCCACGAGCCCGGCAAGATAGAATGGCCGGCCGGCACGCCCGATCCCGCGAGCGATTTCGTCACCGTGCAACAGCGCATTCTGTCGGGCGCCGAGTTCGCCCGTAAGGTATCGGCGCGCGCGCCCGGTCGCGATGGACGCAAGGCCGGCGTCTTCGTCCATGGCTACAATGTCAGTTTCCAGGAAACCGTCTTCCGCCTCGCGCAAATGGCATCGGACGCCGACATCGACGGCATTCCGATCCTGTTCGCCTGGCCCGCGGGCGAAAATCTGGTTGGCTATGTCGGGGACAAAGAAGCGGCAACATATTCGCGCGATGCGCTGGTGCAACTGCTGACGCAGTTGACGCGCGATCGCAAGCCAGGCGACGTGACGCTCCTGGGGCACAGCATGGGCGCCTGGCTGACTGTCGAGGCCTTGCGCCAGTTGCGGCTGACCCGCAGGAACGCGACAATCGCCGGCTTAAAGGTGATCCTGGCGGCGCCGGATATCGACCTTGACGTGTTCAGCGCCCAGACGCGGGTGATCGGGCCGCTCACGCCGCCGATGACCGTTCTGGTCTCGCCCGACGACAAGGCGCTCGCTTTCGCCGGCAGTGTTGCCGGCGATCGTAAACGGCTGGGGGCGCTCGACGTCGACAGTCCCGGCGTGCAGGATGCCGCGCGCGCGGCGAACATCAGGATCATCGACATATCGAACCTGACATCGCCGGATCAGCTTAGTCACGACGGCTATGTCACCTACGCCACGCTCTATTCGCGGCTCGGCGGAATGGAGCGACGACACGCGGGCGGCGACTTCGGACAGGCCGGCGCATTCATCTTTTCGTCGTTCGGCAGCGCGATTGCCAGTCCGTTCACGCTCGTCGGCGGCGCGCTGGGCAATCAATAAAGGTCTTGCAATAGAGGTCTGCAATAAAGGTCTGCAATAAAGGTCTGCAATAAAGGTCTTGCAATAGCGCTCTTTCGCGCCAACTCAGGCGGCGATGTGCGCCATATCGGCGGGTGTATCCACCACCAGCGCCAGCGCATCGGCCAGCACAGATGCCGCCGCTCCCGGTCTGACCGTCTCGACCGACAAATGCCGCCGGAAGGCGCGTGCGCCGGGAACGGCGCGAAACAGACCGAGGACGTGACGGGTGATCGAATTCAGCCGCACGCCTTTTGCCATTTCACGTTCGATGTAGGGAACAAGCGCAAGCGCGGCGTCCTTGGTCGTCGCAAAGGCCGGCGCCTCGCCATAAAACGCGGCATCGACCGACAGAAGCCGCCACGGTTCCTGGTAGGCGGCGCGACCCATCATCACGCCATCGAGGTTGCCGATCTCGGCATTCAGATGTTCTTGCGCCTGCTCGACGCTGGCGATGCCGCCATTGAGTACGATAGCCAGATCTGGATGCGCTGCTTTGAGCCGATGGACGATGGCATAGTCGAGCGGCGGCACTTCGCGGTTTTCGCGCGGCGACAGGCCTTTGAGCCAGGCCTTGCGCGCATGCACGATGAGCGCATCGGCGCCTGCGGCCTTCACCGTTTCGGTGAAGGAAAACAAAGCCTGCTCCGGCTCCTGCTCGTCGACGCCGATGCGGCATTTGACGGTGACCGGAATTGTCACGGCAGCCTTCATCGCCGCGACGCAGTCGCCGACCAAAGCCGGCTCCAGCATCAGGCAGGCGCCGAAGCGGCCTTCCTGCACACGATCGGACGGACAGCCGACATTGAGATTGATCTCGTCATAGCCGAACGCTTCGCCGATGCGGGCACATTCGGCAAGCGCCGCCGGATCGCTGCCGCCGAGTTGCAGCGCCACCGGGTGTTCGGCGGCGTCGAAGCCGAGCAGCCTCTCGCGGTCGCCATGCAGGATCGCGCCCGTCGTCAGCATCTCGGTGTACAAAAGCGCCCGGCGCGTCAGCAGGCGATGGAAGAACCGGCAATGCCGGTCGGTCCAGTCCATCATCGGGGCGATATTGAAGCGGCGTTGCTGCATTTTTTTGTTGCCGGGGCGGCATCCGGGCTGGAGAACCGCCGTATACGGTCCGAATGCCACTCATTAAGGCTTATTGTCGCTCATTTCCAGCCCGCAAAAAACTGGATCTACCGCCGTCTCACGGAAAGAGGGCACATACGACCCAGCTCGCCACCATGGGCATCACATCAATCGGATAGCTAAACCGGCGGTATTGAGTACGACCACGATACAGTAGGCGAATGAGATGAGGCGCCCTGCCCTTGCAACACCGGCTCCGGCGATTGCGTCGGATGATTTTCGCCATGTCCGTTTTGTGCATTAGGCGCCATACACCTACGAACGGCATGAGCACGATAATTTTTAGACTAAGTAGGTTCGAAAGAAAACATTTGCAATAATGCGCAACGCAAGGCGGACGCGTCGATGTCACTCACTGAAACCTTTATCATTGTTTGGAAAGAGCGCGCATCTCCGTAATCAGATTTTCGCCTAGCGACACATTAGGTTGAAACATCCAAGTCGAACATAAGCTCGTCGAAAAACCTAATTTTCCTCGATGTGCTGCCAAGGTATAAGTCCTGTCCGGTTCAAATTTTACGCCACACGAAGCTGATCTTCCACTGCGATGTCGTATCGTTATTGTTGTACCAACTTCAGCGCCCTTGAAAGCTTCGACAATCTCGAACTGCGTGATGGAATAGTTTTGTCCAGATGCAGCAGTATCATCAACGGTTATTGGCTCACTGCCTCGCGCGATGCCGGTGAAAACCACTGATGCATTCGCAAGGATACCTTTGGCAGTCGGGGTCCGAGGACATGAGCACGCTGCCGCCAGATGCGTGGACGCTAAAAGAAGCACAGCAGTCAGAGACAACGTTGCGGACTTACACATTGCAGCTCTGCCATTGATTGTGAAGAACTTCAGGAGTTGTCTCATATTAGGGTCACCTATTTTCGTCGTTTTAGCGCCCGCAATTCGCCGATCAGGTCATCGCTTCGACTGCTCCGGAAAATCAGCGCCGTGCAGAGGCCGATTCCCAATTTGCCTTTCCAGCGGGTCGGGCCAAGCGTATGGGGTTCGCCAATCTCGAATTGAACCCCGCAGGACGCTGTAGATCCGCTGTTATGCCCGACCTTGATAAGCTGCCCAGCCTTCGCACCCTTGAAGGCCTCGGTGACCCGGAAAGTCGTCACGGCATATGACGACCGTTCGCCGGTCTTGCCGGCAACCGACTTAATCGCTGTGCCGGTGAAAAGCACGTCGGCGTCGGCGAGCACCTGCACTGCAGTCAAGCCACGGGTCGGCCTGCACTGGCAGGCGCTGACTGTGTCCGCCAATGCGAGCCAACCGACCGCTACGATTGCTGCGAATGTCAATTTCATCATCGCGAGAGAGCCCATGCTCTTTCAATCCGCAGCAGCAGGCGCGAAGTCATAACGGACTTACATATTTTGGCTTTGCCTTCGATTGTGAAGAGCTTCAGGAATTGTCTCATATTAGGGTCACCTATTATCGTGGTTTTATCAGCCACCTTACAGGTTCACTAACCGCTGCTTGATATTCTGCGCGCACCGGGTGATTGCGACCACCTGTTCCAACTGATTGCGACCAGGCGTTCCGATTGATCGCGACCACCCGTTCCGGGCGATTGCGACCAGGCTGTGAACGGACGTGACGGGCACCGTTGGGTGATCTTCGAATCGGCATGGCA
>CANKBJ010000003.1 GCA_947479905.1 Bradyrhizobiaceae bacterium
ACGCCGACGCCGACAACGCCGACGCGCAGCACGCGCTCAGGTGAAGAATTCGCAGCCTGTGTCATTCGCGGAAATTACCCCATTTGCCCGGGCGAACCCGCCGCAAGCCCCGCCGTCACCTAGCATGCGGTCCGGCGGCTGGCGACCGCGCCCGGCAAACGCGGTGAACACGTTTTGATTCCAAGCGTTACAGTTAACGGCGAGCCCAAATCGCGTTGTTTTACCGCGATTTTACTCGGCCGCGCGCGTCGCCGGGACCGCGAGCTTGAGGCCAACGGACAGCGCATCCTCGCGGAACGACTGCACCGCGCCGAGCGACAATTCAGCGCCGGTCTTGGTGCCGAGCGCCGGCAGTTTCTTCAGCACGTCGGCCGGCGCGGTGATGATGTGGCAGCCCATCTGGTCGGCTTCGACGACGTTGAACACTTCGCGGGTCGAGGCCCAGATGATCTCGATGTTTTTTGTCTTGCGGGCGCGCGCAATGGCGTCCTGCATGATCGGCCGGTAGTCGATGCCGAAATCGGCGAGGCGTCCGGCGAATACCGAGACGATCGCCGGCGCGCCGCCGTCGAGCGCTTCCATCGATTTGGCGACCTGCTCGGAGGTGAAGATGGCGGTGAAATTGACCTTGATGCCGTCGCGCGACAGCGAGCGCACGGCGTCGTACAGCGGCTCGCCGCGCGTCGTGGTCACCGGCAGCTTGACGTAAACATTCCTGCCCCAAGTGGCGATGACGCGCGCCTGCGCCACCATTTCTGGAATATCGTCGGAGAACACCTCGAAAGACAGATGATGCTCCGGCACGGCGGCGACCAGATCGCGGCCATACGATTCGTAATCGCTGACGCCGGCCTTTTTCAACAGCGACGGATTGGTGGTGAAGCCGGCGATCCACGGCTGTTTGGCCATTTCGACGATCTGCGCCTTATCGGCGCCGTCGGTGAACAGCTTGACCTTGAGCGATTTGAGCGTGGCGGCGGTCATGAGCGTGGAACCTTTCTACAGACGATGATAGGCGCGGTACCATTCTATAAATCTGGCGATGCCCTCGGCAATCGGCGTCGACGGCCGGAAATCGACGTCGCGCATCAGATCGTCGACATTGGCATAAGTCGCCGGCACGTCGCCGGGTTGCATCGGCGCCAGTTCGCGGATCGCTTTCTTGCCGATCGACTTTTCCAGAAGTTCGACGACCTCAAGCAGTTCGACCGGATTGTTGTTGCCGATATTGTAAACGCGCCACGGCGCGCTGCTCGATGACGGGTCGGGTCTATTGCCGTCGTAGGCCGGATTGCCGGCCGGCGGCTTGTCGACCAGCCGTTCGATCGATTCGACCACGTCGTCGACATAGGTGAAGTCGCGCTGCATCTTGCCGTGATTGAACAGTCTGATCGGCTCGCCCGCGGCAATCGCCTTGGCGAAAATCCACATCGCCATGTCGGGCCGGCCCCACGGACCATAGACGGTGAAGAAGCGCAGGCCGGTGGCCGGCAGCTTGAACAGATGCGCATAGGAATGCGCCATCGCCTCGTTGGCCTTCTTGGTCGCGCCGTACAGGCTCAATGGATGATCGACATTGTCGTGCGTCGAGAATGGCATCTGCGTGTTGCTGCCATAGACCGACGACGACGAGGCATAGAGAAGGTGCTTGCAGCCATTGTGCCGGCAGCCTTCGAGAATGTTAGTGAAGCCGACCAGGTTCGAATCGATATAGGCGTGCGGATCGATCAGCGAGTAGCGCACGCCGGCCTGCGCCGCGAGATGCACGACATGGGCGAACCGATGCTCGGCAAACAAGGCCGCCATGCCGGCGCGGTCGGCGAGATCGAGCCTGATGAAGCGGAAGCCGGGAAACTTTGCGAGTTCGGCGAGCCGCGCGTCTTTCAGCGCCGGATCGTAATAGGCGTTGAGATTGTCGATGCCGACGACGGCGCGGCCGCCTTCCAGCAGACGCCGGCTGACGTGATAGCCGATGAAACCGGCGGCGCCGGTGACAAGTACGGAATCTACAGCCGCCACAGATCGATCTCCTTCGGCTTTTGCGCGCGGTCAAGCTTCGATTTCACGTCGATGACAACGCCCTGCCCGCCCTTGAGCAACCCGCCGATCAACGGCCAGCCGCCGGAAACATAGTCCCGGTGCGCGACCGCGAGAATCACGGCATCGGCCGGCTTCAATTGATCGAACGGCGTCAGCGTCATCTGATATTCGTGCGCCGCCTCTTCCGGCAGCGCAACGGGGTCATGCACCTGCACCGCGATGCCGACCTTGCGCAGGGCGAGCACGATGTCGACCACTTTGGTGTTGCGGATGTCGGGCACGTTTTCCTTGAACGTCATGCCCAGAATGGTGACGGCCGGATTGGCGCTGCCACGTTGCAGCAGCATGCGCATGCATTCGTTCGCCACGCGCTCGGCCATGGCGTCGTTGATGCGGCGGCCGGCCAGGATGATTTCCGGATGATAGCCGGCCTTCTCGGCGCGGTAGGTGAGATAATAGGGGTCGACGCCGATGCAATGGCCGCCGACCAGGCCGGGCTCGTATTTCAGGAAATTCCATTTGGTGCCGGCGGCGGCCAGCACATCGCCGGTATCGATGCCAAGTTGCGCGAACACCGCCGACAATTCGTTCATGAAGGCGATGTTGAGATCGCGCTGCGTGTTTTCGATCACCTTGGCGGCTTCCGCGACCTTGATCGACGGCGCGCGGTGTATGCCGGCGGAGACCACCGAGCCATAGACGTCGCCGACAATGTCCAGCGTCGCCGCGTCCTGCGCCGACACCACTTTCATGATGGTCTCAAAGCGGTGCAGCTTGTCGCCGGGATTGATGCGTTCCGGCGAATAGCCAATGGTGAAGTCGGTCCCGGCTTTGAGGCCCGAGACCGCTTCCAGCACCGGCAGGCAGTCTTCCTCGCAGGCGCCCGGATAGACGGTCGATTCATAAACCACGATGTCGCCGCGCTTGAGGACGCCGCCAACCGTCTTCGAGGCGCTGAGCATGGCGCCGAGATCGGGACGGCGCGCCGTATCGATCGGCGTCGGCACGGTCACGATGTAGAAATCGCTTGTCCTCAGCGCCGCCGGGTCGCCGGTATAGGTCAAGGCAGGCAGGGCCAGGTCCTCGGCCTCGACTTCGCGGGTCCGGTCGAGGCCGGACTTCAGCTCGGCAATGCGCGCGGCATTGATGTCGAAGCCGACAACCGGCACGCCGGCGCGGGCGAAGGCCGCCGCCACCGGCAATCCGACATAGCCCAGTCCAATGACCGCGATTTTACGTCCGTGCGCCAATTTGAGCCCTGTCCCGTTGCCCGCTTGCGGCGTCTTTAACCGTCAAAGTGCCGCGGCGGCAAGCGTGCGGCCCAGCAGCCGGTCGTAAAGCTCGACCGTTTTGCCGCCGATCCGGGCGCTGGAAAACTCGGTTTCGGCGAGATGCCGCCCGGCCGCGCCGTAAAGCCGCCGTAGCGCCGGATCGCGCGCCAGATGCTCGATCGCCGCCGCCAGCGCCTCGGGGTCGTCCGGCGGCACCAGCAGGCCGTTAACCCCGTTGCGCGCGATTTCGCGGCAGCCGGGGACATCGCTGGCGATCATCGGCCGGCCGCAGGCGGCGGCTTCCAGAAGGCTCTTGGGCAGCCCCTCGCGCCGCGACAAAAGGACCGCGATATGCGCCTGCGCCCAGACCTGGCGGACGTCGTTGACATGGCCGAGCAAGGTCACGTTCGGCTTGCGCGCCCAGGAGGCGATCTCGGCATCGGGAATGGAGGCCGGATTGGCGGGATCGGCCTGTCCGGCGATCAGCAGCCGGACCGGCAGACCGCGCGCGTTCAGGAGATCGTGCGCCGCGATCACGGTGCGCAGGCCCTTGTCTTCGAGCAGGCGGCCGACATAGCCAAGCGTCACCTCGCCGTCCGGTTCCGGCAAGGGCGTGAGAACATCGACATCCACCCCTGACCCCGGAATAAGCGACACGCGGGCGGCATCGACGCCGATGGCGACGATGGCGTCGCGGTCGTCGCTGTTTTGCACAAGCGCCGACGCGCGGCGGCCGTTCAATATCCAGCGCAACAGCGCCTTGAGTACCGGCCGCACCAGACGCGACTTGAGCGATTGCGACGTGAAGGTCGAGCCCAGACCGGCAAAGGCATTGAGCTGCGCCATGGCCAGACCGCGGGCGGCGAGCGAGCCGATCACCGACGGTTGCAGGGCGACATGGTGGACCAGATCGGGCGCGAGCCGCCGATATAAAGCGCGCACCTCGCGGATAATGGCGATCAGGTCGAACGGATTGAGACTGCCGCGCCGCCAGGCGAGCGGGTGCAGATGAAAGCCGAGGGCCTCGATGCGCTTAGCCCCGTCGACGACGTGGGTGGCGACATGCACATCATAACCGGCGCGCTGCGCGGCCAGCGCCATCGGAATCCGGTGTGACAGGAAGTACCAGTCCTCCGTCACCAGATAGAGCAGCACGGGCGCGGAAGCCGGTTTTGGCAAATTCACCGGTAAAATTCTCCTCGGCAGGACGCGGCGTCAGAACCGTCCACATAACCTAATTGGAAGAATATTGCCGCAAATTGAAAAGTTTTTGCAGACAAAAATGCTGTAGAAGGTCCGCCGGCAGACAAACTGCGCGCAGAATCGACGTCGAGACGTGAATGACCGGCAACGCCATCAATCTTGATTTCGCCTATTACGTCCTGGCTTTCGCCTTGCTGGCGATCGTCGCCTGCGGCGTCTGCGCCGGGCTCGTCACGCTACTGCGGCCGCTGCTGTTGCGCCATGTGATGGCCAAGCCGAACCGGCGCTCGTCGCACAAGGCGCCGACGCCGCAGGGCGGCGGCATCGCGGTGATCGCCGCCGTGGCCGTGGCGGCGGCCTGTGCTTTCGTCTTCGTCCCGGACATTGAAACCGCGGCCGGCACGCTCGGCATTCTGATGGCGGCGACGGTCGGACTGGCGCTGGTCGGCGTCAGCGACGACGTCCGGCCACTCGGCGCGACGCCGCGGCTGATCCTGCAAGGCATCGCCGTCGCCGTGGTGATCGCGATCCTGCCGCAAGACTTGCGCGTACTGCCGTTCGCGCCGTGGTGGGCCGAGCGCATCATGATGTTGATCGCCGGCGTCTGGCTGGTGAACCTGGTGAATTTCATGGACGGCATCGACCTGATGACGGTCGGAGAAGTCGTGCCGGTGACGACCGGTCTGACGATCGCGGCGGCACTCGGCGCCCTGCCGATTGAGGGCACGGTCGTCGCTGTCGCGCTGTGCGGAGCGCTGCTCGGCTTTGCGCCGTTCAACAAACCGGTGGCGAGGATATTTCTCGGCGATGTCGGCAGTCTGCCGATCGGACTGCTGATGTTCTGGCTGTTGCTGCTGCTGGCCGGCAGCGGCCATCTCGCCGCCGCGCTGCTTCTGCCGCTGTATTATGTGGCCGACGCCACGGTGACGCTGATCCGCCGTTTCCGCGCCGGCGAACAGGTGACGCAGGCGCACCGCAGCCACTTCTATCAACGCGCGCTCGACGGCGGACTGCCGGTGAATGCGATCATCGCGCGCGTCGTCTTCATGAACGTTGCGCTGATCGTGCTGGCGACCACCACCATTCTCTATCCGTCGCACTGGATCGACGCGCTGGCGCTGGCCGCCGGATGTTTGCTCGTCGGCTGGCGGCTCTACCGCTTCGAGCGCAGCGCCTGATCGAGCGCGTCGATCACTTGTCCCGGCGTCAGTGCGTCTAGGCAGGCGCTCTGGCTCTCCAGCCGCCGCTCGCAGCCTTCCAACTGGCACGGCGTGCAGGGAAAGGCATTCTGCACCAGCGCGACATTTCCGCGCCGCTGGATCTTGCCGGTCGCCGCCCACATCGGCTCCAGGCCATCCACCGGCCACGGTCCCCATAGCCGCGGATCGGTCGGCCCATAAAGTGCGATCGTCGGCACACCGGTCGCGGCGGCGAGATGCGTCACCGACGTATCGGGACCGACATAGACCCGCGCACCGGCCAATAGGCCGGACAACTGTGCCCAGTCGAGTTTGCCGTCGAGCCGCGTGACGGCAGCGCCCGCCCATACATCGTCGAGATAGGCGTGCTCGTCCGCCGCCGGCCCGCCGGTCGCGACCACCGTCAAGCCGCGCGCGCTAAGGGCCGCCGCGAGGTCGCGCCAGCCCGACGCGGTCCATTGCTTGTAACGAAACATGGGAACTGCGTGGATCACCGCGTAATCGCCGGTGGGCACGGCGTCGCTGGCGCGCGCGCGCGGCGCCACCATGCGCGGCACGCGGTCAACGCCGAGCAGATCGGCGAGCCGCAGCATTTCCTCGACGCGATGCACGCCAGGTTCATATACCAGCGCGCGATCCAGCAGCCGCTGCTTCATGCGGCCGTTGAAGGTCCGCTCGACCAGCGCCACGCGCTGGCGACCGGCAACGAGGGCGAAGAATGTCGGCCGGTCGCCGCTTTGCGTCGAGATGGCGAGATCGTAGCGGCGCCAAAGTTTCGCGGCGAGTGTGAGACTTTGTGCGAGCGTGCGCCGCGCCGGCATGGCGACGACATTGTTGATGTACGGATTGCCTTGCAGGATTCCGGCGGTGTCGGCGAATACCAATGCGTCGATGGTAGCGTCCGGCCAGGCGCGGCGCAGGCTGGCGATCAGCGGCGTGGTCAGCAGCACGTCGCCGAGCCTTCGCAAGGCGATGACCAGAATGCGCGGGCGCGGTGGCAGATCGATACGCGCCATAGGCGTCAGGCTCCGGCGTTGTCGTCAGCCGGCGCGATGCGCAGCGCCGACAGGCCGCGTTTGGCGCGCACGCTGTCGCCTTGGAGAATCTCACCCAGTTTGCGTTCGTTTTCAGGCAAAGCCGAGCGGTCGGCTTCGGCATGCCAGAGATGGATGACGCCGGTGGCGAAGCTGCCGTCCTTGCGCGTCACCCCGGCGCGCAGCAGGCGCACGATGATGTCGGAATCTTCCTTGCCCCAGCCGCTGTAGTCGGCGTCGTAGCCGTCGACGGCGAGGAGATCGGCGCGCCAGATCGCCAGATTGGCCGAACGCGCGCCCTTCCATTGCTTGCGGCGCAGCCGCCGCAACGGACCAAGCGGCAGGTGCAAGAGCGCCGACAGCCGGTTGACGCCGCCGCGAAACCGCTCTTTGAGCCAGGTGGCGCAGCTCCAGTTCTCCGGCGAAAGCCCGTCGCGCAGCACCTGCGCGGTCAGTTCGCGCGACAGCAAAATGCGGTTGCCGGTGACGAAGCAGCCCTGCTCGGCCAGACGGCGATGAATGGCGACAAAGTCCGGCCGCGCGATGCAATCGCCGTCGAGAAAGACGATGTAGTCGCCGCGCGCGGCCAATACAGCACGGTTGCGGATTTCGCCGGCGCGGAAGCCCTTGTCCTCGTGCCAGACATGCACGACGCGATGGCCGATCGACGACTTGAAAGTCTCGACCAAAGCCGCCGTCGCCGGTCCGGAACCGTCGTCGGCAACGATGACCTCGAAATCGCGGTCGGTCTGCCGGCCAAGCGAACGCAAGCTCGCGGCGAGCGCATCCTCGCGGTTATAGGTGGTGACGATGACGGAAATCAGCGCGGCCACGCGAATTCTCTGGATTGATTGCCTGCGCAGGCTTTAGCCGAACGCGAGGCCCACGACAAATCCCTATTGCCCTTGCCGGGCTCAACTGGCAATCATCCGGCAATGGCCAAAATTACTGCCTATATCCTCACCTTCAACGAGGAAGAGAAGATCGCCGCCGCGGTCGAGACCGTGCTGTGGGCGGACGAAGTCGTCGTCGTCGATTCGTTCAGCACCGACCGAACGCCTGAGATCGCCACGGCGCTCGGCGCCCGCGTCGTCAACGTCGTCTTCAACGGTTTCGGCGACCTGCGCAACCGCGCGCTTGAGGCCTGCACGCACGAATGGATCTTCAGCCTCGATTCCGACGAGCGCTGCACGGCGGAGGTGCGCGACGAAATCCTCGGCCTGATTGCCGGGCAGCCGGCGCACGATGTCTATCTGGTGCCGCGGCGCAGCTACATGATGGGGCGCTGGATCAAGGGCTCCGGCTGGTATCCGAACTTCCGCCAGCCGCAGCTCTTCCGCAAGGGCGCGATGCGCTACACGCTGGAGCCGGTACACGAAGGCTTTGAAAATCTCAGCGGCAAGCCGCTCGGTACCTTGCAGAACGCGGTCTGGCAATTTCCATTCCGCAATCTCGAGGAAGTCATCAAGAAGATGAACCGCTACTCCTCGCTCGGCGTGCCGAAGCTTGCCAACAAGCGGGTGTCGATGGCAAGCGCGCTTGGCCACGGCCTGTGGTCGTTTTTCAAACACTATGTGATGAAGGGCGGCTTCCTCGACGGCTGGGCCGGCTTCGTCATCGCCTTCGGCAATTTCGAAGGCACCTTCTATCGCTACGCCAAACGATACGAAGAAACGCGGAACTGGGCGCCGCCAAAGAGCGGGCCGATCCGCAAGTCGTCACCCTGAGGTGCGAGGCGTTCCGCCAGCACGCTGTCGAGCGTGCGGATCGGCACCTGGATGACCTGTGCCGCCGTCATGCGCGGGACCGGAACAGGCGACGCCGAGACACGGAAATTTTTCTGGTTTATTTGTTCTTGAGGGCGGCGCTGCGCTGGACAATCGAGGTCGTCGATTGCCCGGGCACCAGATCGATGAGCACGACCGAACCGCCGAGCGCTTCGACGATGTCGTGGCCGACGACGTCCTCGCGCTTGTAGTCGCTGCCCTTGACCAGAATGGTCGGCTTGATCTGCGCGATCAGATTTTTCGGCGTGTCCTCGTCGAAGACGACGACGAGATCGACGGCGGCGAGCGCGGCGAGAACCTCGGCGCGCGACTGCACGTTCTGCACGGGCCGGCCCTCGCCTTTCAACCGCGTCACCGAGGCATCGCCATTGAGGCCGACCACCAGCCGGTCGCAGGAAGCGCGCGCGGCGGCGAGCAGCTTGACGTGACCGGGATGCAGTAGATCGAAGCAGCCATTGGTGAATCCGATGCGCAGGCCCTGTTTACGCCAATCGCCGAGATGCTCGTCGAGCAAGGCCCAGTCGAACACGATCTTTTCTTCCGGCGCCAGCGAGGCGGCGGGGAGAATGCGCGAGCGCAATTCGGCCACCGTGAGCGTCGCCGTGCCGCGTTTGCCGACGACGACGGCGGCGGCGGCATTGGCGGCGCGCATCGCCGATTCGAAATCGGCGTTCATCGCCAGCATTGCCGACAGGACGGCGACGACGGTATCGCCCGCGCCCGAAACGTCGCGCACGCGCACCGGATAAGCCGGAACGTGGATCGGCGTGCCGTCCGTCACCAGCGTCATGCCGTCCTCGCTGCGCGTCACCAGCACTGCCCCGATCCCGTTATTTAGCCGCAACGCATTCGCCGAAGCGACGATGGAGTCATTGGTATTCCACGATACGCCCGTCGCTTCAGCAAGCTCCTGCCGATTTGGCGTAACGACTGTCGCACCTTTGTACTTAGAGTAGTCACGACCTTTCGGATCGACGACTACCGGCTTTTTCGCGGCGATGGCGGCGGCCACTACGGCACGAATTACATTCGGCGTAAGCACACCTTTGCCGTAGTCGGAAAGAACAACAGCCCCACAATTCGGCAACGCCTTTGTCACGCGCTCGATCAGCGCGGCTTCGCTTGCATTGTCGGCCTGCGATGTGACTTCCCAATCGGCACGCAAGAGATGAGCCGAGTGATGCTCCGAGACAAACCGAGTTTTGCGAGTCGTAGGTCGCAGCGCATCTTTTACCGGAAGAAAATCAACCCTTGGGTACCCGGCGACATGCCTAATCAACTCGCCGCCAGCCGAATCTTCCCCGATCAAGCCGATCAAAATGCAGCGGCTGCCTAACGACACCAGATTGCGCGCGACATTGCCGGCGCCGCCGACCATGATTTCGCTGCGCTTGACCGCGATCACCGGCGTCGGCGCTTCCGGCGATATGCGCGTGACATCGCCATAGACGAATTCGTCCAGCATCAGATCGCCAATGCAAAGCACGGTCTGATTGCCGAGGTCGGTGAGGTGCTTGTCGAAATCGAACATACTTATTTTGTCCTGCGCATGATCATGTCCGAAAACCGGTTCCCACTTTTCGGGATCATGCGCGCTATTTATATTTATCGTCTTTATCGAGATAACCCGTCACATACTGCCCGACGGCTTTCTCAAGCGGGGTGAAGCCGGCGTTATAGCCGGCGCGGCGCAGATTCTCGATGCTGCTTTGCGTGAAATACTGGTACTGGCCGCGAATGCCCTCCGGCATGTCGACATAGTCGATGTTCGGGGCGCGGCCGAGCGCCTTGAACATGGCCTCGATCATGTCGCGGAAGCTTTCCGCCTGACCGGTGCCGACATTGAAAATGCCGTTGACCTTGGGCGTGTCGATGAGCCAGCGGATCACCGCGACGACGTCGTCGACATAAATGAAATCGCGGCGCTGCTCGCCGTCGCCAATACCGTCGCGGTGCGACTTGAACAGCTTGACCGGCGCTCCCGCCTTGGCGCCGGCGAAAACCTTCGACAGCACGCTGGCCATGGCGCCTTTGTGATATTCGTTCGGGCCATAGACGTTGAAGAACTTCAGCCCGGCCCAGTGCGGCGGCATTTTCTGATTCTTGGCGACGCGGTCGATGAGCGCCAGGTCGAACAGGTGTTTGCTCCAGCCGTAGAGGTTCATCGGCTTCAATTGGCGCAAGGCGGCCGGCGCATTGTCGTCGGCAAATCCCTGCTCGCCTTCGCCATATGTGGCGGCGGACGAAGCGTAGATGAACGGCGTTTGCGTTTCGGCGCACCAGTCCAAGAGGCGCAGCGACAGGCGGAAATTGTTCTCCATCACCAGGTCGCCGTCCCGGGCGGTGGTGTCGGAAATCGCGCCCATATGGATGACGGCGGTGAGCTTGCGGCCGTCGAGCCAGCGGGTGAGGTCGGAAGGCGGCACGAAGTCGGCGATCTGGCGCTTGGCGAGGTTGCGCCATTTGGCCTCGTCGCCGAGCACGTCGTTGACGACGACGTCGGTCCGGCCCGCCTCATTGAGGCTGGCGACGATATTCGAGCCAATGAAGCCAGCGCCGCCGGTAACCAGAAACATGCCCGCCCTTGCCGCCCCTTTTTGCGATCCCGCTTAAAGCTTTGCCCCAGTCCACGCGGCGGTGCAAATGGCCGCCCGCCATCTGGCGCAAAGGCTTCAGAAAACGGTAAAAATCCGGCTGGACAGGCCGCAGTGACGCGGGTTAACGCCTGCCCGACACGGCCAGCCTCTGCTGGGCGCCTCCGATTGGCGGCGGGCGCCTTATTAAAATGAACCTAGATTCTAATAAATGAACTTAGATTCAGAAAATTCTGCGCGGCCCGTCCTTATCGTCCCCTTCGTATGGATCGGCGATTTCGTCCGCTGCCATTCGGTGGTGCGCCTGCTGCGCGAGCAGAACCCGGGCCGGCCGGTGGATATGGTCTCCAGCAGCCTCTGCGCGCCGATCGCCGACTACATGCCCGGCGTTCGCAAGGTCATCATCAGCGACCAGCCGCGCAAGCGCCTCGGCTGGGCGATCCAGCGGGATCTGGCCGGAAGACTGCGCCGGGAGGGTTACGGCCAGGCTCTGGTGATGTCGCGCAAGTGGAAGGCGGCTTTGGCCCCGTATCTCGCCGGCATCCCGCTGCGCACCGGTTTCGCCGGCGAGGCCCGTTTCGGCCTGTTGAACGACATCCGCTGGGGCGAGCGGGCCTTGCCCCGCATGATCGACCAGATGGGTGCGCTGGCGCTGCCAAAAGGCGCTTCCCTACCCGCCGATTGGCCGCTACCAGCCCTCAAGGTGGCGGCTGATGAACTGGCGCTGTGGCGGCAGCAGCGCGGCCTGCCCGCCGATGGCCGTCCGGTTGTGACCCTGTCGCCGGGCGCGGTCGGGGCGGGCAAAGCCTGGCCGCCGGGCCATTATGCCGAGCTGGCGCGGGCGCTGGCGCAGGATGGCGCGTCGGTCTGGGTCCTCGGCGGCCCCGGCGAGACCGCGACGGCGCAAATGATCGCCGAGGCTGGCGGCCCCCATATCCGCGACCTGACCGGCACCGACCTGCGCAACGCCATTCTGGCGCTGGCCGCGGCGGACGCCGCCGTGACCAACGATTCCGGCCTGATGCATATTTCGGCCGCTCTCGGCACGCCGACCGTGGCAATTTTCGGCCCGACCAGCCCCTGGCACTGGAAGCCGCTCAACCCCGTCGCCGCCATCCTGGAGCCGGAAGGCGACACGGAATCCCGCCTGCGCGCCCGGACCCTCGGCAACGACGCTGTCAGCCACCACCGGACCGCCGATGTCGCTGTCCACAGCGTCCTGGAGGCGGTGCGGGCCGTGCTTGCGGGTCCGGCCCGGGGCCGTTAACGCAACCGACGGGCGCAAGCCTGACGGGGCTTGCCTTTCGTGCTATCAAATCGTCGCTTTCTTCAAGGACCTCGATCCCGCATGGCCAACGCTCGAACCGCCGATTTGAAGAGTGCAAAGGCGCAGGCCGCGATTGACAGCGCGCTGCGTACGCTTGACGCAGAGCGCGGCGGCGTCGAGGCGCTGATCGCGGCATTGCGCGACGGCCTCGGCGGGCAGTTCGCGGCGGCGGTCGACCTGATCCGCGCCGCGCAAGGCCGCGTCATCGTCACCGGCATGGGCAAGTCGGGTCATGTCGGCAACAAGATCGCCTCGACGCTTGCCTCGACCGGCACACCGGCGATGTTCGTGCATCCGGCCGAAGCCAGCCACGGCGACCTCGGCATGATCGCCAAAGGCGACGTCATCCTGGCGCTGTCATGGTCCGGCGAAACCGCCGAACTGAAAAACCTCACCGACTATTCGCGCCGCTTTCGCATCGGCCTGATCGGGATGACGGCCAATCCGGAATCGACGCTCGGCAAGACCGCCGATGTCGTCTTGACGCTGCCGCAGGCGCGCGAGGCCTGCCCGCACAACATGGCGCCGACCACGTCGTCGCTGATGCAGCTCGCGCTCGGCGACGCGCTGGCGATCGCGCTTCTCGAAAGCCATGGTTTCACCGCGCTCGACTTCGGCATGCTGCATCCCGGCGGCAAACTGGGCGCGCTGCTCAAGACCGTCAGCGATTTCATGCATACCGGCGAGCAGGTGCCGCTGGCGCCGCTCGGCACGAAAATGTCGGACGCCATCCTGCAAATGTCGGCCAAGGGCTTCGGCTGCGTCGGCATCACCGATGCGCAAGGCGCGCTGGTCGGCATTATCACCGACGGCGACTTGCGCCGCCATATGCGCAACGATCTGCTCAATGCGCGGGTCGACGAGGTGATGACCAAGGCGCCGAAGACGGTGCGGCCGGATCAACTGATCTCGGAGACTTTGGATATTCTCAATTCGATGAAGGTCACCGCGCTGTTCGCGGTGCAAGCCGGCAAACCGGTCGGCGTCATCCACGTCCACGATCTGCTGCGCGCCGGCGCCGCCTGAGCCGAACGCCCGCTTATTTTTCCTTCTGCGTCAGCACCCGCTCGATGCGCCGGTCGGGCACCAGCCACATCAAGGCGACGAAAACATAGATGGCTTCGGCGATCCATTGATTGACGAACAGCGCACACGCGATAGCCACGGCGTACAAGACTACCGACAATTTGCCCTTGGTGTCCTTGCCGACCGCCTTGGCCAGCACCGAACCGGCGCCGTCGGCGTGAATGATCACGCCGGTCAAAATCCAGTAGGCGACGCCGGCCATCATCAGGACGCCGCCGTACAGCGCGGCCGGCAGCGCCGCGAAATGATTTTCGCCCATGAAGCCGGTGACGAACGGGAACAGCGACAGCCAGAACAAGAGATGCAGATTGGCCCACAGCACGCCGCCGGTGACATGTTTGACCGTGTGCAGCAGGTGATGGTGGTTGTTCCAGTAGATGCCGATGTAAATGAAGCTCAGGACATAGCTGAGGAAAACCGGCAGCAGCGGCTGCAAGGCGGCGAGGTTATCGCCATGCGGAACTTTCAGTTCCAGCACCATGATGGTGATGATGATGGCGAGCACGCCGTCGCTGAAAGCCTCTAACCGTGTCTTTGGCATCAGTCTTTGCCTGTTGTCTGCCACGCCGCGATGACCTCTTCGACGCCGGGCGGCGCGCCAAGCGCGCCCAGCACCGTGAGCGGACCATTGCCGACCGGCTTGGTCAACTCCGGCTGGCTGCCGGTAAAGATCGCGACCAGCGGCACGCCGAGCGCCGCCGCCAGATGCAGCAAACCCGTATCGACGCCGACGACGCTGTGCGCGCCGCCGATGAGTTGCGCGACCCGATCGAGCGGCGCGCGATCCGGCACGCGCGCACCCGGCAGGCTGGCTGCGATCCGTTCGGCACGCGCGCGCTCGGCCGGCGTGCCCCAAGGCACCACGACCTCAATGCCCTGCCGCTGTATCGCGCGGCCAAGCGCGATCCAGTTGTCGGCCGGCCATTCCTTCTGTGCCTGCGCGGTGGCGTGCAGCAGCACGGCATAAGGCTTGCCGGATTTTTCAAACCGCGCGCGGTTGAGGCCGAAGTCTGGCTTGCCTTGCGGCGTGTAGCCAAGCGCCAGACCGGTGAGAATGCGGTTGCGTTCCACCGCGTGCAGGTCACGGCTGACCGTGTGGCGCACATCGTAGAAAGCCGCGGCCAGCGGCTCGCGGATGCTGCCGGCGTCATAACCATGCCGCGTGCCGCGCGCGATGCGCGCCAGTATGCCGGTGCGCAGCAGACCTTGTGTGTCGATTATCGTTTCATAGTCGACGACGCGGAGGGCGCGCAGGCTCCCGGCGATCTCGGACCATATCGCAGGTCCATACCAGGATTTGCGCCAGCGCCGCGACGCCACCGGCACCACGGCATCGACCGCCGGGTGCAATCGTACCAATGGCGCGAAGGCCTCCTCGACCAGCCAGGCAAAACGCGCGGCCGGGCGCGCCGCGCGCGCCTCGGTCAAAGCCGGCATGTGATGGATCACATCGCCGAGGGAAGATGTCTTGATGAAAAGGATGTCGGGCATTATCGAGACGTTGGCGGTTAACGACAATCATATACCGGTCATTAACAACGACCGCCATAACCCCGGCCTTGAGCCGGCGGTTATAATGACTTTTTTTGCCGGCGGGCCGCTAAATGGCCTAGACCCAGTCGGGGGCAGTAATGACGGTTTTGGTCACGGGCGGCGCCGGTTACATCGGCAGCCACATGGTTCACGAGTTGGTCGACGCCGGCGATTCCGTCGTCGTGCTCGACAATCTGTCGACCGGATTCCGCTATCTATTCCCGGCCTCGGTGCCGTTCGTCAACGGTTCGACAGGCGACCGCGAACTGGTGGCCCGAACCATCGAGCAATATGGCGTCACCGCCATCATCCATTTCGCCGCCTCCATCGTGGTGCCGGATTCGCTGCGCGATCCGCTCGGCTATTATCAAAACAACACCATGAACACTTGCGCCCTCATCGACACCGCGATCGAAGCCGGTGTGCGCCAGGTCATCTTCTCGTCGACGGCGGCGGTGTACGGCAATGCCGAGGTGCCGAGAATTCGCGAGGATGCGCCGACCGCGCCGATCTCGCCCTATGGCACGTCCAAGCTGATGTCGGAGATCATGCTGCACGATGCCGGGCGGGCGCACGGCCTGCGCTTCGTCATCCTGCGCTATTTCAACGTCGCCGGCGCCGATCCGCGCGGCCGCACCGGACAATCGAGCCCGAACGCGACGCATCTCATCAAGGTCGCCTGCGAGGCGGCCATCGGCAAACGGCCGAAGATGTCGGTTTTCGGCACAGACTATCCGACGCCGGACGGCACCTGCATCCGCGATTACATCCACGTCAGCGATCTGGCGCGCGCCCATTCGGCGGCGCTCGGCCATCTGCGCCGCGGCGGCGCCAGCATGACTTTCAATTGCGGCTATGGCCGCGGCTCCTCGGTGTTCGAAGTGGTCGACGCAGTGCGGCGCATCAGCGGCCGCGATTTTCCGGTCGAGATCGAAGGCCGCCGGCCGGGCGATCCGGCGGCGCTGGTCGCCAATGTCGAGCGCATCCGTTCGGCTTTGCCGTGGCGATCGCAATTCCAGGACCTCGACACCATCGTCGCGCATGCGCTGGCCTGGGAAAAGCGGCTGCATGGAAAGCGCGGCGCGGCGCCCGGTTAATCCGCTTTTTTATCGGCAATTGCCTTGAAAAACGCCGCCGTCCCGGGCATGCGTTTGGACGTCCTTGGGGCCATCCCCAAGCGCGCTTGACGCGCCATAATCAATGCCCGACAGAGGGCGGATGACCGAACCCAAGCCGCCACTATCCGACGACGAACGCTACCGCGCCTGGCCCCTGGTCAAACGGCTGTTGACCGAACAGGGCCTGACGCATTGGCGCAAATACGCCGTGGCCTTCGTGCTGATGGCGATTTCGGCCGGCTGCACGGCGATGAGCGCCTATCTGATCGGCGACGTCATCAATCAGGCTTACATCTATCGCAATCTCCCCGCTCTCATCGTGCTCGGCGGCGTCACCGCTCTGCTGTTCACCGGCAAGGGGCTGGCGACCTATGGCCACACCGTATTGCTGTCACAGATCGGCAACCGCATCGTTGCCAACAACCAGCGCGCGGTGTTCTCTAAACTGCTGAGCGAAGGCCTCAGTTTTTTTTCCGACCGGCACTCGACCGAATTCATCGCCCGCCTCAGCGCCGGCGCCACGGCTGCGACGCAGGTCATCAATTTGCTGATCACCTCGCTCGGCCGCGATCTGTTGTCGTTGATCGGATTGCTCACCGTCATGGTGGTGCAGGACCCGCTGATGTCGTTCTTCAGCCTGGTAGTTGCGCCGCCGGCGTTTCTGGTGCTGCGCAAGATGATCCGCCGCATCTACAAGATCGGCCGCACCCAGTTTCAGGGCGGCACGCGCATTATCGAGACGCTGCAGGAAACGCTGCAGGGCATCCGCATCGTCAAGGCCTTCACGCTCGAAGACATCATGCGCCAGCGTTTCGACGCCAATGTCGCGGCGGTCGAACACGAGGCCAACAAGATGGCGCGCGTCGCCGCCCGCGCCTCACCGCTGATGGAAACGCTCGGCGGCATCGCCATCGCCATCGCCATCACCTATGGCGGCTATCGCGTGCTCAATACCGGCGCGACGCCGGGGCAGTTCTTCTCGTTCATCACCGCGTTCCTTCTGGCCTATGAGCCGGCGAAGCGGCTGGCCCGGCTGAACATCGAACTCAATGGCGGCCTCGTCGGCGTGCGCATTCTGTTCGAGGTGATCGACGGTCCACCGAGCGAGCCGATCGATACAGGTATGCCTGACCTGACGATTGTCTCGCCGCGCCTGGAATTCGACGACGTGCATTTCGCCTATCGCGGCGATCAGGCGGTGCTGCGCGGCATGTCGTTTGTCGCCGAACCCGGCCGGCTGACCGCGCTGGTCGGCCCCTCCGGCGGCGGCAAGTCGACGGTGTTCAATCTGCTGCTGCGCTTCTACGACGGCGAACACGGCAAGATCACCATCGACGGCCATGACATCCGCAAGGTATCGCGCCGCTCGCTGCGCCAGCATGTCGCCTATGTCGGACAGGACATCTTCCTGTTCCGTGGCACGATCCGCGAGAACATCGCCTTCGGCAAACCAGGCGCCAGCGAGGACGAGATCGTCGCCGCCGCCAAGGGCGCCTATGCGCACGACTTCATCATGCAGTTCCCGCTAGGTTACGACTCGCCGGTCGGCGAGCACGGCCTGCAATTGTCCGGCGGCCAGCGCCAGCGCATCGCCATTGCCCGCGCGCTGATCAAGAATGCGCCGATCATCCTGCTGGACGAGGCCACCGCCGCGCTCGATTCGGAAAGCGAATTGCAGGTACGCGAGGCGATGGAGCATCTGTTCGAGGGCCGCACCACATTGGCCATCGCGCACCGCCTGCATACGATCTCGCATGCCGACCGCATCTATGTGATCGAGGACGGTCACATGACCGAGTCCGGACGGCACGACGACTTGCTGGCCGAGGGCGGCCGCTACGCCGCGTTCTACGGTCTGCAGCTCAAGCAGCAGGAGCCGCGGCAGCCTTCGCCGGCTTTGGTCTCCCCCACCTAGCGCAAGCCTGACTATCCCTGATACGCCTTGTCCGGCACTGGATAATGCGATACCGGAAGGCCACTAAAACCGGGCCAAAACGGCCTTTTCACCCTCGTAAACCTGATATTCAAAGGCAAAATCCCATGAGCGCGGACTACGTTATTCCTGCGCCGCCGCAGCCCGTCCTCGCGGTTGCCGGCACGTCGAAGACCTATCCGGTCCGCCGCATCTGGTGCGTCGGCCGCAACTACATCGAGCACATCCGCGAAATGGGCCAGGACGAGCGGCTGCCGCCGTTCTATTTCGCCAAATCGGCCGACATGATCGTGCCGGACGGCGGTACCGTTCCTTATCCGTCGCTGACCAAGGACATGCACCACGAGGTCGAACTCGTCGTGGCGCTGAAGTCGGGTGGCCGCAACATTCCGGCCGACAAGGCCAATGACTGCATCTATGGCTACGCGGTCGGCATCGACCTGACCCGGCGCGACCTGCAGATCGCCTCGCGCGACCTGAAGCGACCGTGGGAAGTCGGCAAGGCCTTCGACCACTCGGCGCCGTGCGGCGCGATCAAGCTAGCCACCGAGACCGGCCACCCGAAGAAGGGCAAGATCACCCTGTCCTGCAACGGCAAGGTCCGTCAGGACGGCGATCTCGATCAACTGATCTGGAACGTGCCGGAAATCATCGCCGACCTGTCCAAGATGGTCGAACTGGCCGCCGGCGACATCATCATGACCGGAACGCCGGCCGGCGTTGCCGCCTGCGTCGCGGGCGACAAACTGGAATGCGCGGTCGAAGGCATCGGCACGCTGACGGTGACCATCGGACCGGCCCTGAAATAGCCGGCCGGACGCAAAATATGACGGCCGGCGGATGGAACCGCCGGCCGTTTTGCGTTGTTAACGATTTGATAACGGCACAGGCCGCATTCTTGGCTGCCGGGGTTTCAGACTTTGTCTGGCAACCCGCAAGGATTTGGATCGATGGGCCAGGTATTCAGAACACTGCCGCGTCCCGCGTCGCTTGTCGCGGACGCCGCGCGCATGGCGGAAAGCGTCCTGCAATACTCGCCCGCGACCGACGCCGAAGCCCTCAAGCTTCTGCGCGCGAGCTTTCCGCACTGCCCATTGAGCATGCGGGTCGCCGCGCTCGATTTGCTGATGCGCCGCCAGCGCCGCGTCAACGGCCGCGGCTATCTTCCACGCTAGATTACATGCCGAGATAAGCCTGCCGCACCCGGTCGTCGCCAAGCAACGCGTCGCCGGTGCCCGATAAAGTGATACGGCCGTTTTCCAGCACGTAAGCCTGGCTCGCCAGTTTCAGCGACACCGCGACGTTCTGCTCGACCAGCACGCAGGTGAGACCCTCGCGGTTGAGATCCCGCACCGTCTTGAGCACCTGCTGCACGATGGTCGGCGCCAGCCCGAGCGATGGCTCGTCGAACATCACCAAATCCGGCGCGCCCATCAGACAACGGCCGATGGCCAGCATCTGCTGCTCGCCGCCCGACAACGTCCCGGCGGCCTGTGCGCGCCGCTCGGTCAATAACGGAAACATCGCATAGACCCGATCGAGATTGCGGTCGCGCAGACTACGCGCGCGCGGCAGCATCGCGCCCATCATGAGATTTTCGGCAATCGACAAGGTCGGGAACACCTGACGGCCCTCGGCGACCTGGCCGATGCCGAGATCGCAGACTTTGTGGCTCGGCCAGCCGGCAATGTCCTGCCCGCGATACAGAACGCGGCCGCGCGCCGGTCTGTGCATGCCAGCAATGGTACGGATCAGCGAGGTCTTGCCGGCGCCGTTGGCGCCGACGATGGCGACGATGGAGCCTTCGGCGATATCCAGCGAAACGCCGTCGAGCGCCTGCGCATCGCCGTAAAAGACGTCGAGGTTCTCGATGCGGAGCATTATATGTCCTCCGCCCCGAGATACGAATCGATGACCGCCTGATCGCGCACCACATCCGCCGGCGCGCCCTCTGCAATCGACGCGCCGTGATGCAGCACCAGAATGCGCCCCGCCAGCGCCATCACCGCGCGCATGACATGTTCGATCAACAGGATAGTCAGACCGCTGTCGCGGTTCAGCTCCTTGAGGATGGAAACAATGCGGTCGGTCTCGGTCGGCCGAAGTCCCGCCATCACCTCGTCGAGCAGCAGCAGCTTCGGATCGGTGGCGAGCGAGCGGGCCACTTCCAGCCGCTTGCGGTCGGGCAAAGTCAGCGAGGAAGCGCGCTGCGAGCGCTTGTCGTAGAGATCGAGTCGGCGCAGCACCTCATGCGCATGCGCGCGCGCTTCGATAACGTCGTGACGCCGCATCAAGGCGCCGACGATGACGTTGTCCTCGACCGACAGTGCCGGGAACGGCCGCACGATCTGGAAGGTGCGGCCGATGCCGCGCTGGCAGACGCGATCCGACGACAGGCCGTCGATTCGTTCGCCGGCAAAGGAGATCGTGCCGTTGTCCGGCACATAGACGCCGGCGATCATGTTGAACAACGTGGTCTTGCCGGCGCCATTCGGCCCGATCACCGCGAAGATGCCGCCTTCCGGCACGTCGAAGCTCAGGCGGTCGACGGCCAGGAGGCCGCGGAAGCGCTTGCTGATGCCATCGACTTTGAGAAGCGCGCTCATTTCTCGCGCTCCGAAAGGCCGATGCGCCGCGACAGCCACGGCCAGATGCCGTCCGGCAAGGCGGCGATCACCAGCAGCAGGCAGAAGCCATAGAACACCTGCTTGGCGCCCGGAATATCGATGCCGAGCGCGTGCAGCGCGGCGATCAGCGATTCCGACATGCCGGTCAGAAGAAAAGCGCCGATGATCGGCCCGAACAAGGTGCCGACGCCGCCGACGATGGGGCCGAGGATGATCTCGATCGAGCGCGAGATGTGAAACACCTGTTCGGGGAACAGGTTGTTGTAATAGAACGCATAGATGACGCCGGCGAACGACGTCATGGCGGACGAGATCACCACCGCGATCATCTTGTAGCGGAAGGTATCGATGCCGGCCGAACGCGCGGCTTCCTCGTCCTCGCGGATCGCCAGCCAAAAATAGCCGATGCGGCTTCGCAGCAGCGCGCGGCAGAACACAAAGGCGAGCACCACCGCGACCAGCAAAATGTAATAGAACATCACCGGTTTGCCGCGCAGCAGCCACAGATCGCTTTGCGCGTATTGCGCGACCGGCAGGAACAGGCCGCCCGATCCCTTGGTCCAGGTCAGATGATCGAAACCGACGCGGGCGAATTCGGCGACCGCGATGGTCAGGATGGCGAAATAGACGCCGCCGACCTTGAAGCGGAAAGCAAGATAACCGATGAAGGCGCCGGCGAGCCCGGCGATCGGCACCGCCACCAGAAGCCCAATCCACGGGCCGATGCCGAAATGCACATAGAGCGCCGCCGCCGTGTAGGCGCCGAGGCCGACATAGAGCGCGTGGCCGAGCGACAGCTGCCCGGCGAAACCCATCATGATGTTCCACGCCTGGCCTATATAGGCGAAGTACAGAATGAGAATGAGCACGGTGAGCAGATAGTCGCTGGCCACCAGCGGCGCGGCGAACAGCCCGACGAGCAGCGCGCCGAGAAGGACCAGCGCGCGGCGCGAGACATTTTCAAAAAGCCTCGAAAACATCATGCCGCCTTTTTGCCCATGATGCCCTGAGGGCGGAACAGCAGCACCAGCACCAGAATGGCGAAAGCAAACATGCTTTTTGCCGACGGCGTGAAGATGAGACCCGCCATCGCCTCGGTGAGGCCGATCAATACGCCGCCGAGCAATGCGCCGGGCATCGAGCCCAGGCCGCCGGTGATGACGATGACGAAGGCGAGCAAGGTATAGGCCGGCCCCAACGAGGGCGTGACATCGACGATCAGCACCAGCATGACGCCGGCGGCGCCGACGCAGGCCGAGCCAAGGCCAAAGGTCAACGCGTAGAGATGTTTGACGTCGAGGCCGACCACCAGCGCGCCGGTGTAATTGTCGGCGCAGGCGCGGATCGCGGTGCCGATGGCCGTGAACTGGAAGAAGGCATAGAGCGCGATTGCGACCGCGAGCGCCGCGGCCGCCGCGTAGAGCTTGGTGGCGTCGACGATCAGTTTGCCGATCTGGAAACTGTCATAGGAATACGACGTCTGCACGCTCTGCGCGTCGGGCCCGAAGATAATCAACAGAACGTTGATGATGATGATGGCGATCGCCACCAACAACAGGAACTGGCTGTGTTCGGGTCGGGTGATGAAAGGGTTGATGACGCCGGCCTGCAACGCATAGCCGAAGCAGAACAGAACGGCGGCGATCGGCACCAGCATCACCAGCGGATCGAGTTGCAGCGCCGAGAAAAGCACGATGGCGATATACATCGCGATCGTCATCATCTCGCCATGCGCGAAATTGACGACGCGCACGACGCCAAAAATCACCGACAGGCCAAGCGCCATCAGCCCATAGACCAGACCGGTCAACAGGCCGCCGACGGCGACATTGAGATAGACGTCGAAAGGCACTTAAGGGTGATCCTAGTTATCGTCATGCCCGGCTTTATGCCGGGCATCCACGTCTTTCTTAGCCTAAGACGTGGATGGCCGGGACATAGGCGTTCTTAAAGAACGCCGTCCTTCGGACGACTATGCCCGGCCATGACGTATTTTATGCCGCGATCAACCTTACGCGCGCTTGTCGTAAGGCGTCAGCGGCCATTCCGCCTTGGCGTTGGCCGCTTCCTTCGGCGCCACCGTCAACAGCTTGCCGCCGCGATTCTGAATTCCGGAGATCTTCAGCTTGTCGTTCTGACCCTTGGCGTCGAACTGGATGCCGGGGCCGGGGCTGACATTGTTGGTGATGTTGGTGGCGCGGATGGCGTCGGCCAGAGCCTTCGGATCGGCGGAGCCGGCCCGCTTGTAGGCATCGGCGGCGATCAGCAGCGCCTCGAAGGTATAGACGTGGTTGGTGTTCAGGCTCACCCCGGGATTGGTCTTCGCCAGCGCCGCTTCCAGCGTCTTGCTGAGCGGCTTGTTCGGGTCATACCACGGCACGAAGCTCAACGGCCCGTCCGACAGCTTGCCCAGGGTCTTGAGATACTGGTCCTCGTACCAGCCCGGTCCCATGCTCATGATCGCCATTGGCGACCAGCGCTGCTTGACCATTTCGCGGGTCAGCAGGATAGCGTCGTTGAGACGGCTCACCATCACCAGCGCGTCGGCGCCGGTCGCCTTGGCCTTGGAAATTTCGACCGCGAGATCGCGCGCCGCCGGGTCGTAGGCGATGGTCTCGACGATCTTGTACGGCATGTCGAATTTCGGCATGACCGCGCCGATGCCGCCGGCCATCGACGTGCCGAAGGTATCGTTGACGTGCATGAACACGGCCGTTTTCGGCGCCGAACCGACGGCGGCGAAGATTTCTTTCTGCGCGGTGAAGGCGCCGCCGAGGATCATGCCGGCAGTCGGGAAATTGCGGAAGACGAACTTGTAGCCCTGCTCGGTGATCGGCGGGGCGGCGGCGATGTTGATGACGTAAGGAATGCCCTTCTGCTCGGCCACCTGGGCGATGGCCGAACTCTGCCCGGAGTCGAAGGCGCCCATCAGCACCTGCGCACCTTCGCCGATCAGCTTTTCCGCGCGCGAGCGGGCGACGTCGACATTGGTCTCGGTGTCGGCGTTCATGATCTGAAGGCTGGGCAGGCCCATGTCCTTCAGCAGGCCGGCGGCGATATCGACGCCGCGCTGGCAGTCCTGGCCGATGCCGGCCTGGAAGCCGGAACGGGGCAGCAGCACGCCCACTTTAAGGGCTGCGCCCTGGGCGCGGACGATGTTGAACGGCGCGATACCGGCGGTGAAGCCGACGGCGCCGAGGCCGCCGGTGAAGACGCGGCGGCTGACGGATGCTGCCATGGACGGCAATTTGGACGGCGATTTGGACGGCGACTTACGTTTCATCTTGAAGTCCTCCCTGGGCCGGCACGGCCATTTAAATCGATGATGCCGGATTTGCTCCGGTTCTCACAAGCTCGAAAATACGGCGGCGGCCGGCGCCGCTGTCGCGTCGTCCGGCCCAGCCGTCTCATTTGACGACATTGTTGACCTCGACAACAAACCGCGTCAACTGCATTATCGCCGCGCCGGAGCCGGTGTAAAATCACCGGCGCCCGACCCCTGATGCAACCGGGATTTTGCGATGCCAGCAGTCAAACGCGCGCCGAAAAAGGCCAAGGTCACCGGGAAGCCAGCCGGCAAGCCGGTCAAGCGACCGGCCACGTTTGCCTTGCGCAAGCGGCCGCTGCCGACCCGGATCAGCCCGGTGGCCATCGACCTCGGCGTGCTCAACGACCATCTCGGCTATTTCGTCCGGCGCCTTCAGGTGTGGGTTTTCCAGGACTTCATCCGCCGCCTGTCGCATATCGACATCAGCCCGGCGCAATTCTCGGTGCTGGTCATCATCGGCGCCAATGAAGGCCTGTCGCAATCCGAACTGGCGGCGACGCTCGGCATCGAACGGGCGCGCATGGTGCGCATGCTGCACCTTCTCGACCGGCGCGGCCTGACCGAACGGCTGCCCTCCTCGGCCGACGGCCGGCGGCACGAACTGCGGCTGACCCGCGCCGGGGAAGCGCAACTGAAGCAGGCCAAGGCGCTGGCCGCGCAACACGAAAGTTCATTGTTGCCGAAACTCGGGCCGGACCGCTATCGGATGGTGCTGGAAGCGTTGCGGGAGATTTAAGCGAAAACCTTTTCCACCGCGGCGGCGATGCGAAACAACCGCCGGTCGCAACCGTTGCGGGCAAACAGCATCAGCCCGGTCGGCAGCCCGCCGTCGCGCGGCAGCGGCAGCGAGATCGCGGTGAGATCGAAATAATTGGCGATCGTCGTGTTGCGCAGAACCATGGCGTTCTTCGCCATGAAATCCTTCGGCGTCGCTACCTCGTCGAGGCGCGGCGCAACAATCGGAGTGGTCGGCAGCACCAAAGCATCGAGATCGGCCAGCCGCGCATCCATGGCGCGGATCAAGGCGGCGCGGTCGCGCACCGCGTCGATAAAATCGCCGGCGGCAATGCCGGCGCCGCGATCGAGGCGCGCGCGCACGATCTGGTCGACGGCGTCGCCGCGCCGCGCCAGCCGGTCCTTGTGGATCGCATAGGCCTCGGCCATCAGGATGCTGGTGCGCGACAGAGCCTTCATCATCTCGTCGAGCAGCGGCATTTTTTCGTAAGTCAATCGCGCGCCGGCCCGCTCCAGCCGGTCGAGCGCTTCGGGAAAGCGCCGGCCGACCGTGTCGTCGAGATTTTCCAGCGGTAGGCCTTGCGCGACGCCGAGCCGCAAACCGGCAAGCGGCGCAGCCTCCAGAGGCAGAGCCGCCTCGCCGGCGATCGCCGCATCGGCATTGAAGCAATCGGCAACGTTTGTCGCCATCGGGCCGATGGAGTCGAGCGTGTAGGACAACGGAAACGCGCCCTCGGTCGATACGCGCTGACGGCTCGGCTTAAAGCCTGTAATGCCGCACAGCGCCGCCGGAATGCGCGTCGAACCGCCGGTGTCGCTGCCGATGGCGATCTCGCACATCCCGTCGGCCACGGCGACCGCCGCGCCGGCCGATGAGCCGCCCGGCACGCGCGCGCGGTCAGCCGGATTGCCCGGCGTGCCATAATGCGGATTGAGACCGAGCCCGCTGAAGGCGAATTCCGACATGTTGGTCTTGGCAAGAATGACCGCGCCTGCCGCGCGCAGGCGCCGCACCACCGGCGCGTCCTGCGTCGCTGGCTTGCCTTCTTCGGCCAGCAGGCTCGAACCGGCGCGCGTCACTTCACCGGCGACGTCGAACAAATCCTTGATCGAGACAATCGCACCGTCGAGCGGCCCCAGTGAAATGCCGGAACGCGCGCGCGCATCGGCGGCGTCGGCAGCGGCCTGCGCTTCGTCGCGATAGAGCGTCAGACAGGCGCGCGCGCCTTCGCCATTTTCGTCGTCGATTTTCGCGAACGCGACGTCGAGACGATCGCGGGCGGAGGCCTTTGTCATGCGCGTAGTCCTCCTTTTTCCTCGATAAATTTCACGATCGCCGCGACATCCTTGCCCTCGCGCAGATTGGTCATCACGAAGGGACGCGCGCCGCGCATTTTTTTGGCGTCGCGCTGCATCACATCGAGAGAGGCGCCGACATAGGGCGCCAGATCGATCTTGTTGATGACCAAGAGATCCGAGCGGGTGATGCCGGGCCCGCCTTTCGACGGTATCTTGTCGCCGGCGGCGACGTCGATGACATAGATGGTGAGATCGGCAAGCTCCGGCGAGAAGGTCGCGGCCAGATTGTCGCCGCCGGATTCGATCAGGATGAGATCGAGATCGGGAAACTTCCGGTTCATTTCGGCGACAGCGGCGAGATTGATCGAGGCATCCTCGCGGATCGCGGTATGCGGACAGCCGCCGGTCTCGACGCCGGCAATGCGGTCCGCCGACAACGCGCCAGAGCGCACCAGGTATTCGGCGTCCCATTTGGTGTAAATGTCGTTGGTGATGGCGGCGATCTGGTAGCGGTCGCGCAAGGTCTTGCACAGCGCGTCCATCAGCGCGGTCTTGCCCGAGCCGACCGGGCCGCCGACACCGACGCGGAGAGGACCGTGGGGGTTCTTCATTTTCAACTCCTGAACAGGCGCGTGTATTGCGTTTCGTGGCGCGCGCTGGCCAGATCGGCACGGAAAGCGGCGGAGCCGATATCGTCAAGCGAGGCGTTGAGCGCGCGTTGCGTGGTCGCGGCGACGGCCGGCTCAAGGGCCGCGACGACGCGCAGGCCCTGCGTCTGGCCGAGCGGGATGAGCCGCACGCCAGCCGACACCCAGTTGGCGGCGAGCGCCTGAAGATAGGCGGCGAGCGCTGGTTCGACGGCGATGCCGTGGCCTGCGGCGGTGACCGCGACCGCGACGGGGTAAGCAACCGGGCCGCCCCATATTGATTTCAGCCGTTCGAGCGCAGCGCAACCCCACGCGGCACGCGCGGCTTCAATGAAGGCATTGCCCTGCGCCGTGGTTTCCAGATGGCGCTCCTTCGATGGCGCGAAGGCGGCGGCCAGCTCAGTAATGTCATAGAGCGCTCTGTCGTCATCGCCGAGCGCCGCGCGATGCGCCTGCGCGAACAGCACGGCATCGCAATAGCCGCCGCCGTCGCTCAGCATGACGCCGAGCCAGTCTTGCAGGCTCGCTTCGTCAGCGATGTCGCCCGCCTCGACCGCCCATTCGATGCCGCTGGAATAGGAGAACGCGCCGACAGGAAATGCCGGCGAAAGCCAGGCCATCAGGCGATAGAGGGACGCGGGGGCCAACTCCCCTCCCCCCGCGAGCGAAGCGAGTGGTGGGGAGGGGTCGGGGGTGGGGGGGAAAGCTTGCGCAGACATCTCCGAAGAAGCCCCCCACCCCGGCGCACGTCGCTTGCGCGACATGCGCCGACCCTCCCCGCCGCTTCGCGGGGGGAGGGATAAGGAAGGCTTGCGCGGCACATCATCCATGATCATGCCCATGGTGGTCGTGACCATGCGGCGACGCCGGCTCCGGATCGAACGGCGCGGCGAGACCTTCGACACGCGCACCGAGGCCGCGCAGCATCTCCTCCAGCACGTGATCGAAGCGAATGCGTAAATTGCCGCCGACGATCTGAACGTCGGTATGACGATTGCCGAGGTGCCAGGCCAGCCGCACGGTTTCGAACGCGTTCGGCCCCGCCACTTCCAGCAATTGCTCATTGGCGCCAACGACCGCAACAACGTTGCCGTCGTCGAGCACCAGCCCGTCGCCATCTCGCAACGTCACCGGCGCGGGAAAATCGAGCATGAACGATGTGCCCTGTTCTCCGGTCAGCACGATGCGGCGGCGATTGCGGTCGCCGGCGTCGAGCACAACTCGGTCGCGCGCGGTGGCGCGCTCGTATTGATTGGCAGATATAATCGACGTGACGCGATGCATGGGCTGAACTTACTCTATTGCGTGGCGCGAGCCACTCCCTACCTGCCCCGGACGCGGTGCAGCACGAAGTGATGCGCCGCAGAGCCGGGGCCGTTCCAGTCACCGAACTTGGAAAGGTCCCGGTTCTGCATTGCATCGCCAAGAGGTGCTGCAATGCGACCGGGACAAGAAGGCGTCAAAACAGGAAATACCTTTGCGCCATCGGCAGCACATCGGCCGGCGCGCAGGTGAGCAACTCGCCGTCGGCGCGCACCTCGTAGGTTTCCGGATCCACCTCGATGTTCGGCGTCGCGTCGTTGTGGATCATGCTCTTCTTGTCGATCTTGCGCGTGTTTTCCACCGCGACGAACTGCTTCTCGACGCCGAGGCGCTTGCGCAAATCGCTGCGCGCCGCCGCCTTCGACACGAAGACCAGCGATGACGCGGTGAGCGCCTTGCCGAAGGCGCCGAACATCGGCCGGTAATGCACCGGCTGCGGCGTCGGGATCGAGGCGTTCGGATCGCCCATCAGCGCCGCGACGATGGAGCCACCCTTGAGCACCATGTCCGGCTTGACACCGAAGAAGGCCGGCGACCAGACGACGAGATCGGCCATCTTGCCTTTTTCGATGGAGCCGATGTGCTTCGACACACCATGGGCGATCGCCGGATTGATGGTGTATTTGGCGATGTAGCGCTTGACGCGCTTGTTGTCGTTGTTGCCCTTCTCGCCGGGCAACGCGCCGCGCTGCTTCTTCATCTTGTCGGCGGTCTGCCAGGTGCGCATGATGACTTCGCCCAGGCGCCCCATCGCTTGCGAGTCGGACGACATCATCGACAGCGCGCCGAGGTCGTGCAGGATGTCCTCGGCGGCGATGGTTTCCTTGCGGATGCGGCTTTCGGCGAAAGCGAGATCCTCGGCAATCGACGGATCGAGATGGTGGCACACCATCAGCATGTCGAGATGCTCGTCGATGGTGTTGCGCGTAAACGGCCGCGTCGGATTGGTCGAGGACGGCAGCACGTTCTTGAGACCGGCGACCTTGATGATATCCGGCGCGTGGCCGCCGCCGGCGCCTTCGGTGTGGAAGGCGTGAATGGTGCGGCCCTTGAACGCCTTGATGGTGTCCTCGACGAAGCCCGACTCGTTCAGCGTGTCGGAATGGATCATCACCTGCACGTCGTATTTGTCGGCGACGGTGAGACAGGTGTCGATGGCCGCCGGCGTCGTGCCCCAGTCCTCGTGCAGTTTCAGCGCGCAGGCGCCGGCCTTGATCATTTCCTCCAGCGCCGCCGGGCGCGAGGCGTTGCCCTTGCCGGCGAAACCGAGATTAACCGGGAAAGCATCCGCCGCCTGGATCATACGGCCGAGATGCCACGGCCCCGGCGTACAGGTGGTCGCATTGGTGCCGGCGGCCGGGCCGGTGCCGCCGCCGAGCATGGTGGTGACGCCGGAATACAAAGCCTCGTCGACCTGCTGCGGACAGATGTAATGAATGTGGCTGTCGAAACCGCCGGCGGTGACGATCTTGCCTTCGCCGGCGATGATCTCGGTGCCGGGGCCGATGACGATGGTGACGCCGGGCTGGATGTCGGGATTGCCCGCCTTGCCAATGGCGAGCACGCGCCCGTCCTTGAGGCCGATGTCGGCCTTGACGATGCCCCAGTGGTCGACGATCAGCGCATTGGTGATGACGGTGTCGGCCGCGCCCTGCTTGTTGGTGATCTGCGACTGCCCCATGCCGTCGCGGATGACCTTGCCGCCGCCGAACTTCACCTCTTCGCCATAGACGGTGAAATCCTTCTCGACCTCGATAATGAGATCGGTATCGGCCAGCCGCACGCGGTCGCCCGTTGTCGGGCCGAACATGTCGGCATAGGCCGAGCGCTTCATTTTGACGGACATCTAGAGTTTCCCCATCACGTCGCCGCGGAAGCCGTAGATCGTCTTCTTGCCGGCGAGCGCGACGAGCGTCACGTCGCGCGTTTGCCCCGGCTCGAAACGCACCGCCGTGCCGGCGGCGATATCGAGGCGCATGCCGCGCGCCTTCTTGCGATCGAACTTCAGCGCCGGATTGGTCTCGAAGAAATGATAGTGCGAGCCGACCTGGATCGGCCGGTCGCCGGAATTGGCGACGGTGACCGTCACCGTCTTGCGGCCGGCGTTGAGTTCGATGTCGCCGTCCTTGATGAACATTTCGCCGGGGATCATGACTTCTTCCTTTTTCGCATGATCTTATCCGAAAACCGGATTCCACTTTTCAGGATCATGCGAGTGTGGCTCCGATCATCATCGCGCCCGCAAACACGCACAGTCCGCCAGCGGTGCGGATGACCGGGCACATGTGCGAGCGCGTCATCAATTGCGCGAAGCCGATGCCGGTCAGATGCAACGTCGCGGTGGCAAGCGCGAAGCCCGCCATGTATTCGACGCCGCCAATATTCTCGGCGACTTCGCTGCCGTGGGCATGGCCGTGAAACAGCGCGAAGCCGCTGACGACAAGGGCGCCGAGCGACACCGGCATATCGACGGCCAGCGCCACCATGAGGCCAAGTGCGACGACGGAAGCGAGGATCGCCGGTTCGACGAAGGGCACCGCGATGCCGGCCATGCCGAGCGCGCCGCCGATCAGCATCACGCCGACGAAGGCGCAAGGCCAGATCCACAAAGCGCGACCGCCATTGAGCGCCGCCCACAGACCGACGGCCACCATGACGGCGACGTGATCCAGACCGCCGAGCGGATGCATGATACCGGCCGCGAAAGACTCCGTCGCGCCGTGCCCGACATGGGCGAGCGCCGGGCTGATGCCGAGAAGTAGAAGCGCGACAATCGAGAAGACGTTCATGACGTTTAGACCTTTCAGCGGCAGTTTTATCGGATCGGTTCGTGAACGGTGACAAGTTTGGTGCCGTCGGGAAACGTGGCTTCAACCTGTATGTCGTGGATCATCTCGGCAATCCCATCCATGCACTGGGCGCGGGTGACGACATGGGCGCCGTCGCGCATCAGGTCGGCGACGGTACGGCCGTCACGCGCGCCTTCGAGGATGAAATCGGAAATCAGCGCCACCGCTTCCGGATGGTTGAGCTTGACGCCGCGCTCGAGCCTGCGGCGCGCCACCATGGCGGCGACCGCGATCAGCATCTTGTCTTTTTCCCGGGGCGTCAGATTCATGCAGACCTCTCAGAATTACTGTAGCCAAAGTCGCGGCACCGTCGTGCCAAGCGCGGCCAGAACCGCGACCAGGTCGTGGCGCAACGCCGCGCCATCCTTGGCGCAAAGCCGGGCCACCGCCAGCCCATTCCAGGCCGAAATGCCGACCTCGCCCGAGAACCCGCCTTCTAAAGTCTCGCCGAGCGCGCGCACTTGTTCAAGCTGCCCGTCGCCGCCGGGCGCGACCAGCACGGTGGCGATGGCAATGCCGCCATGGGTGACGGCGCGCTGCGCCATCCTTTCGGCGATGGCGCCGTCGAGCCGCGCGGTGTCGGCGTAAATCAGCTTGCCGCCACGGCGTATACGCCAGGCGTCGGTGAAGAAGCCCTCGGCCATCGCCTCGTCCATGGCGGCGCGGCCGAACACCACCGCCTCGGCCAGGATCAGCGAAGCGTCTTCGGCCAGATCGATCTCGATGCGGCGCCTGAGCCGGGCGCGGTCGAACAAGATGGTCTCCTGCGGCAGCCAGGCCAGCCGCGCGCCCTGCGCAAGCATCAGCCGGACATCCATTTCGGCTTCAGTGCCGGACGAGCGATAGATTTTCTCCGCCGCCGCCGTACCGGCGATCAGGCTCGCGCCCTCGCCCACATCCATCTCGATGCTGAATCGGTCGCCGCCGGTCATGCCGCCGCCGGTATTGACCAGCACAGCCTCCAGCGCTTCCGGCGTCGCATTGGGAAAGCGTACGCGCAGCGAGCCATCCTCATGCACGCGCGTGCGGCGGGTGATTCCGTCATGCGCCGACACGGACAGCGCAATATGTCCGGTGGCGCGGTTGGCGGCGAAGGTTCTTGTCTGTTCGGCGTTGGTCACGCGCGTTGCTAACACAAACGCCTCCACTCGTCCGCGCCAAGCGGCCTTAGATCGCCAGCGCCCGCTTGAGCGCGGCTTCGTCCAGATTGGCCTTGTCGCTTTGATAGACGATCGAACCGCGGTCCATCACCACCAGATGATCGCCCAGTTCCTGCGCGAAATCGAGATACTGCTCGACCAGAATGATCGCCATTTCCTTTAAAGAGCGCAGATAGTCGATAGCGCGGCCGATATCCTTGATGATCGACGGCTGAATGCCCTCGGTCGGCTCGTCGAGCAGCAACAGCCGCGGCCGCATGGTCAGCGCCCGGCCAATGGCCAGTTGCTGCTGCTGGCCGCCGGACAAATCGCCGCCGCGCCGGCCGAGCATGCTTTGCAGCACCGGAAACAGCGAGAACACGTCGTCGGGAATTTCGCGCATGTTTCGCGGCAGCGGCGCAAAGCCGGTCTCGAGATTTTCCTGCACGGTGAGCAGCGGAAATATCTCGCGGCCCTGCGGCACGTAGGCGATGCCGGAACGGGCGCGATCTACGGTCGACATACGGGTGATGTCCTTGCCCTCGAACATGATGGTGCCGTTCTTCACCGGCTTCTGGCCGACCAAGGCGCGCAGCAGGCTCGATTTGCCGACGCCGTTGCGGCCGAGCACGCAGGTGACCTTGCCGGGCTCCGCTTTCAGCGAGATGCCGCGCAGCGCCTGCGCCGCGCCGTAATAGAGGTCAATATTGGTGGCTTCGAGCATGAATTTCCTCTCAGCGCCCTAGATACACTTCAACGACGCGATCGTTGGTCGACACCTGATCGATCGAGCCTTCGGCCAGCACCGAGCCTTCGTGCAGACAGGTTACCTTGACGCCGAGTTCGCGGACGAAGGCCATGTCGTGTTCAACCACGACAACGGTCTTGGTCTTGTTGATCTCGCGCAAGAGTTCGGCGGTCTGCATGGTCTCGACGTCGGTCATGCCGGCGACCGGCTCGTCGACCAGCAGCAATTTAGGGTCTTGCGCCAGCAGCATGGCAATTTCCAGCCACTGCTTCTGTCCATGCGACAGGCTGCCAGCGATGCGCGCGCGCAGGTGTTTCAGGCGAACGGTGTCGAGCACCTGATCGATACGCGCTTCCTGCTCAGCCGAGGATTGCCAGAACAAGGTCGCCCTCACGCCGCGGTCGTTTTTCAGCGAAAGCTGGAGATTGTCCTCGACCGTGTGCATCTCGAACACGGTCGGCTTCTGGAATTTGCGGCCGATGCCGAGCGTCGCGATCTCGGTCTCGTCCAGTTTGGACAGATCGAATTTGCCTTCCTGGAAGAAGACGTCGCCCTCGTCGGGCCGCGTCTTGCCGGTGATGACGTCCATCATGGTCGTCTTGCCGGCGCCGTTTGGGCCGATGATGGCGCGCATCTCGCCGGGTTCGACGATGAAGGACAGTTCGTTGAGCGCCTTGAAGCCGTCGAATGACACGCTGATGCCATCGAGATACAGCAGCGCGGAGGTTGTTTTCGGATCTGCCTGAACGGTGGACATGATCTACTCCGCCGCGCTTGGTTGGGCCGGCGCCGCCGCTTTTGCCTCGGCCGACCTCGCCTCGGCTTTGTCGGCATGGCCGGCGCGCCAGTTATTGTAGGTGCCGATGATACCGCGCGGCATGAACAAGGTCGTGCCGATGAACAGCCCGCCGAGCATGAACAGCCAGTATGGCGCCAGCGCCCCGGAGGTGAAGAAAGTCTTGGCATAGTTGACGACGAAGGCCCCTAACACCGCGCCGGTCAGCGTGCCGCGGCCGCCGACGGCGACCCAGATCGCCGCCTCGATCGAGTTGCCGGGCGCGAATTCGCCGGGATTGATGATGCCGACCTGCGGCACATAAAGCGCACCGGCGACGCCGGCCATGCAGGCCGACACCGTGAACACGAACAACTTGTAGGCCTCGACGCGGTAGCCAAGGAAGCGCGTGCGCGATTCCGCGTCGCGGATGCCGATCAGCACCTTGCCGAATTTCGACGTGACGATGGCGCGGCATATGAGGAAGCAGACGGCGAGCGCGATGCAGGACGTCACCAAAAGCGCATTGCGCGTACCTTCGGCCTGCACGTTAAAGCCGAGAATGTCCTTGAAATCGGTCAGACCGTTATTGCCGCCGAAACCGAAATTGTTGCGGAAGAAGCCGAGCAGCAATGCGTAGGTCATTGCCTGGGTGATGATCGACAGGTACACGCCGGTGACGCGCGAGCGGAAGGCGAACCAGCCGAACACGAAGGCGAGCAGTCCCGGCACCAAAAGCACCATCAGCATCGCATAGAAGAAGTTCTGGAAGCCGTACCAGAAGAACGGCAGTTCCGACCAGTTCAGGAACACCATGAAGTCCGGCAGGATCGGATTGGCGTAGACGCCGCGGTCGCCGATCTGGCGCATCAGATACATGCCCATGGCATAGCCACCGAGCGCGAAGAACGCGCCGTGGCCGAGCGACAGAATGCCGACATAGCCCCAGATCAGATCGATCGACAGAGCAAGAAGGCCGTAGCAGACGTATTTGCCGAACAGCGCGACGAAGTAAGTCGAGACGTGCAGCGCCGAGCCTTCCGGCATCAGCAGGTTCAACACCGGAATGGCGATGGCGAATGCGCCGAGCAGGACGAGGAAAAGCGTCGAGCCGCGGTCGAGCAGTCGAATGAGCGGGTGCGCGGTCATCATGCTTCGATCGCCCTACCCTTGAGCGCGAACATGCCGCGCGGCCGCTTCTGGATGAACAGGATGATGAAGACAAGAATGGCGATCTTGGCCAGCACCGCGCCGGCGAAGGGTTCGAGGAATTTGTTGGCGATGCCGAGCGTCAGCGCGCCGACCAATGTACCCCACAGATTGCCGACACCGCCGAACACCACAACCATGAAACTATCGATGATGTAGCCCTGCCCCAGGTTCGGCGACACATTGTCGATCTGCGACAGCGCCACGCCGGCAAGGCCGGCAATGCCCGAACCAAGCCCGAAGGTGAGCGCGTCGATGCGGGCGGTGCGGATGCCGACGGCGGCGGCCATTTGCCGGTTCTGGGTGACCGCGCGCATCTCGAGGCCCAGCCGCGTGAAGCGCAGCATGGCGAGCAGCGCGGCGAACACGATGGCCGTGAACAGGATGATCCACATGCGGTTATAGGTGATGAGAATGCCGCCGAGATCGAAGGCGCCCGACATCCACGATGGATTGCCGACTTCCTTGTTGGTCGGGCCGAAAGCGACGCGCACCGCCTGCTGCAGCACAAGTGAAATGCCCCAGGTCGCGAGCAGCGTTTCCAGCGGCCGGCCGTAGAGGAAACGAATGACGCTGCGCTCGATGGCGATGCCGACAGCGGCGGAGAATATGAACGCGAGCGGCAACGCGATCGCCAGCGAATAATCGAACAGGCCGGGGTAGCTGGTGCGGATGACGTCCTGCACTACATAGGTGACATAGGCCCCGAGCATCACCATTTCGCCGTGCGCCATATTGATGACGCCCATGACGCCGAAAGTGATGGCCAGGCCGATTGCCGCGAGCAGCAGCACCGAGCCGAGCGACAGTCCGTACCAGAGATTCTGCACCGTGTTCCAGAGAGCGAGATTGCGCTCGACGGTCTTGATCGCGCCATTGGCGGCGGCGCGCACGTCGGCGGGCAGATCGGCCGGCAGACTTTGCAACAAGGCCAGCGAATCCTGGTCGCCACGGGCGCGAATGAATTCAATAGCGGCGATCCGGTCCGCAGCCGACGTGTCGTCGGCGGCCAGCAGAATGGCGGCGCGCGCTTCGTTCAAGACCTTCTTGACGCGCGCGACCTTTTCGGATTCGAGCGCCTTCTCGACAGCCGGCAGCACGGCGGCGTCGCGCGACTTGAACACCTGCTGCGCCGATTCGTAACGCTGGTTCGGATCGGGCGCCATCAGAGTGAGCGCGCCATTGGCGGCATCGATAACGCCGCGCAGCCGGTTATTGACGCGCACGGTGTCGAGATCGTCGGGCGGCGTGCCGGCGAACGGCTTGCCGGTCTCGGCGTCGATCAACTTGTCGTCGGCGGTCTTGATTAAGACCTTCTTGTCCTTGGCGCTGAATTGCAGACGGCCGTCCTGCAGCGCGGCGATCAGCGGCGCCGCCAGCGGATTGCCGCTGGTCGCAACGGCCGTCACCGCTTCGGCGGTATCGGAGAATTCATCCGTGGTGAATTTTTCCAGCGCGTCTTCATAAGGGCCGGCATGGGCAAAGCCCGCCGCCGCGACGATGAGACCGATGGCGACTGCGAACGCCAGGATGCGGTCGTGGAATTTACCCATTGCAGTCATTCCCGGCAGAATACTGTTTCGAAAGTTGGCAGCGGACAATCGCGCCCCGCTTCGATCTTTTTTTGGAAGCCGGAGGCGGCGGGTCACGCCGCCTCCGTTGGTCCAGTCGTTGGTCAAAGTCAGCAGCGACTTCGGATCACGAGGCCTGACCGCCGCACTTCTTGGTGACGGTGTTGTAGTTGCCGCACTTCAGCTTGACCCAGTCGGACTCGAGGTCCTTCGAGCCGGGCAGGAAGTCGGTCCAGGCATCGCCGGGGACCAGGCCCTTGGTCTTCCACACCACGTCGAACTGGCCGTCGGCTTTGATTTCGCCGACGAACACCGGCTTGGTGATGTGATGGTTGGGCAGCATGGTCGAGGTGCCGCCGGTGAGGTTTGGCGCGGTGATGCCCGGCAGGGCGTCGATGACCTTGTCCGGATCGGTCGACTTCACCTTCTCAACCGCCTTCACCCACATGGCGAAGCCGATCACGTGGGCTTCCATCGGGTCGTTGGTGACGCGCTTCGGGTTCTTGGTGAAAGCCTGCCACTTCTTGATGAATTCGGCATTGCCCGGGTTCTTGATCGACTGGAAATAGTTCCAGGCGGCCAAGTGGCCGAGCAGCGGCTTGGTGTCGAGACCGGCGAGTTCTTCTTCGCCGACCGAGAACGCCACGACCGGAATGTCGGTCGCCTTGATGCCCTGGTTACCGAGTTCCTTGTAGAACGGAACGTTCGCGTCGCCGTTGATGGTCGATACGACGCCGGTTTTCTTGCCAGCCGAGCCGAACTTCTTGATGTCCGACACGATCGTCTGCCAATCGGAATGCCCGAACGGCGTGTAGTTGATCATGATGTCTTCTTTCTTGACGCCTTTGCCGATCAGATAGGCTTCAAGGATCTTGTTGGTCGTGCGCGGATAGACGTAGTCGGTGCCCGCTAGCACCCAGCGCTTCACCGAACCGCCTTCCTTGCTCATCAGATAGTCGACGGCCGGAATGGCCTGCTGGTTCGGAGCGGCGCCCGTGTAGAACACGTTGCGCTCTGACTCTTCACCTTCGTACTGCACCGGGTAGAACAGGATGGAGTTCAATTCCTTGAACACAGGCAGCACGGACTTGCGCGACACCGAGGTCCAGCAGCCGAACACCGCCGAGACCTTGTTCTTGGAGATGAGCTCGCGCGCCTTTTCGGCGAACAGCGGCCAGTTCGAGGCCGGATCGACGACCACGGCTTCGAGTTTCTTGCCGAGCAGACCGCCCTTCTTGTTCTGCTCGTCGATGAGAAACAGCATCGTGTCCTTCAGCGTCGTTTCGCTGATGGCCATGGTGCCCGAGAGCGAGTGCAGAACGCCGACCTTGATCGTGTCTTGCGCCTGCGCGGACGAGATCGCTCCCGTGACCGCGAAGGCAAACCCGGCGGTGGCGGCGAGCCACTTGCGGGCAGTCGGCCGTCTCGCGGCCGTTTGATTCGATGTGAACATTCGTTGAGACCCCTGCGTTTGACGCGCGCGTTTAGTCGCGACGACTTCCTTCGCGCAGGGTGGGGATCGCAAGCTCTGTGCCAAGCCTCTCGGTGACACGTAAGCTACTGTTTTACCGTAGGTATATGGCGAGGAGCCGCAATTGCCTATTTTCCGGTCACAGAGGTGTGATTATTATTTAGGCATAATTGGCTCATTCTTCGGCACTGCACACAATGTGCCCAGCAGGGCTGGGGTCCTACCAAAGGTCCTCGACCATCAACCGGCGGGAAATCAGCCGCTGTTGCAGGCAATAGGAAATCAGCAAGTCGAGGCAGGGCCGGTTGGCTTCCCGGCCGAATGGCGTGGTCGCAACCCGGCCCGCGGCAATCCAGCCGGCTTCCAGAAGCCGATACAACTCGGCCACCGCGGCCGGCTTAGAGCGCGCCAGTTCGTCGGTCACGACCACCATGTGATTGACCGGCACCAGCCCGTGCTTGGCGAACCAGCTTTTGGCCTCGGCCTCGGGATTGGCGATGACGCTTTGCAGACGGGAATCGTCCGGCATAGCGGCGCCATAAATGGCGGCGTCGAGTTCGCCATCGAGCAGCATTTTGGTGATGTCCTTGCCCTTGTCGGCACGGACGACTCCGGCAGGGTCCTTTGCCTCGGCGACGTGGCCGTCCTCGAAGGTGACCCACTGCACGCCCGACAAGTCGGCGCCGTAGTCATTTTGCAGAATGCCGCGCACCCAGCCGGCCGTGGTCTGGCTGTAGGAGCGCACGCCGATGCGCTTGCCGGCGAGATCGGCGGGCGTGAGCCGGCCGCGTTCGCTGTTGTACAGCATGGTGTGATGCTGAAACCGCGCCAGCATCGCCGCCGGCAACAAGGTCAGACCCTTGTTGTGCTCCTTCGCCTGCAAATAGGTGACCAGCGCCATTTCGCTGGCGTCATAGGCGTGTTCGCGCACCATCGGCTTGAACGCCGTGTGCATCGGCTTCACCTCGACGAAGTCGAGCTTGAGCGTCGGCGATGTGATCTCGCCGCGCTTGAGCGGCAGCGTGTGGGGATAGTCGCCGATGGCGATGCGCAACGTGGTCTTTTCGGTCATGGGCGGCCCTTCATTTGCCGCCCTACTTAGTCTAAAGAACGGCCTCGAAAAAGGGAGTCGTGACGCAAATGCCGGATCAAAAGACAGGACTCGTCATCACCGCCCATCCGGGCGACTTCGTCTGGCGCGCCGGGGGCGCGATCGCGCTGCACGCGAAGAAAGGTTACAAGGTCAAGATCGTCTGCATGTCCTTCGGCGAGCGCGGCGAAAGCCAGTTTGCCTGGAAGGAGCCAGGCGCGACCATGGAAAGCGTCAAGGCCGGCCGCAAGGACGAGGCCGAGCGAGCCGCCGCCTTGCTCGGCGCCGAGATCGAATTCTTCGATTGCGGCGACTATCCGCTCAAGCTCAACGAGCGGCATTTCGACCGCATGGTCGATATCTACCGCGAGACCAATCCGGCCTTCGTTCTGACGCACGCGCTGGAAGATCCGTATAATTTCGATCATCCGAATGCCGCGCATTTCGCGCAGGAGACCCGCGTCGTGGCGCAGGCCATGGGCCACAAGCCGGGCGCCAAGTACAAGTACTCCGCGCCGCCGGTCTATCTGTTCGAGCCGCATCAGCCGGAACAGTGCAACTACAAGCCCGACCTCATTCTCAAGATCGACGAGGTGTGGGAGCAGAAGTACAAGGCGTTCCAGATTCTCGCCGCGCAGAAACATTTGTGGGGTTATTACGAACGCGTCGCCCTCAATCGCGGCATTCAGGGTTCGCGCAACACCGGCGTGCCGATGACCTATGGCGAGGCCTATCAGACCCTGTTCCCGCGCGTCACCGAAACGCTCGGCTGAGAGGAAGCAATCATGAAACCCGTCGTCGTCCGCAATATCAAACGCGCCGATCCGAAAGCGCTCGCCACCTTCGAGAAGCTCGGCGTGTCCACCACGCATGAGGCGCTCGGCCGCTACGGCCTGATGAAACCCTATATGCGGCCGATCTGGGCGGGCGCCTCGATCGCCGGCCCCGCCGTCACCATCCTGGCGCAGCCGGGCGACAACTGGATGATCCATGTCGCCGTCGAGCAATGCCAGCCGGGCGACATCGCCGTACTCGCCGTTACGACCGATAATACCGACGGCATGTTCGGCGACCTGCTGGCGACCTCGCTGAAGGCGCGCGGCGTCAAGGGCCTGATCATCGATGCCGGTTGCCGCGACGTCGCGACCTTGAAGGAGATGGGCTTTCCGGTGTGGTCGCGGGCGATCTCGGCCAAGGGCACCGTCAAGGCGACGCTCGGCTCGGTGAATATCCCGGTGGTCTGCGCCGGCGTAAATGTTGTCCCGGGCGACGCGGTGGTCGCCGACGACGACGGCGTCGTGATCGTACCGGCCAAATACGCGGTGGAGACCGCGGCCAAGGCGCAAAAACGCTTCGATGACGAGGACGCCAAGCGGCAGAAGCTGGCCTCCGGCGTGCTTGGCCTCGATATGTATAATATGCGCGAGCCCCTGGCCAAGGCCGGACTGGTCTATGTCGACAATCCGGAGGACGTGTGAACGACGCTAGGCGCGGGCCCTTCGGCGCACGGTAACCAATGGTTAAGGTTGTTTACGAGTAACTGTTTCTCGCGCAATCGGGAAACCTTTGATTCAAATCGCTCGGATATGACAATGCTACCGTTCACTGTGGAGCATCCCATGTCCAAGATTGTTGCGTTTCTGAAGAATGAATCCGGCGCCACCGCCATCGAATACGGCCTGATCGCCGCCGGCATTTCCGTTGCGATCATCGCTGTCGTCAACGGCCTCGGCACCTCGCTGAACACCAAGTTCACCAGCATCTCGACCCAGTTGAAATAGCCGATACGGTTTTCACCGTCACCTAACAAGAAGCCGCCGGCAACGGCGGCTTCTTTTTTATGAGCCAATGGCGGCGTCCTATTGGCCGCCAAAGCCCGGCTAGACGAGCCCCGGCCCGCGGCGAAACTTGATCGCGGTGATGAGACCGAGCATCACGAAAATGACCAGTGCCGCGCCTTGCGCGACGGCGAACTGGAAATCTGTCGGCGGGGCGAAGGGAGGACCGGCGGTCGAAGTCAACGTGCCGGCGGGGTTGATGATCTTAAGCTTCTGGAAGCTCTGCACGATCAGCACAAAGACGTTCAGATAAAGCGATATCACCGCCGCGATCGCGTAGATCCAGCGCCACCGGCCATACAGATGCTTGGCGTAGCGCGCGACCAGGCCGATCAGGAAAAACACTGTGGCGACAACGCCGGTAGCCGCCGCCGGCGTGAATACTTTCGCCTGCGTCGGCGACAGGAAGAACATAAAGCCGGTCACCGTGGTCAGCCAGAACAGCGCGGTCAGTTTGGGCAGCCGGTGCGAGCCGATCATGCCGAAAACGATGATGATCCCGCTGGCGATGGCGATCAGCGTGATGACGACATGGACCAGTGTAAACGTTTGAACCGACAGACCGACGATCATGGCGCGCCCCTTTTGGTGTCCCCTTCTTGCCCGGTAACGGAATACTATAGCGGCACTGGCCTGTTGGCCACTGGGGCGCGCGTGCCACCTTTGTCGCAGCCGGTTTATTTGCCGCTCGGTCCGAAACGCTCGGTCTTGATCCGTTGCGCCGCATGACCGAGATCGCGCAAGTCGCGCGCCGCCGATTCCACCAGAGGTGTTGGCCCGCAGATGAATATGCGCGGGCCGAGGGCGGGCGCGAAGGCAATTTGTTCCAGCATCGCGCGGTCGATATGCCGGGTTTGGCCACTCCAGCCGGCCGGCTTTTCGCGCGTCAAAGCGTGGATGACCGTCAGGCCCGAGCCGTCGGCGGCAAGCCGCTCCAGCTCGGCGCGGTAGATGATGTCGGCGATGCTGCGCGACGAGTACAGCAATGTCGCCGGCGTCCGGCAGGCGCTCGCCGCGCGCTGCCGCAGCATGGCCATCAAGGGCACGATGCCGGAGCCGCCGCCGACCAGAAACAACGGGCCGTCGAGCGCCTCGCTCCAAACGAAATAGCCGCCGATCGGCCCGCGCATTTCAAACATATCGCCGACACGCGCCTCGCCGGCGAGATAAGACGATACTTCACCGTCCGGCAGCATCTCGATGGTCAATTCCAGTTTGCCGCTGCCGGGCGCTGAGGCCAGCGAATAACTGCGCTGCGCCTGATAGCCGTCATCGGCGGTAAAGCGAACATCGACATGCTGGCCAACCTTGTGGCCCGGCCAGTCCGGCACGTCGAGCACAAGGGTTCGCACGCGCGGCGTCTCGTCGACGATCTCGACAATGCGCGCCGTCATCCATTGCAATCGCCTTGGAGCAACCGCAGCGCTATCAGTCGCCATCGTAACGCTGCTCGCGCCAGGGATCGCCGTAGATGTGATAGCCGTTCTCTTCCCAGAAGCCCGGCACTTCCGGATCGGCGAATTGCAATTTGCGCACCCATTTGGCGCTTTTCCAGAAATACAGATGCGGCACCAGAAGCCGCGCTGGCCCGCCATGCTCGGGATCGAGCGGCCCGCCGCCGAATTGCGTCGCCACCATCGCCTTGCCGTCGAGCAAATCCTCGGCCGGCATGTTGGTGGTGTAGCCGCCGTCGCAATGCACCAGAACATAAGGCTGCGGCGGCTCGCTCAGGCCACAGGCCTCGAGCAGCGTATCGATCGAAACGCCATGCCAGTCAGTGTCGAGCTTCGACCAGGTGGTGACGCAATGAATATCGACGGTGACGTCGGTCTGCGGCAGCGCATTGAACTGCGCCCACGTCCATTCGCCGAGCGGCGTGTCGCCGTCTTCCAGCGTCAGGCGCCAGGAGGCGAGATCGGGCTCCGGCGTCGGCCCCGCCGAGAGCACCGGAAAATCCTCGACCAGATGCTGGCCGGGCGGTACACGCGCATTGCGCCCGCCGGAACCGCGGCCGCGAAAGCCGCGTGAGATGGGAGGTTCGCTCATCATCAAGCCCTGAATTGACGGGCCAGTGTCGCGCGCGACGATGACGATTACAATACGCCGTCAGCTTACCGGTTGGCCGCGCTCCACGGGGCGATTTTCCGGCCCGTCCACTTCAGCAAGGTCGTCAATGACACGCCGAGCACCATCAGCACGATCACCGGCACGAACACCTTGTCCATCTCGAACACATTGGCATAGCGCGTGATCATGAAGCCGAGCCCGGAGATGGTGGTGTAGAACTCGGCGATGATCATGCCGATCAGGCCGCGGCCGATGGCAAGGCGAATGCCGGCGATGATGTAGGGCACGGCGAAGGGCAGCAACACGTCCTGCCACATCTGCCATTCGCTCGAGCGGAACGAATGCGCGACCTCGAGCATGTTCTTGTCGCATTCGCGCACGCCCTGATAGGTATTGATCAGGACCGGAAACACCGCGAACAGAAACACGACGATGATCTTGGCCTTGAGATAGATGCCGAACCACAGCACCAGGAGCGGCACCACCGCGACCAGAGGCGTGGCGTAGAGCGCGTTGATCGGCAGATCGAGCGCCCAGTCGAGCCGGCGGAAACGCGCCATGGCAATGCCGAGCGGAATCCCGACAATCAGCGAAGCGGTCAGGCCATAAAGCATGACCTCGAGGCTTTGGCCGAGGAAGTACGGCAACTCGCCGGAGACGGTGGTGTCGTAAAACGCCAGCGCTATTTTCGACGGATAGGTGAAGAAGATCGGATTAATGAATGGGCCGACGATTTCCCAGACGATGAGGATCAAGACGACGAAGCCATAGCGGAATAAAGATGGCTGTTCGGACCACGGTGTCGCGGCTTTGGTAGAGGCCGCCGGGGCGGAAACCGCCCCGGCTTGAACATTGTTGACGACACTCATTCTAGAACGCCGCGGTCGGGCAGACCGGGCCCTTCCATTCGCCGAGTTGCTCGATCGCCTTTTTGGCGAAGGTCGGATCGACGATCTCCTCGTATTTCGGCGTCTTGCCTTCCTTGATATTGCCGATCTTGGTCATCAAGTCGGCGGTGAAGTTCACGCGCTCCGGACCAAGCCCGCTATTGGCGTCCCAGATGCATTCCTTGACCATGAAATCGAAGCTTTCGGACAAGACCTTTTCCGGATAGCCGGTCTGCTTGACCAATATCGGCATGATCTTGGCTTTGTCCGTATAGAGAATACGTGTCGCTTCGATATTGGCAGTGACGACCGCCTGGACCATCGCCGGATTGGCGGCGGCGGTCTTCTCGGTCACCGCGAGGAAGGTATAGAGCGTCTTGGGCTGCAACTCCCACATCCGGCCGATGGCGTGCAGGTCCGGTACTTTGCTCTTGGCGAACATTTCCTGTTCGACATGCAGGATCGCGGTGTCGACCTGATTCGCCACCAATGCCGGCACGTCCTCGCTGGCGATGCTGACGAAGTTCACATCTTTCGGATCGATCTTGGCGGCGCGCAAGACGCTGCGGCTGAGGAGATCGGCAAAGCCGCCCGGCTCCTGAATGCCGATACGCTTGCCTTTGAGATCGGCCATGGTCTTGATATCGCCGCGCACCACCATCGAGGCTTCGAACTTCGGCAGATTGGCGGCCACGGCCTTGACCGTCGCGCCATTGGAACGGCCGATGATGGTCGGCGCACCCGGAGTCAGGCCAAGATCGATGTTGCCTGCCAGCAGCGCGCGATAGACTTTCACGCCATCGCCGAGCGAGACGATGTCGACATCGAGGCCGGCCTTCTTATAGAGGCCGAGCTCCTTGGCGACGATCGCCGGCATGTGGACAATATTGGGGGGCGACGTCGGTATGCCGATGGTGACTTTTGTTTGCGCCTGGGCCGCCTGAGGCGCGGCAAAGGATACAGCCGCGAGCGCGGCCAAAGCCGGGTAAATCATTCTGCGCATTGTCTCATCCTCCCTGTGGCTGGAACCGTCAACGCGGCCCTCTTGGCGATGATGTTGCCCGATCGGTCCCATAATAACAACGAAGGAGCGGGCTTCTTCCAGAGATGGTCGGTTTAGAGCGTTTTCGAGCGAAGTGGGCACCGGTTCGCGTGAAGAAAACGCGACAAAACAAAAACCTAGAGCCCCGGCTCTAATTCCATCAAAGCCGGGGCTCTAGGGCGGACTATTTGGCTTTTGGCGGCAACCGCGTAGCGTGGCTTATGGCCCGACCGATAGATGCGCACGGCAACCAATGACCAGACCCGTCTTTGAATTCGGCACCAATGGCCTGCCGCCGCCAGAAAGTGACGGCCGCCTCGACGCGCCGGCCTTTCATCGTAATTGTGAGCCGATCTGGCAGGCGATCAAAAGTTTTCTCATCGGGAAAACCGGCGCAGTGCTGGAGATCGGTAGCGGGACGGGCCAGCACGCGGTCACCTATGCCGCGCGCACGCCGGACCTGACCTGGTGGCCGAGCGACATTTCTCCGCTGCACCGCGCCAGCATCGACGCCTGGCGACAGAGCGCGGCGCTCGCCAATCTGCGCCCACCGCAAAGTATCGACCTGATGACAGCGGACTGGAACTGGCGCGGCGATAACGACTGCGAGAACCTCGCCGTCCTTCTATGTTTCAACGTGCTGCACATTGCGCCGTGGCGCGTCGCCGAGAATCTATTTGCCGGCGCCGGCCGCCAGTTCGGCGAAGGCGGACACCTGCTGCTGTACGGGCCGTACAAGCGCGACGGCGTCCATACCGCGCCGAGCAATGCTGCCTTCGATGCCTCGTTGCGGGCGCGCAACCCAGATTGGGGCGTGCGCGACATGACCGACGTAACCGCGTTGGCACAGCGCCACCGCCTGACGCGCACCGATATCATCGACATGCCGGCCAACAATCTCGTGCTGGTGTTCGCGCGCGAGCCGGCCGCCTGAGCGCCGCCGCGCCATTCCGCCGCAGCCGCGACCGTTCGGGGGACAGTCAACACCGCTTCATGGCGTTGTCATCGATCATTCACGGGAACTGACGAGAAGCGGCGCATCGTCAAATACGTGGAGGATTTCCCGTGCGCAGATTATCAACAGCCGTTCTCTTGTCGCTAGCCCTCGTTCATCCGGCCTTCGCGGCCGACGAACCTTATGCCGCCAGTCTCGCCGGGCATGTCGTCATCCCGGCCGAAACTTTCATCGACGCCCCGGCCGATGCGCCAGCCGATCTGAAAGTCTCCGGCAAGTTCACCACCGGCAAGCGCGTCGATGCGATCGGCACCGTGATGGGCACCTCGGCCGGACGTCCGACCGGCGTCAAGCTGCCGTTCAAGGGCCAGCCGATCCAGGGCCACTCCGGCATCAAGAGAACGGCCGACGGCACGTTCTGGGTGCTGACCGACAACGGCTCCGGCTCGAAAGCCAATTCGCCGGACTCGATGCTGTATATGAACCGCTACCGTATGGACTGGGCCAAGGGCACCGCCGAACGTCTGGAAACGATCTTCTTCCACGACGCCGACAAGAAGGTGCCGTTCCGCATATCCAATGAAGGCACCGACAAGCGCTATCTGACCGGCGCCGATTTCGATCTGGAAAGCTTCCAGCCGATCGGCGACAAAATCTGGATCGCTGAGGAGTTCGGCCCCTACCTGATCCGCGCCGATCGCAACGGCAAAGTCGAAGCCGTGTTCGAAACCATGGTCGACGGCAAGCCGGCGCGCTCGCCCGATCACTTTGCGGTCACCTCGCCCAATACACCGACCACTCCGGTCGTGTTCAACATCCGCCGCTCCAAAGGCTATGAAGGCATGGCGGCCTCGCCCGACGGCAAGTTCCTCTATCCGCTGCTCGAAGGCCCGGTCTGGGATGCCGAGAAGAAGGATTGGGAAAAGACCGCCGACGGCAAAGAATATCTGCGCATTCTCGAGTTCGACGTGGCCGGCGAAAAGTGGACCGGCCGGCACTGGAAATACGTGCTCGAAGCCAACGGCCTGGCGATCGGCGACTTCAACATGATCAACGCCACCAACGGGCTCATCATCGAGCGCGACAACGGCGAAGGCACCGCCGACAAAGCCTGCCCGCAAGGCCAGCAGAAGCCGGACTGCTTCCACGACCTCGCCAAGATCAAGCGCATCTACAAGATCGAACTGACCGACGCCAATGCGGGCGATGCTGTGCGCAAGATCGGCTACATCGATCTGATGAAGATCGCCGACCCGGACAAGAAGGCCCGCAAGCCGCTGAACGACGGCGTGCTGACCTTCCCGTTCTTCACCATCGAGAACGTCGATATCGTCGACGCTCAGCACATCATCGTCGGCAACGACAACAACCTGCCGTTCTCGTCGAGCCGCGATCCGAACAAGGCCGACGACAACGAGTTCGTGCTGTTGCGTGTGGAAGACTTCCTGAAGGCCAAATAAGCCACTGCCCACCGTCGGGGAAGGGGCCGTCCGCAGCCATGCGGGCGGCCTTTTTCTTTTGCGGTGCGGTGCGCCGGAAACCGGCTTCCCATGCCGCCGCGCCGGCATTAGAAGTCGCTTCTGTAACCTTCGAGACCGGGACCCGCCAAAATGACCGACACGCTGCCGCCAGAGCCGAATATGGACATCGCCCATCTCGGCCATCTCGAATTGCTGACGCCGGTGTTCGACAAGAGCGTGCGGTTTTTCACCGAGGTCTTCGGCCTGACCATCTCCGGCGAAAAAGGCGACAGCGTCTATCTGCGCGCCTATGACGATTACGAGCGCTATACGCTCAAGCTCACCGCCGCCAAGACCAATGGCATGAAACATGTCGCCTATCGCACGCGCAGCCCACAGGCGCTCGAACGGCGCGCCGCCGCGCTCAAAGGTTCCGGTTTCGACATCGGCTGGAGCGACGGCGACCTCGGCCACGGCAAGACCTTCGTCTGCAAGGATCCCGACGGCCACGTCATCGAACTCTATTTCGATACCGAATGGTATCAAGCGCCGCCGGAACTCAAGCCCGCGCTGAAGAACCAGTCGCAGCGCTTTCCCGGCCGCGGCATCAATCCGCGCCGTCTCGACCACTGGAACGGCCTCGCCGCCAATATTTCGGAATGCCGCGAATTTTTTGAAAAGTACCTCGGCTTCCGCCTGACCGAGCGCATCGTGCTCAACGACGGCAGCGAGGCCGGCATCTGGCTGACCGCCACCAACAAGTCCTACGACTTCGCCTATACGCGCGATCACACCGGCGTGCCGGGGCGCTTCCATCACATCACCTATGCGCTGAATTCGCGCGAGGAGATTTTGCTCGCCGCCGACGTGTTCCTGGAAAACGGCGTGTTCATCGAGACCGGCCCGCACAAGCACGCGGTACAGCAGACCTTCTTCCTCTATGTCTATGAGCCGGGCGGCAACCGCGTCGAAGTGGCGAACGCCGGCGCCAAGCTCATTCTCGCGCCCGACTGGAAGCCGATCACCTGGACCGAGGAAGAGCGCAAGAAGGGCCAGGCCTGGGGCCTCAAGACCATCGAGTCGTTCCACACCCATGGCACGCCGGAAGTGGCGCATAAATAGCGAGCGGCATTACAGTGCCCGGCGCCAAAATACGCACCATCGCCCTGCCCTCGGGCACCCACATGCCGACATTTGGGCTCGGGACGTGGCGCATGGGCGAGGACGCCCATCGTCGTGCCGATGAGGTCGCGGCGCTGCGCCATGGCCTGGCGCGCGGCTTCGCCTTGATCGACACCGCCGAAATGTATGGCGACGGCGAGGCCGAACGCATTGTCGCGGAGGCTGTCGGCCCTAGACGCGCGAACGTTTTTATTGTCAGCAAAGTGCTGCCGCAGAATTCCAGCAAACATGGCACGATCGCGGCCTGTGAGCGCAGCCTCAAGCGTCTGAATACCGATCGTATCTATCTCTACCTGCTGCACTGGCGCGGCTCGCCACCGCTGTCGCAAACCGTCGCCGCCTTCGCGGAACTCAAGGCGGCCGGCAAAATCCTCAACTGGGGCGTCAGCAATTTCGACATCGATGAGATGCGGGATTTGAGCACGGTTGACGGCGCAAGCGCCTGCGCCGCCAATCAGGTGCTCTATAACTTGTCGCGGCGCGGCATCGAATACGACCTGATGCCGTTCTGCCGCAAGCGCGGCATCCCGCTCATGGCCTATTCGCCGATCGAACAGGGCCGCCTGCTCACGCATCCGGGCTTGCGCGAAGTGGCCAAACGCCACGGCGTGACGGCCGCGCAGGTGGCGTTGGCCTGGCTGTTGCGCCAGGAAACCATCGTCACCATTCCGAAAGCCACCACGCTCAAACATGTCGACGATAATCTGACGGCGCTGACGATGCGCCTGACGCCGGAAGACCTAGCGACGCTTGACCGGCACTTTCCGCCGCCGACCCAGGCCAAACCGCTGGATATGCTGTAACGTCGCGGCACAATGCGACGCTGAGGATAAAGTCCATGACCCGCCACAATACACCGCGCATTTCGTTCATCGGCTTCGGCGAAGCCGGCCAGGCCATCGCCTCTGGCTTGCGCGAGAGCGGCGTCGAGCAGATCGCGGCGTGGGACATTTTGTTTCCCGATGCGGCCGGCGCCAAGCTCAAAGCAGCCGGCGCGCAGCACGGTGTGCGGCTGGCAAATTCGGCGGCGGATGCCGTACGCGATTCCGACATGGTCATCGCGGCCGTGACCGCGGCGTCGAGCCTGGAAGCGGCGCGCTCGGTTGCGCCGCATCTCGCGGGCAATCCCTATTATCTCGACATCAATTCGGTGTCGCCCGGACGCAAGATAGACACCGCCGCTTTGCTCAACGGCCTCGCGCGCTATGTCGATGTCGCCGTGATCGCACCGATCCATCCGGCGCGCCACAGGACGCCGCTTTTGATTGCTGGTCCACATGCCGAGGCGATCGCGCCTCTCCTGCAGGAACTGGAAATGACGCTCAAGATTGTCAGTCCGGAGACCGGCAAGGCGGCGGCGATCAAGATGATCCGCAGCGTGATGATCAAGGGCATCGAAGCGCTGACGCTGGAATGCTTCCTCGCCGCCTCGCGCGCCGATCTGCTGGAGGAAGTCACCGTCTCGCTCAAGAATAATTACCCAGCTCTCGATTGGACCAGCATCGCCGATTACAACATCGAGCGCATGGCCAACCACGGAGAGCGGCGCGCCGCCGAAATGGAAGAATCCGCCGTCACCTTGCGTGAGCTCGGCCTCGACCCGTTGATGGTCGAAGGCACGGTCAAGCGCCAGCGCGAGATGGGCGCGCTCGGCAAGACAGACAGCGTGCAGGCCACGCTCAACGATGGCCGCGCCGCCATGCTCGGCGCGATCAGCGCCGCTGCCAATGCACAGGGCAAGACCGGCAAATAGCCAACCTGAATGCCGGATGAACGCGCCGCAAAAGGCTTGCGTCTCTATGACGCGCGCGTTTGCGGCTTCGACTCCGCCACCGGTGTTTTACGATGCGTCACCACATCCTGTGGGGGGAGAAAAAACATGAATTATAAAAGCATTGGATACGCCTTCGTCGTCGCCGCCACCGCCGTCGTTCTGGTCATCGGCTCGGCCGTGCCCAGCGAAGCCAAGGGCAAGAAAAAGGCCGCCGCCGCGCCGGCGCCGGTCCCGGTGTTCTGCTTCGGCGTCGAGAAGCGGGTCTGCGCCGTCCGGGGCGGCCAGAAGTTCACCTATGCCAACGCCTGCTACGCGGCCAAGGACGGCGCCAAGGTCGTCTCGCAAGGCCCCTGCAAGAGCAAGGTGATGAAGGGCGGCAAGAAAGCGGGCAAGAAGGCCGCGAAAAAGGCCGGCAAGAAGAAATAGAGCCGGCTTTGCACCGCAAAAAAAACGGGCCGCTGCGCGCAGCGGCCCGTTTCGTTTCAAATTGACCCGCGGGCTATTTCTTGCGCGGCGGCGTCACGATCAATTCGGACAGTTGCTCCTTGGTCAGCGGCTTGTCGAGAAACTTCAAGCTCACCGCGTCACGTACCGCACCGTCGAGGTCCTTGAACTCGTCGCTTTGCAAGGCCTCTTTCGGCTGGAATTTGGCCATCGACTCCTTCAGGAGATCGACCGGCAGCTTCATCTTGACCGAATACATCTCGACCGCCTTCGGATCGGCATACATCCAGTCAACCGCCTCGCGGTAGCCTTCCACGAAGCGTTCGATGGCTGCGCGCTTGGTCTTCCAGGATTCGGCGTTGACCAAAAGGACGCGCACCGTCTGCCCGCGCAGCGACGGGACATCGCTGCCGCGCGCGACGATGCGAATTTTGCCCTCGTTGATTTCCTTGATACCGAAAGGCGGCGCCGCCCAGCCGATATCGATCTGGCCAGACATCACCCCGGTCAACGTGCCCGGAGGGCCGCCGGTCGCGGTCGGCTTGGCTTTGAGGCCAAGCTCGCTGGCAAACGCCACGACGATGTTGTTCGACGACGAGCCGTTGGTCGAATAGGCAATGGTGTTGTCGCCGGTCGCGTCCTTCAGGCTCTGGATCTTGGAATCCGACTTCACATACCAATACAGATCGCCGGTGCCAGTGAAGGCAGGCGCCAGGATGCGCACCGGCGCGCCCTTCGAGAACGCGCGCATCACGCCCGCTGCGCCGACGCCGGCGCCGATATCGGCCGAGCCGGAAATGACCGCCTGAATTGTTTCGCCGGCGCCCTGCGTGCCGACGTTTTCAAGCACCAGACCGTGCTTCTTGAAGATGCCGGCATCTTGGCCAAGCGTCGGCGGCTGGTTTTCCCAATTGTTGATCTGGCCGATCGCGAGCTTGAGCTGGTCTTCGGCCAACGCCGCGGTCATACCGAGCGCCAACGGAACGATGAGGCCGAGCGCGCCAACGATTGATTTGAATGGTTTCATTCTTTTTCTCCTCCCTTGATTGATTGTAGGTTATTTCCGCCGCGCGACGGTTTTTTTCTTGAGCTTCACGACCGGTTTTTTCTTCGTCTTCACCGGTTTTGTTTCAGCAGCAACCGCCCCACCGGATTTCGCCACTCGCATCGACCAGTATTCCCACGACCGCGTCAGCCCGGTGGTCTGCACCACGATTTGCCCGGCCTTTTCTGTTTCGCCCGGTGAAAGCGAAGCGATGCGGTCGCCAATCGTGAGCGCACGCACCTGATACTCGGCATTGCGCGCCGAATAGACGCAGCGAAATACGCAGTCTTTTACGCTGGTACCGGCCACGGTGACGCCGTGGCGATTCATCAGCACCATCCAGTGCGCGCCGAGAGCGCGCGCCAGCGAGGCGCCCTCCTCCGGCTTGCAGACAAGCATATTGGTGTCGCCGAATTCGTCATGCTGGTCCCAGTAAGGCGGCTTGATGCCGCCGACCGCGCCAAGATGGAAGATCGGCACATAGTCGGTGCCGGTGGCCAAGAGCGGCATGAAGGCCGGGCAATGGTGATGGCACACCGAATTGACCTCCGGCCGCGCCTTGTAGATTTCGCCATGGATGACGCGCTCGGAATATTGCGACACCGACGGTTCGCGCACTGGATTGGAGTCCAGGTCGTATTCGATGAAGTCGTCCGGCGTCACCAGTTCAGGCGCGCGCGAGCGGGACAACAGATAGCGATTGGGATTGTCCGGATGCCGCATGCTGACATGGCCGAAGGCGTCGATGACACCTTCATTGGCGACAATTCGATTGGCGAGCGACAGTTCGCGGCGAGCATCGACGAGTTTAGGGGCCACTGATGAATTTCCTCTCCCTGTGCCCGCGATACGGGGCACTTATTGATTGTGTCCTACAGGCTAGGACAACGCTTTTGTTAGTATAGCATGGCGGCGCTTGACAGAAGTGCGGCTTTAGGGAGGGTTGCTGCCATGCAGGAACCCGCGCAAATCGTCGTCGACCACATCAGCCATCTTTACCGCCCGCCGCGCGGGCGCGAGGTACTCGCGCTCGACGCGGTTTCACTCGAGGTGCGCCGGAGCGAATTCATCGCACTTCTGGGCCCCTCCGGCTGCGGCAAATCCACGCTGCTTTATCTGATCGGCGGATTCCTGCCGGTGGAAAAGGGCGATATCCGGATCGATGGCAAAGCGGTCGCCGGACCCGGCCCCGACCGCGGCATCGTGTTTCAGCATTTCGCGCTGTTCCCGTGGAAAACCGTGCGCGGCAACGTCCTCTACGGGCTCGAACGCCAGGGTATGCCAAAAGCCGAGCGCGAAAAGCGAGCAATGGAATACATCGAACTGGTCGGACTGCACGGCTTCGAGGACAGCTATCCCTCGCAGCTTTCCGGCGGCATGAAGCAACGCGCGGCGATCGCGCGGACATTGGCCTTCGATCCGAAAATCCTGCTGATGGACGAACCGTTTGGCGCACTCGACGCGCAGACCCGCGGCCTGATGCAGATGGAACTGCTGCGCATCTGGCAGCGCACGCCGAAAACGGTGATCTTCGTCACCCATGACGTGCAGGAAGCCGTGCTGCTTTCCGATCGTGTCGCGGTGATGACGGCGCGGCCCGGCCGCATCAAGACCATTGTCGACACCAAATTCGACAAGAATGACCCGGATATTTTCAAGAACAAGTTCTTCGTCGAGAAGGTCGACGAAATCTGGAATCTGGTGAAGGACGAAGCCATCAAGGCGCAGGGCAAGCGGAGCGCATGATCAAGACCCTCATCCGATATCTGCCCCTCCTCATCCTGGCGCTCGTCTGGGAAATGGCGGCGCGTTTCGAATGGGTCTCGACCACCGCGCTGCCGCCGCTCAGCGACGTCGTGCGCGCCTGGATCGAACTGATGGTCGATGGCGAACTGCTGCGCAACAGCGCCTCGTCGCTCTACCGCATCAGCGGCGGCCTCGGCCTGTCGATCGTCGTCGGCACAATTCTCGGCATTGGCATGGCCTGGTGGAAGCCGGTCAATGTGCTGCTCGCGCCGATCGTCGAAGTTTTCTATCCCGTGCCGAAATCGGCACTGATACCGGTCACCGTGATCTGGCTCGGCTTCGGCGACGGCTCCAAGATTCTGTTGATCTTTCTCGGCTGCATGGTGCCGGTGACCATCGGCGCCTTCAACGGCGCGCGCGCCAGCGAACAGGTCATGGTCTGGTCGGCGCGCAGCATGGGCGCCAGCAAATTGCGCGTGCTGTGGGACGTGGTGATGCCCGGCGCAATGCCGGAGCTGCTCAACGGCATCCGAACCGCTCTGGCGCTGTCGTTCATTTTGCTGGTGTCGTCGGAACTGATCGTCGCGCAAAAAGGCTTCGGTTATCTGATCGGTTCGCTCGGCGCCGGCGGCTCCTATGACGCGATGTACGCGGTGGTGTTGACAGTGGCATTCCTGGGATTTGCCGCCGACCGCGCCTACCTCGAAATCGTCCGGCGCACATTGGCGTGGCGGAGCGTCGCATGAGCAATGACACGCAGACACCGCGCGACGGCGTTCCGGAAATGCTCGGCCGGCTGGCGTGGCAATTGGCCTGGGGGTTCGCCCGCATCTTCTCCATCGTCGCACTGCTCGCGGTGTGGGAAATCCTGGCGCGCACCGGTACCTTTACGCCGTTTCAATTGCCGGCGCTCAGCGCCGTGCTCGAACGCATCTGGTCGGACGCGGTCAGCGGCGATCTCGCCATCAATGCCGGACTGACGCTCTATCGCGCGCTGACAGGATTTGCGATCTGCGCCGTCCTCGGCATTGCGATCGGCATGGCGATGTCGCGCAATGCGGTCGCCAACTGGTTCTTCGATCCGATCGTCTCGGTCGGCTTCCCGATGCCGAAAATCGCCTTCCTGCCGGTGGTGATCCTGTGGCTCGGCGTTTATGACACCGCCAAGATCACCATGATCGTCGTCGACGCCATCTTTCCGGTAATCGCCGCCACCGTCATCGCCATCCAGGGCGTCGAGCGCGAACTGATCTGGTCGGCGCGCAATATGGGCGCCAGCAAACGCGAATTGCTGCACCAGGTCATTCTGCCGGCCGCCAGCCCGCAGATCATGACCGGACTTCAGGTTTCGCTGCCGCTCTGCCTGATCGTCGCCGTCGTCGCCGAGATGCTAATGGGCGGTTACGGGCTCGGCGGCGCGATGATCACCGCCGCGCAATTCGCCAACTCGACCAGCGTTTTTGCCGGTATCGTCGAGATCGCGGTGATCGGCTACGTCCTGATCAAGATCATGGTCTTGATTCGCCGCAGGCTTTTGCTCTGGCATCCGGAAGCCAACGCACCGGCGACGGCGTAACGCCGCGCTTTTAATCTTGCGCTGTATCGCATTCCGGGCGAATCCGCTCTTCATGCGGCTTGCCAAAAACAGTTGGACGCCCGACAATCCGCCGCAATTCGCGACCTGAAGTCTGCCGCTCAATGGCAAGCTCGCCGAATCCTGGGAGGAAATTATGCGATTTCTGAAATTGGCACTGGCCGGCGTATGCGCGCTCGGCGCAATCGGCATCGGCTCGGCCAACAGCGCAGAGCCCGTGAAAATCCGCATGTCGTGGGTGGCTCCGATTTCGAACTGGGCTTCGATCGTTCTCGAGAAAAAGGAACTCGCCAAGCATCTCGGCAAATCCTACACGCTCGAATCCGTTCGCTATCAGGGCACGCCGCAAATGATCACGGCGATCGCCAATAACGAGCTGGAAGTGTCCAACCTGGCCTATTCGTCGCTCGCCATCGCGATCGAGAACGCAGGCTTGAGCGATATCCGCGTGATCGCCGACGAATTCCAGGACGGCGTGCCCGGTTACTACACCACGCAATACTATGTGCGCAAAGACTCAGGGATCACCAAAGTCAGCGACCTCAAAGGCAAGGTGGTCGGCACCAATGGCGGCGGCAGCGCTATCGACGTCGCCATTCGCGCCACGCTGAAAAAGCACGGGCTTGAGAAAAAGCGCGACTACACGATGCTGGAAGGGCCGCTGCCGGCGATGCCGGCTATGTTGTCCGAAAAGAAGGCCGACCTGATCCCGGCCGTATTGCCATTCTCCATGAATCCCAAGCTCAAGGAAGACGGCAACGTCCTGTTCGAGCAGCGCGACACTCTGGGCGTGACGCAGATGATCGTCTGGACCGCGCGCAAGTCGTTCATCGACAAGAACCGCGCCGCCATGGTCGATTTCTTCGAGGACATGCTGGTCATCAGCCGCTGGTATCAGGACCCGAAGAACAAGGACGAAGTCGCCCAGATCGCCTCGCGGATCACCAAAGTGCCGCCGGAGCGCTTCGGCTGGCTGTTCACCAAAGCCGACACCTTCCGCGATCCCAATCTGATCCCGAACATCGCCGCGCTCCAGCGCAATATCGACGTCACCTACGACTTGGGATTTGTGAAGAAAAAGATCGACATCAGCAAATATGTCGACCTGAGCCTGGCGCAGGAAGCGGCCAAGCGCATCAAGTGAGGCACGCGCCGGCATGACAGGCAGCCTCACTCGGCTGCAACGTTAAATATAGCCGCCCCGCCGGGAGACCCGCGGGGCGGTTTTTATTTCAGCGACGCCCGAAATGGCCACAGCCGGCGCAATCAGGCCATCGTGATCGGAATCGCACCGAGGAAATCGCGCTTGCCGATATCGGCACCGAAGGCGCGCACGATGCCGTAGGCCGCGCTGATATGGAAATAGAAGTTCGGCAGCACATAGTGGTTGAGATAGTCGCCACCCTTCATCTGGCCCTGCTTCGGCCCCAGCGGGAATGAAATGGTGCGATCGCTCGACGCATCGATCGCCTTGGCATCGAGCGTTTTGATATAGGCCACCGTTTTGGTGAGCCGTTCTTTAAGCGCCTCGAGGGTGATCTCGTTATCCTCGTATTTCGGCGCTTCGACGCCGGCCAGCCGCGACAGGCCGTTCTTGGCCTGATCGCAGGCGATCTGAACCTGCCGGGTCAGGGCGAACATATCCGGCGCCAGGCGCCAGGCGAGCAGCACCGACGGATCGACCTTCTTGACGGCGGCATGCGCGGCCGCCTTGTCCAGCACGGCGATCAAGGCATTAAGGCCAATTTCGCAGACCGGCACGCTGGCCCGGGACATCGAATAAGTCATGAGCGTTGTCTTCCCTGAAACGGTTGTCGCCTGGCAGGCGCCGCGGCGGCGGGACCTTGCCATGCCGGACGACGGCGCAGCAACGTCCCGCCGCCTACATAGCAATGGCCATGTCGGGAACAAGTGGCTGATTACGCATAAAGCCGGATAATCCCGCCTACAACTCGGCCCATTGCCGAAGCAGGTTATGATAAACGGCGGTCAGTTCGACATTCGAAGCATGATCGGGATGGTCGCGGCCGAGCTTTATGATCGCCATGTCCATATCGAACAGCAGCGAGCGCTTGCTCTCGTCGCGGATCATACTCTGGGTCCAGAAGAACGACGCAATGCGCGAACCGCGCGTGATCGGCGTGACATTGTGCAACGATGTCGCCGGATAGACGATCATGTCGCCCGCCGGCAACTTGACCGTATGTTCGCCGTAAGTGTCCTGCACGACCAGTTCGCCACCGTCATAGTCCTCCGGACCGGATATGAACAAGGTCGAGGAGACGTCGGTGCGGACACGCGCGCCATTGCCGACGCGGATGGCATTGTCGACATGGGCGCCGAAAGTCATGCCGGCGTCGTAGCGATTGAACAGCGGCGGAAAGACCTGCTTGGGCAGCACGGCCGACATGAACAGGCTCGAAAGGCCCAGCGCATCGTGGACCATGTCGCTGAGTTCACGCGCTTCCGCCGCGGCTTCCGGCAATTGCAGATTGAACTTCACCTGCGCCGACTGGTGTCCGGCAGTGACGCGGCCGTCGACCCAGGCGGCCTTTTCCATAACCTCACGGCAGCGCGCGACTTCCGCTGCCGTGAGGACGTTGGGAATGTGGATCATCATGACAGGCGTCCCGGCATTTCGCGCGCTACCATTTCACGCGGTACGACAATGACGCGGAGCGCCCGGACCCCGGAACCGCATGCCCGCCGTAATACTGCGCGTAATACATGACGTCGGTAATGTTGTAGATGTTGAGCTGAATGGTCGATTTTGGATCGACCTTGTAGCTCAGCATTGCGTCGAACTTCCAGAACTCCGGCACATAAGCCGTGTTCTGCGTATTGGCATAAGCCATCGACTGATAGGTCGTGCCGCCGCCAACGGTGAACGCGCGGGTGACGTCGTAGGTTGTCCACAGCGTGATGTTGTGGCGCGGTGCGTTCGGCAGCCAGCGGCCTTGCTGCGACAGATCGCTGTTCTTGACGATTCGTGTGTCGAGATAAGTGTAGCCGGTCATGATCTGCCATTTATCGGTGATCTTGCCGGCGGCGCCGACTTCAAAACCCTGCGACCGCGCCAGACCATCGAGGATCTGCACCGCGGCCGCGCCGGTCACAGTCGGATCGAGCGGCACGCGCAGATTGTTCTTGTCGATGCGGAACACTGCGCCGGTCAAACTCAAGCCGCCGCCGAGGACATCGACCTTGACGCCGGCTTCGTAGGAGACGTTCTTTTCCGGGTCGAGCGAGGTTGTGCCGGACGACAATGTGCCGAGCTCGGCCGACGGGTTGTAGGAATTGCCGTAGGCGACATAAAGCGACGAATTCGACGTCGGGTGAAACACGCCGCCGAAGCGATAGCTGAACATGTTGTCGGCGCTTTTCAGATCGTTCTGACCGGCGGCCGCGCTGGCATCGACATAATGGGTGGTGAAGCGATCGAAGCGCAGCGACGTCAGCAGTTCAAAGTACCGCGTGATCTTCATCTGATCGGAGGCATAGACGCCGATATTGGTGGAAAGCGTCGTATTGCCTGGCACAATTGTATTGGTCGCAGCCGGCACGCCGCCGGCTGAAGGGTTGGCGAGGCTTGTGCGGCAGGCGACCGTCGCACCGGTGCAAAGGTCGGTGCGCGTTTGATTGCGGGTCTCACGCGACAATTCGATGCCGGTAGCCACCGTATGATTGACGATTCCGGTGTCGAACTTGCCGGTCAGATCCGTCTGATTGACCAGATAGGTCGCGTCGGTTTCTCGATCGCGGCGTTCCCGGCCGATCGTCATAGAATCGACGGGATATCCAACGCCGGAGCCCCCTGCGCCGGCGCTATTGCCGTTGGTGAAGACGTTGTTGGTGGCGTTGCCCAGACTGCGCGGCGCCGTGACCCGCGAGAACCGGTCATTGTCGATAAAGCGCGTGCCGTTGGTCAATTTGAACGCGCCGCCCAGGTCGCGTTCGACAGTCGCGGTCAGAATATGCGTTTCGGTCTGGATGATATCGCGCAGCGGTCCCGTCGCAATGCCATACCAGTTCTGCCGGTTCGTCGGCACCGGCGTGACAGCCGAACCATCGCCATTATAGCCCAAGCGGCCCGGCGTCATCGCACCGGTCGTCACGCTGTAGCCCGGCAGCGGCAGATAAGGCACGCCATAGTCGGGAGCGGCCTCCTCGCCCTGATAGATATAGGACAACGTCGCCTTGGTATTGTCGTCGAGCGGCGCGCTGATCGACGGCGCCACGCCCCAGCGCTTGGTATAGACATTGTCGCGCGTCGGCGTCGGCATATCCTGGTACAGCGCGGCGATGCGGCTGGAGATGTTGCCATTCTTGCCGCTGGCGTCGAGGTCGGCGCGATAGCCGCCGACCGATGTGCCGGTGGCCGTGCCTTCGACATAGGTCGCGCCGGTCGGCAGCTTGGTGACGTTGTTGATGGCGCCGCCGGTCGAGCCGCGGCCGAAGGCGAAAGCCGACGGGCCCTTATAGACCTCGACTTTGTCAGTATTGAACAGATCGCGGGTGTACCAGCCCGGGTCGCGGAAACCGTCGCGGAAGATATCACCGCGCGCGGCGTAGCCGCGGATGATCGGGCTGTCGCCCTGCTGACCGCCTTCGCCAGCCGAAAACGTGATTCCCGGTACTGAACGCAGCGCGTCTTCCATGCTGACGGCGCGCTGCTCCTTGATGACCTGTTGCGGCACGACGTTGACGGTCTGCGGGGTGTCCTTGAGCGGCGTCTGCAGCCGGCCAATCGATTGTTGCGTGGCGTGATACCCGCCCTGATCGCCGGTAACGTCGATGGTCGGCAGTTGCAGGCCGCTCTCCTGGCCGGAGGCCGCGGAAGCGCCCATCAGCGAGGCGAGACTAACGGCGGCCAATAGTCCGGCACGATTGGCGGATTGGAAGCGGGTATTGGTCAGCGATGATGTCTGGCCGTCGAATTGCGATGTGATCCGGGTTTCGACATGAACTTGCCCGTCATTCGATTTGAAAACCCGGGGCCCTGATCCGCGACCACTCCGCGACGACGACCTATTACTTGCGACAATACCGTTCATCTTGTTACCCCCAAACCATTACTATACTTTAGAACCACAATAATCAGCACGATTACTAGGTAGTATTTGGAACCACGAACTGTATTCGAGGTCAAGAACTAGTTGTGAATAAAGCATTATTATGGAATTAGAATACTTCTAAACAATGACTTACTGTTTTGAATACTTATAATCTGCGAATCTGACAACGATTTCTATTTTTCCTTCCGCAAAGGCTGCTATAGCTTCGGCGAAACCGGTGCGAAAAGCAGGGGCATTCGACAATGGCGGAACCACGCTCGGCACAGCTTCGCCGGCTATGGCTGAATGTGCATTTATGGATCGGTGTCGGTCTGGCTTTATTGCTGATTCCGATTTCGGTCTCCGGCGGGCTGCTGGTCTGGCACGATGAGGTCGATGCCCTGCTGACGCCGCATCGTTATGCCGTAACCGGCCCTCAGGTCGCTTTGCCGCCGTCGGCCTATCTGGCCAAAGCCGCCGAGGCGGTCGCGGCCGATCCGCAGAAATTGCAGGCGACCGGTTTGCGCTATCCGGAATCGGCGGGCTGGCCGGTCCGTGTGGTGACACGCGGGCAACCGGGCGAAAACGGCGGACGGCCGCGCTTCGTGACGGTATTTCTCGACCCGCCGACCGCCGCCGTGCTCGACGTGATGGAATTCCGCACTTCTTTCATCGGCTTCCTGCACATCTTCCATGAGAATTTGACGATCCCGCAATATAGCGGCCGCCAGATCGTCGGCTGGGCCGGCGTTGGCATGTTGATCCTGTCGCTCACCGGCATCTGGCTATGGTGGCCGCGCAAAACTTCGTGGATAAATCTGTTGAGATCGTTGCGCTGGACGCGATCGTCGCGCTTCACCTTCAATCTGCACAACATGCTTGGATTCTGGATTGCGATCCCGCTCGCGGTGGTATCCCTGACCGGCATCTATCTGTCGTTTCCGCAGACTGCGCGCGACATGATGTCGTCGATCGCCCCCATGAGCCCGCAAGGACAGCGCGGCGGCCTTGCCGCCGAGGTGGCAAAGCAGACCGAACTTTCTCCCGATCACGCGCTGCAGATCGCGCTTGCCGCGGCGCCGGATGCTTCGCCGTCGACGCTGTTCTTGCCGACGGTGCAACGCGGCGGCGGCAATCGCGGTCCCGCCTGGCGCATTCAGCTCACGCGCGCTGGAAGCGACGAGACCACGACCGTCCTGGTCGACGACAATAGCGGCCGCGCCAATGTCGCGCCCGGTCCGCAAAGCGGCGACCGCGCCGCCTCCTGGATCCGCTGGATCCACGAGGGCAGCCATAGCGGTCCGGTGTGGGCGACCATCGTGTTCCTGACCGGCGTATTTCCGACGATTTTCGCGATTACCGGAGTCATCATGTGGCTGCGCAAGCGCGCCAGCCGCAAGGCGCTCGACGGCAAGCGCGTGGCCGTAACATTGCGGCCGGCGGAATGACGCCATTGCGTGATATGTTTACACTAGGCGGCCAAGCACGGCATGAGACGGAATAGAAACGCGATGACAAGCCAATCAGCGAGAATGCGAATTCGTTTGCTGCCGACGCTGGCATTTGCCGCCTGCCTGTCGCTGCCGGGATTTGTTCAGGCGCAGACCGCGCCGCCGGCGGCGTCGACCACGCTCCCCGCTGTGTCCGCACCCGCCGCGTTCGCGCCAGCCATTTCCGCGCCAACTGCACCGGCCGTTGCGCCCGCCGCCGCGCTGACGCTGCCGCGCGACCTGTCACCCTGGGGCATGTTCGTCGCCGCCGATATCGTCGTCAAAGCGGTGATGCTCGGTCTGGCCTTCGCGTCGGTGCTGAGCTGGACCATATGGTTTGCCAAGGCGCTGGAACTGATGGCCGCGCGCCGCAAGCTGCGCCGCGCCATCGACGAACTGGCGCGGGCGCGCAGTTGGGACGAAGCGGCCGAGGCGATGGCGCAGCAGGACGGCAGCGCCGCCTCGATGGTGCAGGCAACCGACGACGAATTGCGCCAGTCCGCGGATGCGCTGTCGCCAGACGGTGTCAAAGAGCGTATCGGCTCGCGGCTGGAGCGCGCCGAAGCCGCCGCCGGACGCGCCATGATCCGCGGCACCGGCATTCTTGCCACCATCGGCGCCACCGCGCCCTTCGTCGGACTGTTCGGCACCGTGTGGGGCATCATGAACAGCTTCATTGGCATTTCGAAATCGCACACCACCAATCTCGCCGTGGTCGCGCCCGGCATCGCCGAAGCTTTGCTCGCGACCGCGCTCGGCCTGGTCGCCGCTATCCCGGCCGTTGTAATGTATAATTTCTTTTCGCGATGGATCGCCGGCTATCGCGCGCTGCATGCCGACGCTTCCGCGGAAATCCTGCGCATCGTAAGCCGCGATCTCGACCGCGGCGCCTTCGACCGCCGCTGGGCGGAACGCCACCGCGCCGTCGCGGCCGAATAAACCGGCAAGAAGACCAACATGGGCGTTAAACTCGACCACGGCGGCGACGATCTCGAAGAGGTTCACGAGATCAATGTCACGCCGTTCATCGACGTCATCCTGGTTCTGCTGATCATCTTCATGATCGCGGCGCCTCTGGCGACTGTGGATATTTCGGTTGACCTGCCGTCGGCCAATGCCGCGCCTAATCCGCGCCCCGACAAGCCATTGTTCCTGACGCTCAAGTCCGACCTGAGCCTCGCGCTCGACAACGACACCATTGCCCGCCCGGCGCTGAACGCATCGCTCGACCGCGCCACGTCCGGCGACAAACAGCAGCGCGTCTTCCTGCGCGCCGACAAGACCGTGCCCTACGGCGAACTGATGCTGCTGATGAACGATTTGCGCGCCGCAGGCTACCTGCATGTCGCTCTGGTCGGCCTTGACGCAGAAAAGGCCGTTCCGTGATGCGCGCCGCGCCGCAGTCGCTGCGCTGGGGCGTATGCTTTGCGCTCGCTCTTGGGTTTCACGGCGCCGGCGCCGCCGCGTTGCTGGCGCGCTGGAACGACAGTTCCGATCTTGTGGCGAACGCGCCGCTGATCATGATCGATCTCGCGCCGGTGGCGGTTGCACTAACCACGACACCAACGGAGTTGCCGCCCGACCAGGTGGAAAGCAAGCTGGTCGAACCGACTCCCGAGCCGGAAGCGCAAAAGCAACTCGTCGAGCTGCCGCCCGATCCCGCGCCGCAGCCGGAACTGACCGCTACGCCGCCGCCGAAGTCGCCCGAGAAAAAGGTCGAAAAGAAAAAGCCGCGCCAGCGCGAGGCCAGCATTGCGCGCGCGCCCAGTACCGCCGACATCAAGGCCGATCGCGCAGCCGCGCCAACGCCCGGCGCATCGGCGCGCGATTCCGATGCGGTGCCCAACTGGAAGTCGCGGCTGGTCGCCCAGATCGAACGCAGCAAGCGCTACCCCGCCGAGGCGCAGTCGCGCGGCGAACAAGGCGTGGCGCAAGTCGCCTTCAGTGTCGACCGCGGCGGCGGCGTGCATAACGCGCGCGTCGTGCGCAGCTCCGGCTCGAGCATTCTCGATCGCGACGCGCTGGCGTGGCTTGACCGCGCACAACCCTTGCCGCCGCCGCCCGTCGAAATGCCGGGCGCTCAAATTCCGCTCTCGGTCCCGTTGCGTTATAATCTAAGATAATTTGATTAAACTTTTAGCGAACTGAAATAGCCTTTTCTCCCGCGATTCGGCGTGTTTTCCCTCCGGCGTTAACTATTTGCCGTATCCTTTGCATAAACAATCTCGGCCTCATCTTGCGACGGGCGCCCTCTTTCGTAAAATTGTCGCGCGGAGTTGCTACTTTTGTAGTAACTACATTTGTACATGCCTAGCGCCCGGTACTGCGAGCATGTGTAAAAAAGAAGTGGTACCGGACGTCCCGGCCCTCGTTGGGGTATGAAAATGAAACGCTCGATTGCAATTCTCATCACCTGCGCCGTCGCGGCTGGCATCGCGACGCCAACCTACGCCGCTGGCGAAAAGCGTGACGAGCGTTTCGCCAATACCAGACCGCCTGAGATCATGGCGCGCAGCCGCACCGATGCCGCGGACATCGCCGCCCATGTGCCGGGCGCCGCCGGCGTGTTGCTCGAAGCGTTGCGTTGGCGCGGCCGCTCCGCCAAACAGCTTGGCCTGCCGACCCAGCTCTGGTGCGCCGATTTCATGAATTTCGTCATTAACAAAGCCGGAGCCAAAGGCACCAAATCGCGTTCCGCGCGCTCATTCCTGGATTTCGGCAAGAAGCTCGACGGCCCGCGCGTTGGTGCGATCGCCATCATGTCTCGCGCCGGGCCCAACACCGGCCATGTCGGCGTCGTGCGCGGCACCGATGGCGAAGGCAATCCGATCGTCGTGTCGGGCAATTACGGCCCGACGGTGCGGCAGTCCGTCTATCCAAAGGCCAAGGTCCTGGCCTATGTGATGCCGCCCGATTACGTGCTCGAGGAAATGGCCGCCGCCGCGCGCGCATCGGCAATGGCGCCGGCCAACGCCCACTGACACACGCTGTCCTATGCCCTTTAATCGGCGCCGCCGTCACGATCGACGCGGCGCCGCTTGTTTTTCCGCAAGCAACCGCGTGCCAGTTAACCTGAAAGCGTTAATGCAATTTCGCCGACCCGGCAGCGCAGGTTAATCTTAACCCCTGTAAATAATTCGCCGTTGCGACTCCTGCGGTTCGGTCCGGTCTAAATTCATCTCGTAAAACGCGCACTCCGGCTCCGGCCAATTGCGCGAAGCGAAATGACGAGGCCGCATGATCAAGGCAACCCGACACATCATCACTGGATTGGTGGCAGCGACATGCGTGTTGCTCGCCGCACCGGCCGCGTTCGCCGTTACCCGCGATCAGATCCGGCAGTGCGAGGGCGCGATCGAGGTGTCCCACGAGCAGCGCATCGCAAGCTGTAACGCCGTGATCCAAGGTGGCACCAAAGCGCAGAAGGCGTCCGCGCAACAGCACAAGACGGCCGCGCTGAAAGACAAAGCACCGCCCAAGCCAGCCGCCGTTCAACCGAGCATCACCGCGCCGTTGATCGCCCGCGGTATCGCCAGCCGCGCCAACGGCGACGCCGAAAGCGCCATCCGCGACTTCGACGAGGCAATTCAGCTCGATCCCAAGCAAGCCGACGCTTACTTTAACCGCGGTCTCGCCTTGCGCGACCGCGGCGAAACCGACCGCGCCTTGCAGGACTTCGAGCAGACCATCAAACTCGATACGAAAAATTCGGCCGCGTACAAGACGCTGAGCCATCTGTATTACGACAAGCGCAACTACGATCGCGCCATCGCCGTTCTCGATACCGCGATCCGCAACAATCAGAACGACGCGCTGGCTTATTACAATCGCGGCATGACCTATCGTGCCAAGGGTGAGCCAGACCGCGCCATTCCCGATTACGACCGCGCCATCAAGCTCAACGACAACGACGCCGTCGCCTATCAGAGCCGAGGCCTCGCCTATCGCGACATTCGCGACTACGAGCGCGCCATTCAGGACTTCGACCAGGCGCTGCGGCTCAAGCCGAACTACATCCTCGCGTTGAACGATCGCGGCATCGCTTATGCGGCCAAAGGCCAGGTCGATCGCGCCATTCAGGATTTCGACCAGGCGATCCTGCTCGATCCGCGCGATGCCTTTGCCTACAACAACCGCGGCCTCGCCTATCGCAACCGGGGAGAAGTCGACCGCGCAATCAAGGACTATGACCAGGCCATATTGCTGAACGGCAATTATGTGCTGGCCTACTACAACCGCGGCAATGCCTATTACGACAAACGCGACTACGACCGCGCGATCCGCAATTACGACATGGCGATCAGCCTCGATAAGAACTACGCGCTGGCCTATTACGATCGCGGCGTGTCTTATTTCGAAAAGCGCGACTACGACAAGGCCTTGTCGGACCTCACGCTGGCGATCAAGCTCGACCCCAAGGATACGCTTTCCTACTATAATCGCGGCGTCACCCACGCGGCGCGCGGCGACGCCGACAAGGCCATTGCCGACTTCGATCAGTCGATCCGCATCGACCCGAAGAACGCGCTGGCGTTCTATAACCGCGGCCTCGTCCTGCGCGGCAAAGACCAAGAAGAACGCGCCATCGGCGATTTCAGCCAGGCCATCAAATTCGACCCTAAGAATGCGCTGGCCTTCTACAATCGCGGCATCGCCTATCGCAACCGCGGCGAACTCGACCGCTCGCTCGCCGACCTCGACCAGTCGATCGCCATCGATCCGACCAGCGCTCTTGCCTATTTTGAGCGCGCCCGTGCCCGCTCCGACAAGCGCGACTACGATCGCGCCATCACCGATCTGAACCTGGCGATCAATATCAAGCCGGACTATACCGCCGCCTTCAACCTGCGCGGCCTCGCCTATAACGGCAAGGGCGACGACGACCGCGCAATCGCCGATTTCGATCAGGCGCTGCGCATCGATCCGACTTTTGCGCCGGCATTCACCAACCGCGGCATGTCCTATCAGCGCAAGCGCGACTTCGACCGCGCCATCGCCGACTTCGATCAGGCTATCAAAGCCAATCCGGGCTACGCCATCGCCTATTTCAATCGCGGCCTTGCGCGCCAGGACAAGCGTGAGTTCGAGCCGGCTATCGCCGATTTCACCCGCGCCATCAAGCTCGAACCGCACAACGCCGCTGCCTATAACGCGCGCGGCTTCAGCCATATGAGCCGCAACGCGGACGATTTGGCCTTCGCGGATTACGATCAGGCGATCAAGCTCAACCCGAATTTCGCGACCGCCTTCTACAACCGCGGCCTTGCCTATTTTGAGCGCCGCGATTTTGATCGCGCCATCGCCGACCTTGCGCAGGCCGTTCGTGTCGATCCGCGCGATCCGCTCGCCGTCCATGCGCGCGGTCTCGCTTACCGCGAACGCCGCGACTTCGAGCGCGCTATTGCCGATTACGACCAGGCGATCCGGCTCGATCCGAAATTCACCGCGGCCTATGTCGATCGCGGCAACGCTTTCCAGGGCAAGGGTGACTACGACAACGCCATCCAGAATTACGACACCGCCATCAAGCTCGATCCGAAATACGCCGCCGCGTTTACCGAACGCGGCAACACTTATGCCGCGCGCGGCATGATCGACCGCGCCTTGCTGGACTACGAGCAGGCGATTAAGTTCAATCCGAGCTATGCCGGCGTGTTCAACAGCCGGGCGCTGCTGCATCAGCGCAAGGGCGATCAGGCTAAAGCGCTGGCCGATTTCGACCAGGCGATCAAGCTCGATCCGGTCTTTGCCGCCGCGCTTAACAACCGCGGCTCGATCTACCAGAGCCGTGGCGAACTCGACCGCGCCATCGCCGACTTCGATCGGGCCATCAAAGCCAACACCTATTACGATTCCGCGCTGAATAACCGCGGCATGGCCTACAAGAGCAAGGGCGAACTGGATCGCGCGCTGAAGGATTTCGATGCGGCGCTGGCGATCAATTCCAGTTTCACCGTGGCGCTGCTCAACCGCGGCGAGACTTTGGAAAAGCTCGGCTATCACGACCGCGCCATCAAAGACCTCGATCAGGTCATCCGGCAAAACACCGGAAACGTCGTGGCGTTCAACACGCGCGGTCTGGCGCTGAGCAACAAGAACGAGTTTGATCGCGCCATCGCCGACTTCAGCCAGGCGGTCCGCGTCGACCCGCAATTCGCCCAAGGCTTCAACAATCGCGGTCTGGCCTACCGCGCCAAGGGCGACATCGATCAGGCGCTCGCCGACTTCAGCCAGGCCACGCGCCTCGACCCGAACTTTTCAATCGCCTTCTCGAACCGAGGCAACGCCTATTACGACAAGCGCGACTACGACCGCGCCATCGCCGATCTCAACCAGGCGATAAAACTCAATCCGGCTTTTGTGCGCGCCTATTACGATCGTGGCATCGCCTTCGGCGCCAAGGGCGACTCCGACCACGCCATCGCCGATTTCGACTTCGCGCTCAATCTCGACCCGAAAAACGCCGTCGCGCTCAATAATCGTGGTCTCGCCTATCAACGCCGGGGCGACACCGATCGCGCCATCGCCGATTATGTTGAAGCGCTCAAGCTGAAACCGAATTACGTCGCCGCGCTCTACAACCGCGGCAATGCCTACTTCGACAAGAACGATCTCGATCGCGCCATCGCCGACTTCACCCAGGCGCTCAAGGTCGACGGCAAAGACGTCTATTCGATGCACGACCGTGGCATCGCCTACTACGAGAAGAATGATCACGAACGCGCCATTGCCGATTTCGAAGCAACGATCAAACTCAAACCCACCTACACGATCGCGCCAACTCCGCGCGGCAACGAAGTTCGCGGCCAGCGCGGTTTCGACCGCGACGTCATGCAGGTGGCCCAACCAATTCGCGTCAGCCCGATCTTCGCCCTGGCTTATAACGAACGCGGCATCGCCGCGGCCGGGAAGAAGGACTTTGACCGCGCCATCGCCGATTTCGACCGCGCCATCCGGCTTAATGCCAATTTTTCCGCCGCCTACTACAATCGCGGCACGGCATTTTTCCAGAAGCGCGACATAGAGCGCGCGATCGTCAACTATGACAGCGCGATCCGGCTGAATCCGAAGGACGCGATGGCCTATTACGATCGCGGCGTCGCCCATTACGACCGTGCCAATTTCGATCGCGCCGCCGCGGACTTCGAGCAGGCCACCAGGCTCGATGCCAAGAACGCCTCGGCTTTCTACAATCTCGGCGTCGCACTGCACGAGAAGCGCGAATTTGACCGCGCCGTCGAGAGCTTCAGCCAGGCTACAAAGATCAACCCGAGCCTCGCGGCCGCCTACAGTGCGCGCGGTTACGCGCAGGCCAGCAGGGGCGATTACGACAAGGCTGTCGCCGACCTGACCCAGGCGGTAAAGCTCGCCGCCGGCGACTCGGTCGCCTACAACGATCGCGGCATCGTCTTTGGCCTCAAAGGCGAGCCCGACCGCGCCATCGCCGACTTCGATCAGGCGGTGGCGATCAATGCGTCCTTCGCTTCGGTGTTCAACAACCGCGCCATTGCCTACGCCTCCAAGAACCAGCTCGAACGCGCCGTTCAGGATTACGATCAGGCGATCAAGCTCAATGACGGCTACTCCGTCGCCTACTATAATCGCGGTAATGCCCGCTACGATATGGGCGACTTTGCCCAGGCCGCGCTCGACTATTCAAACACGATCAGGATCAATCCGAACGATACGCTGGCCTGGCACAATCGCGGCAATGCCTATGCCAACCGCCGCGATTTCGACCGTGCCGTTTCCGACCTGACCCAGGCACTCAAGATCAATCCGGCTTACGCGCAAGGGTATAACGACCGCGGCGTCGCCTATGGCGCCAAGGGCGACCTCGATCGCGCCATTCTCGACTTCGATCAGGCGGTGAAATACGACGCCGGCAACAGCCTCGCATATTACAATCGCGGCCTGGCGTTCCGCGACAAGAATGCCGTCGACCGCGCCATCGAGAACTTCGATCAGGCGATCAAGCTCAATCCGAGCTACGCAGTCGCTTTCTATAACCGCGGCAACGCCTATGAATTCAAGCGCGATTTCGGCCCTGCGATCGCCGATTTCGACGCCGCGATCAAGCTTAAGCCGGACTATGCCGTGGCTTATTACGATCGCGCGCTCAGCCATGGCGCCAAAGGCGACGTCGATCGCGCCATTGCCGATTTTACTTCGGCGGTGAAGTACGACGCCGCCAATTCCCTCGCTTTTTACAATCGTGGCATCGCTTTCCGGCTCAAAGGCGAGATCGATCGCTCCATCGCCGACTTCTCCGAAGCGGTGAAGCTGGACCAGAAACTGACGCTCGGCTTCTACCAGCGCGGCAGCGCCTATTTCGAAAAACACGACATGGACCGCGCGGTGGCCGATTTCTCGTCCGCGCTGTCTCTGAACTCCGCCTACGAAAATGCCTATTATCATCGCGGCCTCGCCTATCGTGAAAAGCGCGACTATGAGCGCTCGATCAACGATTTCAGCCAAGCGATCCGACTCGATGGCAAGAATGCGCTGGCCTTCGGCAATCGCGGCCGCGCCTTCCGCATGAAAGGCGACATCGAGCGCGCGCTCGCCGACCTCGACCAGGCCATTCGGCTCGATCCGAAACTCGCTTCGGCTCTGCTCGACCGCGGCACCACGCATGGTCTGCGTGGCGATAATGACCGCGCCATTCAGGATCTCGACGCCGCGATCAAACTCGACGTCAAGAACGCCGTCGCCCGCAACAATCGCGGCTTCGCCTGGCGCAACAAGGGCGACCCCGATCGCGCCATCGCCGACTTCAGCGAGGCCATCAAGCTCGACGCTGGCTACACCATTGCCTATTTCAACCGCGCCAACACCTATTACGAGAAGCGCGATTACGACCGCGCGATCGCCGACTACGACGCGGCGATCAAGCTCGACAGAAATCTGGCGGCCGCTTTCAACGGGCGCGGCATCGCCTATGACAGCAAGAATGACCTCGACCAGGCAATCCTGAATTTCAGCCAGGCGATCAAGCTCGACCCGAAATATGCGCGTGCCTTCAACAATCGCGGCTTTGCCTATCGCAACAAGCGCGACGTCGAGCGCGCCATCATCGACTACAACCAGGCGCTGGCGCTCGAGCCGGACTATGCGCTGGCCCTTTATAACCGCGGCTTTGCCTATTACGACAAGCGCGACTATGAGCGCTCGGCGCGCGACATAAACCAGGCGATCAAGCTCAATCCAAACGTCGCGACCGCCTTCCTCGACCGCGGGATCGCCTTCTACGACAAGCGAGAATTCGATCGCGCCATCGCCACCAGCGACCCGCTGCTCGATACGCCGGCGACTTACACGGTCAGCTTCAGCGGCCGTGGCGTGGTCTATGAAAACCGGCGCGAGGGCGACCGCATCATCCGCGATGCGAACCAGCCGATCCGGTCCAACCTGTACAATGCTTACGTCTATTCGCCCGAGACGTTCATCTCGCCGCCGGCGCAGCCGGCGGCTGCGGCCGAGGCTGAAAGCCCCGTCAAGGTGACGCCGCGCGCCGAAGCGCCGGCTGCCACCAAGGCACAGGCCGAAGCGGTGGAAATGGTCTTTGTGCCGATGCCACAGGCGCGACCCGAGACCGCGCCCAAGCATTCGGAAAAGCGCGCCGACGCGGCACGCTCGCAGCGCCATTAGCCTTAGGCTGCGGCGTCAACCGGCAGCGGTTCGGGGCATGCCCGCGATGGCGTCCGTCGAGGCGATGCCGCCGACGCCTTGCCCGATCATCACCAGCACTGGGCCGGGCAGCGCGGCTTGCGCCAGCAGCGCTGGCAATTCGGCGATTGGCGCGGCGACGACCTGCTGGTCGGGCCGCGTGGCGCGCGCAATCGCAGCCGCCGGCGTCGCCGGATCGAGGCCCTCGGCGAGCGCGCGCGCGACCAAAGCGCCGAGCGTGCGCACCGGCATGTAAATCGCCGTCGTCGTCGCCGTGTCGGCTAAAGCGCGCCAGTCGATGTCG